>JACOTG010000146.1 GCA_016178505.1 Planctomycetota bacterium
TGAGGCCGCGTAGCGAGCCGCAGGTCGGCAGCTTTGTGAGAAAGGCGGGTTAGATGCAGCCGATCTCGAGCGCGCGCAGCACCGCGCGCGTGCGGTCGCGAACTCCGAGCTTCGATAGGATGCTCGACACTTGGTTCTTCACCGTGCCTTCGGCGACGTGGAGCGCCGTCGCGATCTCTCGATTGCTGTAGCCGCCCGCCATCAGCCGGAGCACCTCGGTTTCGCGCGGCGTGAGCGAGCTAGGGACGTCGAGGCAGTGCGGCTGCGTCGGCACGCGATCGATGCCGCGCAGGATGCGCTCGGTGATCGCCGGCATGAACAGCGTCTTCCCGCCGGCGAGCGTTCGGATCGCGTCGAGCAGTTGCTCGAGCGTGACGTCCTTGAGGAGGTAGCCGCGCGCGCCGGCACGGATCCCGTCGAGCACCAGCTCGGTGTCGTCGAACGTCGTGAGGATGAGCGTCGGCGGCAGGTTGTTCGTTCCCTTGAGCGTTCGCAGCACGGCGAGCCCGTCGACGCGCGGCATCTTCATGTCGAGGAGCACGACGTCCGGCGCGAGCTTCGGGATGCGCTCCAGTGCCTCGACGCCGTACCGTGACGTCCTTCGCGAGCGCGAGGAGGCTCCGGATCCCTTGGCGCACGAGCGTCTGATCTTCGACGACGAAGACTCGGATCACGCGGCCCTCCCGCCGCCCCCCGGCACCCACGCACTCAAACGAAATCCTTCGCCCGGCTTCGACTCCAGCTCCAGCCGTCCGCCGAGCCCGCGCAATCGCTCGCGCATGCCCGCGAGTCCATTGCCTTCGCGCACGACCTCGGCGCCGCGGCCGTCGTCGCGCGCTCGGATGCCGAGCGAGTCGGACGTGGCGACGACCTCGAGCCACAGGTTCTCGGCGTCGGCGTGGCGAATCGCGTTCGTGATCGCCTCCTGCGCACATCGCAGAAGCGCTTCGGCGCGCGCGGGGTCGTCGACTCGCAAGCCGTCGGGCACGGTGACGTGGACGCGCGGGCGCGGAACGCCATCGACGAGCGCTCGCAGCGCGGCCGCGAGGTCGAGTGCTCCGTCGCCGCGCAGATCGGTGACGACGTCGCGCACGTCGCCGAGGAGTCGTTTCGCGAGATCCTGCGCGCGCTCGATCGACTCGCGCGCGGCGCCATCGGACTGGTGCTTCGCGACTTCGAGGTTCAAGCAGAGCGCGGTGAGGTGGTGGCCGAGCACGTCGTGGAGGTCGCGCGCGATGCGGATGCGTTCGGTCAGCCGGCTCGATTCGGCGAGCAGCGCTTGCGTCGTGCGCAGCTCCGCATTCAGTCGCGAGAGGTCGGTGCGGGCGGCGGCTTCGCTCTCCGCCGCGCGCACCGTGAGGTACGCGAACGCCTGGAAGCCGAGGTACACGCCGATGTACGCGACCGCGATCTTCGTCGGGAGGAACGTGCCGTAGATCCACGCCATTGCGGCCGATTGCGCGACGATCCACGTCGCCGCGGCGCGCATCGGCAAGAGCGTCGCGAGTTGCCCGGCGACGAGCACGAGGAAGATGAAGCCGACCGCTTCGCGCGGGAGCCACGCGATCGCCATTGCGAGCAGCGACTGCGCGGCCGCGAGCCCGAGACGCATCGCGGGCGCGAGGCGGCGCTCGCTTCCGGTGTTCACCCAGAACGCGACTCCGAACGCGACGTACGCGAGTGCAAGCAGCGCGGTGCGCGGCTCCGCCAGCAGGCTCGGCGTCTCGACGAAGTTCACGACGAAGATGCCGCTCACCACGGCCCACGTGAGGAGCCCCGCGAGTCGCCACCACCGCTGCACGATCGAATGCACGTCGACGATCATGCGTCCCATGATAGGCGACGCCCCCAACCCCCGTCATAGGCCGAAAGTCACTAACTGACGCATACGGAGCCTGGAACATTTTTTCCAGTTATGGAGACCAGATCGGGCCGCCGGGACCCCGCGTCGTAAGTGAGAAAAAGGATCCAGGCTCCGTATGCGTCACTTGCGGTCTAGGGTGACGCCGAGGAGATCGCGCGAGATCGCGTCGAGCTGGGCGCGCGGGCCTTCGAAGTGCATCGTCGTGTGGACGTGCTCGAGCGACTGGCCGGGCTTGAGTGCGGCGGCCGGCGACGACGTCTCGATCTCATAGAACGGGCCGAGCGGCTTCTTGCCCGGGCCAAGCGGGCCATCGTTGTAGCTGTTCACGACGTCGCCGCCGTAGGGCTCGCGCTGGAGCTCCCACATCGAGTTCACGTAGTCGCTCGCGCCGTCGGGCTTCGAGTACACGACGACCGTGAGCACGTTCCGCGACGCGTCGAAACTCCCGGCGACGGATTTTGCGCGACGCGGACCGAGGCCGATCTTGCTGCGGTGCTGGCCGTCGCCCTTGAAGTAGAGAACGCCGCGATCGATGCGCAGGCGATCCTCGGGGACCTTGCCGAAGTACGCGTCGTTGACGATGCGACCCCGCTCGGCCTCGCTGCCCTCGACGAAAGGGACGATGACGGTGGCGTCCGGCGACGGCTTGAACATTCCGAGGATCCAGATAGAGAGCAGGCCCGAGTCCTTCGTCCAGGCGTTCGTCCCGACGTTGGTGATCGAGTTCTCCGTCTGATACGCCACGCACTTCACGTCGGGGCCCGTCGTCGGGACGTACTGCTTGTTGTTGCTCTCGATCTGCCGCACGGTGCGGCGGATCTCGACGTCGAATCGCGACCCCGCGTAGTTCACGACGCTCGCGCGGTGGCGGAACGTGACGTGCGAGTCGTCCCGTTCCACGACCTCGTACGCCTCGGTGTCGATGCACGGCGGCGTTTGCCAATGATCGAGGTCGAACGACGCGCCCTTCGGAAAAAAGATCGCGTACTGTCCCCCCTCGGGCCCCATCCAGAAGCGATCCTCGCCTCCCGGAATGTTGATGTGCGGCTCCACGTTACCCGCCTCGACCCAGGCGTCGTTGATCCAACCGTAGCCCGCGCCCGAGTCGCCGCGCGCCGTCGACGTCATCACGCGGCCCTGCCACTTCGGAGCGACGACGACTTCGGCGCTCGTTCCTTTGCCGAGGACGATGACGTCCGTGTGTGCGCGCAGGAACTCGACGTCCTCGCCGAACGTGCGCGACTCGCGCGACGTGGCGAAGCTGCTGCATCCGGTGATCACGAGCAACAGAAGGGCGGTAGCGGTGATCGTCGTGGTCATTCGGCTCCCTCCATGAGAGTGGGGCGGATTATAGCGGTCGCGGCGTAGCCCGGAAGTCACGGGCGATTCTGCTGACCTCCGGCACAGGATGCGCCCGGCGCGTTCGCCTAGACTCGCGCGCATCATGTCGCAACGCGAACGCGAAGGATGGGGATCTCGAGTCGGGCTCGTCTTGGCGATGGCGGGAAACGCCGTCGGGCTCGGCAACTTCCTCCGCTTCCCGACGCTCGCGGCGCAAAACGGTGGCGGCGCGTTCCTCATTCCGTACCTCGTCTCGTTCGTGCTCATGGGCATTCCGCTCCTGTGGGTCGAGTGGGCGATCGGCCGCCACGGCGGGCAGTTCGGCCACCATTCCGCGCCCGGGATGTTCGACCGACTCGGCGGCGCGCGCTGGCTCAAGTACGTCGGCGTCTTCGGTCTCTTCACGAACCTCGCAGTCGCTGCCTACTACTGCTACATCGAGTCGTGGACGCTCGCGTACGTGTGGCACTCGATCGCCGGCACGTTTCGCTCGGCGGATCCGGCGGCGTTTCGCGCGCAATTCCTCGGCATTCACGCGGGATCGCTCGTCGCGGCGCCCGGCGAGGCGCTCTTCTGGTTCCTGCTGACGCTCGGCCTCAACGTGTGGATCCTCTCCCGCGGGCTCGTGCGTGGGATCGAGCTCGTCGCGAAGATCGGAATGCCGCTGCTCCTCGTCTTCGGTGCGGTGCTCGCGATTCGCGGACTCACGTTGTCGCCCGGGCGCGATCCCGGCGTCGTCGCGAGCCCGCTCGCGGGTCTCGATTTCGTGTGGCGGCCGCAGCTCTCCGGCCTCGCCAGCCCGACGACGTGGCTCGCGGCCGCGGGCCAGATCTCCTTCACGCTGTCGGTCGGCATGGGCTCGATCCACTGCTACGCCGCGTACGTGCGACGCGATCAGGACATCGCGCTCAACGCGGCGTCGTCGGGCTGGCTCAACGAGTTCGTGGAGGTCGTGCTCGGCGGCTCGATCGTGATCCCGATTGCGACGGCGTTCCTCGGGCTCGAAGGAGTTCGCGCGCTCGCGGGCGGCGTCGACTCGTACTCGCTCGGCTTCGTGACGGCGCCGTCGCTGTTCGCCGCGATGGGGTGGTTCGCGCCCGTTGCCGGCGCGCTGTGGTTCGGCCTCCTTTTCTTCGCCGGGATCACGTCGTCCTTGGCGATGGGTCAGCCGGTGATGGCGTTTCTCGAGGACGAGCTCGGCGTTCGACGGTCGCGCGCGGCTCTCGTCTTCGGCGCGGCGACGCTCGGCCTCGGACTCGTGTGCGTGTTCTTCTACGGGAGCGGCGCGTTCGGCGAGTTCGACTACTGGACCGGCACGTTCGCGCTCGTCGTGTTCGCGCTCCTCGAGGCGATCGTCTTCTCGGCGATCTTCGGAATCGATCGCGGATGGGAGGAGATCACGCGCGGCGCGGACATGCGCGTGCCGCGGCTCTTCCGCTTCGTGATCCGCTTCGTGACGCCGGCGTTCATCGCCGTCATCTTCGTGGGCTCGCTCGTGCAGCCGGCAGGGGAGTGGGGCGTGGCCGCGCGCTCGCTCGCATCGGGACACGGATGGCCGCTCGCGCCCGACAGCGTCATCGGTCGCGTGCTGCACGTCGGCGCGACCGCGGGCGGCCGGAGCCCGCTCGTGCAGGATTTCACAAGATTGCTCTTGCTCGCTCTCTTCGCCGGCTGCGCGTTCCTCGTCTGGCTCGCGTGGCGCCGCAAGCGCGCGGAGCTTCCATGAGCGCGTCGGCGTGGGCGATGATGCTCGCGACGTGGACGACGATCAGTGCGTTCACGACGTGGTTCTTCGTCCGAGTGTTGAGAACGCCGCAAAGCGGCGATTCGAAGGAGGAGTCGCGATGACGACGATCGGTTCGGCGATGGCGCTCTTGGCTGCGCTTGCGTGGCCGCCCGGCTCGTTTCTTCCGGATGGCCCGATCCAAACGGGCGCGCCGATTCCAGCGTCGCCCGCGACGGATCGGATGCGCGTTCGAGTCCCGTTGGCCTACGACGTCGCGGGAAAAGGCGAGCCGGTGGTGCTCATCCACGGCGGGCAGCTCGATCGGCGGATGTGGGACGATCAATTCACGCGCTATGCCTCACGTTTTCAGGTCGTGCGGTACGACGTGCGCGGCTACGGCAAGTCACCGGCCCCGCTCGAGCCGTACTCGGACGTCGACGATCTGCGCGATCTGCTCGACGATCTGAAGATCGAAACGGCGAATCTCGTCGGCTTGTCGCTCGGCGGCCGCATCGCGATCGACTTCGCGATCCAATACCCGAAGCGCGTGCGATCGATCGTGCTCGCCGGCCCCGGGGTGAGCGGCCTTCGCCACGAGAGCGACGACGTCGACGACGCCGCGATGTGGGAGATCATCCAGGCGATTCGCGACGGCGAGGTCGAGCGCGGCATCGAGGCGTGGCTCGCGACGGGCTACATGAAGCCCGCGATGGAGAACCCGGCGCTCGCGGCGCGGCTGCGCCAGATCTCGATGGAGGACGCGCACTGTTGGCTTGCGAATCCGATCCTCGCGCGGCCGTTGAAGCCGCGCGCGAACGAGCGGCTCGGCGAGATCCACTGCCCGACGCTCATCGTCGTGGGCGATCGCGACGTCCCGTCGATTCACGAAAATGTGAAGCGGCTCATGGAAAGCGTCGCGAACGCGAAGAAGGTCGTCATCGCCGGCGCGGGCCACATGGTCAACATGGAGAAGCCCGCCGAGTTCGATGCGGCCGTGCTGCCGTTCCTCGAGGCGCAGGCCTCGGCGAAGTGAACTTGCCGTCTAGGGAAAGTTCACGTTGAGCACGTAGAAGCTGACGTACGGCGCGCCGATGATCGTCGTCGGGTTGTTGGGGCTCACGTTGGCGCTGGCGACGTCGGCGAATTGGCGACCGAGCGGGCCCTGGATCGGCACGCCGATGGTGAACGCATCGAACCCGCCGAGCGTCTCGACGCCCTTGTAGTAGCGCGGCACGAGAATCCCCGGCGCGCACGCGTCGGTCGTCTCGAGCGGACCCTGTCCGAACAGCAAGCTCTCGGCTCCGGGAAAGACGGCCGCGTTCGTCCATCCGCCGATGCGTTTCTGCACGAACGCTCCGAGGCCGACGGCGTCCGTGTGGAACGCGCTGCCGCACGTTCCCGTGACGTCGAGAGCCGACTCGACGTACTGCGCCGGCAATCCGGTGTTCGAGCTGCACGCGCACGCTTCTCGAATCACGGACATCGATGCCTGCTGCAAGGGCTCTTCGTTCACGCAGATGCTCGGAAGGCGCGTCCAGTCGTTGCGACGCACGGACTCGGCGCCGTTCGCTCCCGCGGCCGGCGCGAGCGTCGCCGTGTCGACGACGAAGCCTGGGCCGGGCCCGACGAACCCGTACGACACGCCGCCGTGGAATGGGCCGCTGCCGGGCGAGGGTCGTGAGGATCCGCCCGCGTGTTCGAACGCATCGCAATCGTGATTCAACGCCCACGCGATCTCCACCGTCGGCGCCGGCGAGCCGCAGTCCCGCGCGTAGTCGATGTACCCCCAGAAGTGAACGTGCTGGCTGAACGCGGCCGCGCACGGCGGAACCGCGAAGCGATTGCTGCCGAAGTGGCTCACGAGGAATGCGCTGGGCGTGAGATCGCCGTTCAACAGGAAGCGGTGCACTTGCAGCGACGAAGCGCCACCCGTGACCGGCGCCTCGAGCCACGTACGCGAGTACTGCGCGCGCATCGAGCCCGACCAAAGGGTCTGCGGGCGGTTCGGCGAACACGTGTGGATCGTGAATCGGATCAAGTAGAGGCCGCACACGACGCGTCCGTTTCCCGTCGTCGCGAGGCGAGGCGCGGCGACGTCGACGCACAGCCGTCCGTTGACGCGCGACTGGCAGTTGTCGAAGCAGAGGTAGCGAATCTCCTGGCTGATCGCCGGGAAGCTCGGCAGCTGCACGTCCGCGCGCTGGCAGCACGCGCCGTTCAAGTTGTCGGGCAGGCACTGCGCCGACGCGCGAGCGCCGGCGACCGCGACGACGAACAGCGCGACGGCGACGAGTCGACGGATGGTGTAGTGGAAGCGAGTCATCACATGCCCCTTGTAATGGAGAGTCGATTCTCCGGTCCCCGAATGTCTGCGCCCATCATACCGTCAGGCGTCAGCAATCGCCGTCGCCAGAATGGCCGGTGAGCGAGGAAAAATCCGCCGGAGTTGATCCAGGCTCCGTACGCGTCACTTCTTGACTGGGGTCCATTGCTCTGCGGCGGCGCGGAAGCGGGCGAGCGAGGCTTCGAGAAGCGGGCGAAGCCGCGCGTTGGGATTGGCCTGTTTGTCGAGCACTTGGAGCGCGCGCTCCTCGGTTTCGATCGCCGCCTTCGAGTCGCCGGTCAGAAAAAGCGCTTCGGCGAGCGTGTCGAGCCTCTTGGTACTCGTCGATCGCCCGCGGCAGGTCGCCGAATGCCTCGGATGCGCGGCCGAGATCGATTTGCGGAGCGACGTTCTTCGGATCGTTCGCGATCGCGATTTCGAACTCGGTGATCGCGCTCTGGAAGTCCCGGGAGGCCAATTACGCGCTCCCGAGATTCAGGCGAGCGACGGCATCCTTCGAATCGATCGCGATCGCGCGTTTGCATTCGGCGATCGCGTCCGGCAGCCGTCTGGAATTCAGGTACGCGCCGCCGAGGGTTCCGTGCGCGAGGGCAGAGTTCGGATCGATGTCGATCGCGCGGTTGCACTCGGCGATCGCCTCCGAAAGTTCCTGGGAGGCGATCAGTGTGTTGCCGAGGGCGACGTGCGCGACGATGAGGTTTCCGTCGAGATCGATCGCGAGGCGATACCGCACCATCGCGTCGCGCCGATTGCCGTAGTCGGCGAGCGCGGCCACGAGACCAAAGTGTGCGTTAGCACTCTTCCCATCAATGTCGATCCCGCGCGGAAACTGCTCGGCTGCCTGCGCCCAATCGCGGGATTTGAGGCGCGCGTCACCGAGAGCGAAGTGCGGGGCCAAGAGACCGCCGTCGATCTCGATCGCGCGCAGGTATTGCTCGCTCGCACTCGGCAAATCGCCGGACGCCTCGAGCACTTTCCCAAGGCTCAAGTGCGCCGCGGCGTCTTCGGGGTCGATCGCGATCAATTCCGAAGTGTTACCGGAGTACTGGAGCACGGCGGCGAGATTGCGGTACGCGCGGGCGTCACTCGGGTCGATCTCGATCGAGCGGTGGTACGCACGAATGGCTTCGCGCGTGTCGAGCGCGTCGACAAAAGCGAAACTGGCCCAGAACCAAGCCCTTGCGGAATCCGGCCACAGCGCCTCCGCGCTCTCGCGTCCTGCCTTCCCGTCCCTCGCGTGGCCCGCGGCGTGGGCACGCTCGAAGTGGAAGAGTGCGCGCGCGTGCAAGGACAGCAGGATCGCGCGGGTGTAGAGGACGAGGGCGCGCGCGAACGCGTCGTTCTCGCCAGCCTCGCCCTTGGTCATCGCATGCCGCTTCGATTGGAAAGTCGATTCTCCGGTCCCCGAATGGCTGGGCCCATCGCACCGTGCGGCGGCGGGATCCGCCGTCAGCAGAATGGCCGTCGAGTGGGGAAGAATCCGCTGGATTTGATCCTGGCTCCGTACCCCCGTTTCCGGTTCGAGACCGAATCCGTGCGCTACTTGACGCGCCGGCATCCGTCGGTAATCCTGTGGCGCTGAGAGTTCGTCCAAGTGGGATTCTGAAGGTCAGCCACGAAGCCAACCCATCCGGGGTGATTCTGCTTCCATTCGGGACCACTCGGGAACACGGCAACGCGTTGAGTTCCACGCCGCCGACGAGAGGGAATGTTTGCACAAGGAGCCGTCATGCGCACGCTAATCGGTCGTTGTTGGGTTCTTCTGGGGATCGTCGTGTCGGGAACAGTTGGTTTTCCCGTCGTTGCCTTCGGTGGTGAAGAGCTTTCGATCACGTGCCCGGATGACGTGACCGCCGAATGCACGGGTCCTGACGGCGCGATCGTCTCCTACGGCGCGCCGACCGTGACCTCGACCTGTTCGACGCTTCAGGGTGGCCCCGTGATGGTTGATTGCACCCCGCCGAGCGGCTCGCTCTTTCCCCTCGGATCGACGCCCGTCACCTGCACGGCGCGGGATCAGTGCGGAAACCAAGAATCGTGCGTTTTCACGGTGACGGTTCAGGACACGACCCCGCCAACGATCACGTGTCCGGCGAACATCACCATCGAATGCACGAGCCCCGCGGGCGCCACGGTCTCGTATCCCGCGCCGACGTCAGTGACGGACCGTTGCAGTCCAGTGTCCACGGTCACGTGTACGCCGGCGTCGGGCTCGACCTTCCCGCGGGGCGCGACGACCGTCACGTGCACCGTAAGCGACACGGCGGCGCCGCCCAACACTGCCACGTGCACGTTCAGCGTGACCGTGGAAGACACGAGGCCGCCGATCATCGAATGCCCGGATCCGATCACGGCCGCGTGCTCGGGCGACGTCGAGGGTACGATCGTCGAGTTCCAACCGATGGTGACCGATACCTGCGACGACAACGCCAGCTACCTGTGCGTTCCGCCTTCGCTGAGCCATTTCCCGACGGGCGTGACTACGGTCACCTGCACGGCGTCGGACGCGAGCGGTAACTCGGCGGCGTGCTCGTTCCGCGTGACGATCCTCGGCTCGACCTCGTCGAGCCTGTCGACGACGGTCGTCGGGCAGCCCGCGTCGGCGCTCGTCTTCCCGCTGTTCGATTCGACCGCGCACCGCGGCACGATCCTCACCGTCACGAACACGGATACCGACCGACACCTGTGCGTCAACGGGTTCCGGGAGGGCGACGTGAAGCTCGTCTACACCTAC
>JACOTG010000147.1 GCA_016178505.1 Planctomycetota bacterium
AGGCCTGGGCCGCGCATCTCCTCTCGTACGGCGGGCACGCGAGGGCCGCCGGTTTCGAGATCGAGCGCCCCCGAATCGGCGACTTCGCGCGCGCGGTGATCGAGGCGGCGCGAGAGATCTCCAAGCGATCACGAGGACCGGCACTGGAGCTGGATCTCGAGGTCCCTCTCGATTTCGCGACGCCGACTCTCGCGGCCGAGATCGAGCGCCTGTCACCTTTCGGCGAGCGAAACCCGGCGCCGCTCTTCGCGGTGACCGACGTACGGGTGGCGGGCACGAGCGGCAACGGCGTCGGAGCGAAACGATTCACGTTCATCGTCGAGCAGAACGGCACGAGCCGCCGCGCCGTGCTTCATCCGTCGCTCGCCCCGCAGTCGCTTCCGGATCCGCTGCCGCGACGACTCGACCTGGTGTTCACGCCGCGCGTCGCACGCGAACGTCGACCCGGTCGGTCCGGCAGCATGCCGGGCGCCATCTCAAACCCCGTCGACACGGTCGAGCTCTTGGTTCGCGACATTCGAGTCGCCTCGTGACCGCGCCGGAATCTCCGCTCGAACACCGAATTGCCATGGTCGAGCAGCAGCTCATCTCGCGTGGCATCCGCGACGGGCGCGTGGTGCATGCCGTGCTCAAGGTCCCGCGGCACGTGTTCGTGCCCGGTCGCTCGCTCGACGACGCGTACGCCGATCGGCCGCTTCCCATCGGCGAGGATCAAACGATCTCACAACCCTACATCGTTGCGCACATGACCGAGCTGCTCGAGATCCCATCCGGCGCGAAGGTCTTGGAAATCGGAACGGGGTCCGGATATCAGACCGCAGTGCTCGCCGAGCTGGCCGCCACCGTCGTCACCGTCGAGCGGCACGCCGCGCTGTCGGCTGCCGCGCGAGCGCGACTCGAGGCACTCGGTTACTCGAACGTCCATTGTTGCGTCGGCGACGGCACGCTCGGTTGGGAAGCGGCGGCGCCGTTCGATCGGATTCTGGTCACCGCTGGCGCACCTTCCGTACCCGAGCGCGTGCTCGGGCAGCTCGCGACCGATGGAGGCATGTTGGTGCTGCCCCTCGGCACCGGCAAGATCCTCGACCTCGTGCGCGTGGTTCGGCACGGGAACGACTTCCGCAGCGAGGTCCACGGCAAGTGTTCGTTCGTCAAGCTGATCGGCGAATTCGGTTGGCCGGACGAACGGGAGTCGACGTCGTCGGAGGACGCTTGACCCGGTGACTCGACCACCCGCCCCGCCGCATGCGCGGCCCACACCCTTTCAGATAGCGAGTGAGACTCCGAATGGAATGGCTCCACCAAGCCGTAGACTTCTTTCTCCACCTCGACCGTCATCTCGATTCGGCGATTCGCGATTATGGCGCGTGGACCTACCTCCTTCTGTTTGGAATCGTCTTCCTCGAGACGGGAATCGTCGTCACGCCGTTTCTCCCAGGGGATTCGCTCCTGTTCGCCGCCGGCTCGATCGCGGCGCTCGGCTCGCTCGACGTCGTCGTGTTGTTCCTCTTGCTCTCGCTCGCTGCGGCACTCGGCGACACCGTGAACTACTGGATTGGACACGCCGTCGGGCCGAAGATCTTCGATCGCAATACGCGATTCTTGAAACGCGAACACCTCGAGCGAACGCACCGCTTCTACGAGAAGCACGGCGGCAAGACGATCTTCCTCGCGCGATTCATCCCGATCATCCGAACGTTTGCCCCGTTCGTCGCCGGCATTGGGCGCATGTCGTATGGAAAGTTCCTCGTCTGGAACGTCGTGGGCGCCGTGGCTTGGAACGGGTTCTTCGTGTTCCTCGGCTACTTCTTTGGTCAACTCCCGTGGGTCAAACAGAACTTCGGGCTCGTGATCCTCGCGATCATCGTCATCTCGGTGATGCCGGTGGCCGTCGAGCTCCTGCGACGGAGACGCGGGCCAAGTTCGTAGGAGGTCATCGATGTGCGCTGACGCCGCATTGAAGGGATCCCAGTTGCCGTCCGCCGCTCGTCCTCGTCGGATCGCGGTCTGCGGCCTCGGGCGCGCGAGCGAGAGCGATTCGGCGCTGGCGTTCGAGGTCGGCCGCCTCGTCGCCGATCGGGGCGGCATCGTCGTGTGCGGCGGGCTCGGCGGCGTCATGGAAGCCGCGTGTCGGGGCGCGCGCGAACGCGGCGGGCTCACCGTCGGCCTGCTTCCCACCAACGATTCCACCACGGCGAATCCGCACGTCCTCATCCCGATTCCCACCGGGCTCGGCGAGGTGCGGAACTTCCTCATCGTCTACGCCGCGGAGGTCATGATCGCCATCGGCGGCGAACTCGGGACGCTCTCGGAGATGGCGGTCGCGTTGAAGAACGGCCGGCGCGTCGTGACGCTGGGGTCGTGGACTCTCTCCGAGCGACCCGACTTGAAGCCTCGGCCGATTCTCGCGCGCACGCCGCTCGAGGCGGTCGAACTCGCGTTCTCGGACGTTGCCTGACGCTACGAAGCGGTCGCACGTGCAACTGCAGCCACGTAGATCGCCGACGGTCGCGCGCGACGAAGCACGCGACACATCGCATCAACCGTCGCTCCCGTCGTCAGCACGTCGTCGATGACGAGAACGCGCCGCCCTTGCAGGAATCGCTTCGCCCACGGCCAGAGCGAGAACGCCCCTCGCACGTTTCGTCGCCGCGCCGCGCGGCTCAACCCCGATTGAGGAGGGGCCGCGCGGCGGCGGACGAGTCGGGTGCGACACGGCACACCGAATTCGGTCGCGACGACGCGCGCGACGTCGGCCGCTTGGTTGAAGCCGCGGCTGAACCGCCGGCCGAACGGAAGTGGGACCGGCACGACGACGTCGGGGCGGAACGAGACATCCGGTGCGCGCAGGCGCTCCAGGAGCAATCGTCCGAGCGGTCTCGCGAGCAACCGGTCCCGCCCAAACTTCAGGCCGAGCACGAGGTCCTTGGCCGTTCCGACGTAGCGGAGTGCTGCAATCGCGCCGTCGGCCGCAAACCCGCCCTTTGGACACGCATTGCAGCGGAGGCGCTTCCCCATCGTGCGGTCGGGCGCGCGACGAAGGGGTTCGCCGCAACGCGGGCACGCGGGCGGCACGATCTTCGCCAACGATCGCCGGCACGTCTCGCAGAGACCGACAGCGGCGACGTCGTCGATGGCCTCGCAAGCCAGACAAACCGGCGGATAGACGAGATCGATCGCGTCCGCCAACGCGCCGCGAATCTCGCGAAACCGCGACGACAGCCTGCGCGTGACGTTCATGGAAGAGAGTCGCCTTCGACGACCCTCGGTTGCGTGCCCTCCGCGTTTCCACGACTCGATTTCGTCGATTGCGTAGAACCGGCGAGGTCCGCGGATTGTGCTCCGTTCAGGCCAAGGGAATAATCCCAACTGGAGATCTCAAGCCCGTCCCATTTCGATCGGAGTGAGTGCCATGAGAACCGTCCAACCCTCGAAGGGTCCGTTCACCGTCGGTTGCGCGTCCGGTCGGGCGACCGACTTCATCGACGATGAGACTTCTTCCCCTTCGGCGCGGGACTTCATGCATGCCGACGCCTCTGACCGATGCCACCGGGCTCCCGCCACGACAAATCTGGAACAACTTCGGATTCCGCGCTTTAGCTAATGGTTAAAAATTGCACGTTAAGGAGCGACCGAAACAAGAAAGCCCGACGCAGTCGGATGATCGCTGCATCGGGCTTTTGGTCGGTATCAGATCAGTTGTTGTAGTAGATCGTGATGGGAAGCGTGCCGTTCGGATAGGTGTCGCGAACGAGCAGAAGATCAAGGTCTCCATCTCCGTCGATGTCGCCGAACGCTCCGCCGTACGCCTTTTCGTGAAATCCGGTCAGTCGCGCGCCGGGCCCGAACGTCGAATCCGTGAAGTGGCCGTGCCCGTCGTTCAGGTAGAGGCGCGTGACGTCGCCCCAAACGTACGAGTCAACGCAAAAGATCAAATCCAGGTCACCGTCTCGATCGATGTCACCGACGAGCACGGCGTTACTCACGTCCTGGACCGGAGGAAGACCGGTCCCCGGTCCGAACGTGCCATCTGTGAATCGCCCGTGGCCATCGTTGATTAAGATTCGATCGTACGAAGGCCCAAATCCTCCCTGAGAACTCACGTCGGTGGCAATCACGATGTCGAGGTCGCCGTCGTTGTCGAGATCGACAACCTTGATGTCGGCACCCAGAACTCCGTCGAGCGGCGGAAGGCCCGTTGTCACTCCATTCGTTCCATCTTCAAAGACGCCGCCCCCCTGGTTGATCCAGAGCCGGTGCATCATGAAGCCCGTGAGGACGAGGTCTAAGTCTCCGTCGCCGTCGACATCACCCACGGCGACTGCGCGGGCCTGGCCTTCTCCTCGGTAGCGAGGAAAGAAGGTCCCGGGAATGTCATCACTGTCCATGAAGAGGCCCTGGCCATTGACATTGAAGAAGACGCGTCCAAATCCCACGCTGCTATTCTCTGCAAGAAAGACGTCGAGATCTCCGTCGTTATCTAGGTCTGCGAGCACGCCCTCGAACGTGCTGTCTCGTGCGTCCTCGAAGTGGTTATGCGGAACACCCGCTTCCGTGCCGTACGTCGAGTCCGTGAAGAGACCGTGACCGTCGTTCAGATACAAGCGGTCCTGACCATCCGTGATTGCGTAGGGACAGCAGCCGTTCACGATGTAGAGATCGATGTCCCCATCGCCGTCCACATCCCCCGGGAGGAAACCCGCACCACCGAGAGTCTGCGTGGGCAATCCGGTTCCCGGACCAAACGTTCCGTCCGTGAAGACACCATGACCGTCGTTGAGGAAAAGGCGGCTTTGGTACGGGCCGGGGCCGGAGTTCGGGCCGGCGCCCATGATGAAGTCGACGTCGCCATCTCCGTCGGCGTCGAAGAATCCGGAAGGCCGAAACGCTTGGAGAGTTTGATTCGGAATCTCGAAGCTCGCCTGGGTGAAGTCTCCGACGCTGCCGTTTCCGATCACGCGGGTCTCCGGGCGGCTCAGTGTCCAGCCGCTCGGCGTGGTCGAGTCTCGGGAGACGCCTTGGAAGACGATCGGCAAAGTGAGGAGCTGGGAATCCGTCGGCACTCGCAAAACCATCGTCGCTCGCCCCGAGGTATCGAGTCGCGGATCGCCCCGACGTATCGAGTCGCGAAGGACAACGTAGGGCCTCGAAAGATCGAGACACCACGCTCCCGCTCGCGTGAGCGCGATCCCCGGGTATCGCGAAGCGAGAAGGGCATATCGGGCGCCAGGTTGGCCCTCGACCGACACGGTCGATCGTTGACCCACGTCGAGAGGCGAGACGGAAAGACGAAGGCTCGTCGGTGCCGACGGTCCCGCCGCCACGGCCAGGATCGCGGGCGCCGCGAGCAAGGCGCCCGTGACCGCGGCCGCTCGCGTCAAACGCCAGACGTTTCGCGCCCGGACGTGCGACCTACGGATTCTGCCCGCCGATTCGATGCGTGAATCGATATGCATAACTCCGTCCTTTTTGGCGAATCATGCGGCTTGCGTCGTCCATGGCATCGAGGAAGGGCGCGCCGACGAGAAGCACGTCCTGAGCCGTTTGCCCGGGAGGCGGCGTCCCGGACAACGGTACCACGCCCGTACCTGCGAGCGCCCACGCGAAGCGATCATCGGCGCCGTGCTCGAAATCCGCCTGATTCGTCACGAGCCTATCCAACCGATCCACTCCCGGCGCTGGAGTGCTGGCGTTGGTGTAGGCGTACATGAAAGCTACACCACGGTTTGCCTGAGTCAACAGATCGGCCCCGGGTGCGCCAATAATGATCTGCGGACGCCGAAGACCGCCGGGGATCGTGATCGGCCGGTTCATCGTCCCGACGACCGTCTGCCCGAAGCGGTCTTCCGCCGATGGCGAGTAGGACCCGATCGCTGGAGCGGGAGTGGACATCGCGAGGTTGTCGAGGGTGGCGAGGATCTGCGGAGTAGCCGTCGAGCAGATGAATGCCCTTCCCTGGTGCGTGAAGGCCCCGCTGTAGTCTGGAGCGCCGGCGACGAAATCCGGAACCGCATCGGCATCTGCAAGGAAGAAGGTGCCATCGACCGACCAGCCGAGATGTTCTCCGCTCTGGAGTCCATCGACGCGCCCGAGAAGCGTTTCAAAGGTCGGGGCCAACGCAAATACGAACACGCTGCCGTTGGCAGTGAGTCCATTGGTGCTGTTGTACGGAGCCCCCACGTACAAGTAGATCGTTGATGGTGTGCCGACTCGGATGTTGGTCGCGAGCGAAAATCCGAATTGTGCGCCCATCGAGACATTTCCGACGACCTGCGGATCGATGACGTAGGCTGGAACGCGAAAACCGTTCTGCCCGTCAGGGGCGGTTCCTTGGTAGACGTACACGAGACCCTGGTCTGGAGCCGGACCCGGGCCGTCGTAACCCGGCGCTGAAACTGCGAAATCGGTGGTCATCGGATCCGCCGGCGTGCCGGCCTCTACGATCAAATTGAAGATCCGAGTCGCAGCAAATCCGAAGAGGTCTTGAGCGTGCGCGGGGTACGCTGCATTTCGAAGAAGCTGAGTGTCGTTGAAAACAGCCCCGGACAACGGCTCCACGGCATAAAGCGCCGCCCACCCGATGTCCGTCACCTGAGGGAAAGACGGATCGTCGTAGTAAGGAGCCGTCGCGAGAAACTGATCGCGAATACCAGGTGCGATCGCGGGCAGCGGTACGATTGCGTGTCCAAATCGGGGATGAATCTGTTTCCCGGCGGTGTCGCCCGGACCAAAGCCGTAGATTCGGACGCTTTGCAGGAAGGGCGTCGTGCCCATCGGACCGTCAACGACGCCACTGTAAATCATCACCGCGCCTTCATCGCACCCACGCGGGTTCAGCGACCCGTCTGGCGGTAGCGATTCGGTTGGCGTCGGTCCATCCGTACCCGGCGCGCCAACCAAGACGTCGACGACTCCATCGCCGTTGATGTCCACTTCGCCGGCAACCGAGTAGCCGAACTGAGTGCCCGAGAGCGTTCCGCTGACGAGACTCTCTGGCGTGACGAGGTCGGTGGTGCGATAGGTGAAAACCCTTCCGACATCGACATAGTCGGCGTCCTGGCCCGGGCTGCCGCTCTGAGGAGTGATGCCGTCACGAAACGGTGCGGCGATGTGAACTCGCCGAATTGCGGTCGATGGCTCGAAACTACCGACTACGGCGGTGCCGAAGTGATCGGCCCGCTTCCTTCCCACAAATGGATCCATGATCAATGTCGGTGTCCCCGGACCGGCAACGGCGTCGAGGGAGTAGAGATAGGCAGCCCCATTCTGAGCGTCGACGTACGCCGTAGTGGTATTTGCGCTCGCGGAGCCGACGACGAGGTCGGCGTTGGGATAGTTCGTTCCGGTTGCGCGATCGACGAACGCGACGGAATAGCCAAACTGATTGTTGTCGATGTCCGTCGGCGCTGGAATCGAGGTGGCGGTGACGCTCGTCTTGCGGTTCACGATCATGAAAACCTGCGTGAGCCACGGGCTCACACCGTTGTGAGGCACACCAACAACCGCATCCGGGATTCGATCGGGATCGAGTGAATCCGCAATGCAACGTCCACCAGCGATGCTCGATCCGAACCGCGCAGCCGTCGGCAGCGGGACATTCGGCTGCGTGGAGTAGCGATAGATCGTTCGAAACGCTGCCGTGACCGGCTGATTCGGATCGACCGAAAACGCAAAGAAGTCCCCATAGCCGCCGTTCATGCCCGGCGCGCCAACCAGGACGTCGGGCCGCGTCGGCGTGAGGTCCTGGATGGGCGCGTTCGTATTCAAGTTTCCCGCTGGCGCGAGCGCGGAACCGAGGTTGTCTCCGGCATTGTCGCCGTCGCGTTGGGCGATGAGCACGATCTGTTGCAGGGCTACGTCGAACTTGTAGGGGTCACTCCTCCATTGGTTAATTCTTGTACGCTAAGGACGTCGTTTCACACGGGCTCGTAGGAGCCTGATGGCCGAGGTTTTGCGGACCCGGAGCCTCTTGGCGATCTCCCGGTTTCTCAGGCCCTTTCGGCGCAGAGCTCTCATCTTCACAATCTGCACTCTTGACGTCCAGCGAGCGCACGGTAAAAGAAGATCGCTTGGTTTCTGGTGCGAGAAACCCGGCGTCTCAGAAGGGAGTGTGGATTCAGCCGGAAGGCGTCTAGGAAGTCGCCTTCTCCATTGCCTGTATGAATCCGTTCCTGCGCTCGAAAACTCCGTGCGAACGGTAGTTGCGGGCGCGAGTAAGATGCGCCACCCAAAAAGCTCAGGGTTTGGCGATCTTTTCCGGAAGGAGAATTTCATGAGAATCTTCTGGGCGGCGTCGTTGCTGCTTCTAGTTCTCGGCGTCGGTCTCGCGTTTGCGAGCGGCGTGGCGACGGGGAACTACATCGTTGAAGACCAAAACGGCACGAACATCGGCTCCGCGACCGTGTCCAGTGACGGCGGAGGAGGGAAAAACCTTGCCTACGCCGACAATCCGGACACGGATCACCCGCCGAACACGGGAGGTTCATACTCGGACCCCCAAAACGATGGCACGTTCAACGACAACAACGGTCCCTACACCGTGTCGTTCATCCCGTTTGGGAGCGGCTGCTACATCTGGATCAAGCGCGACCAGAACGGAAACCAAGTGGACGCTGGAACCATGTGTCCGCCGCGCATTTTCCCGGAGTACTGAACCTGTCACAGAGGTAGCTGCAAGGCGGAAGTCCGATGAGGCAGTTGTCGAAAGCCATCGCTCGTTCGATCTGGTCCGCTGTAGCGGTCGCGATCCTGGGCGTGTACTTCCTGGCGACGGCCCACGTCGGGCCCAACCCGCTTCCGGCTGCCTCCGATGTTTCACGAGCTGTGCCGACGGTTCCTCCGCCCTCGCGCGTGGCCGCCACGACGCTGGCTGCCACGACGGCGGAGGTCAATCCGTCTTCGATCGTACGAGACGCTGCGACGCCGACGCCGAAAGCCGTGGGGCCGATTCCAGCCAAAGGGCGAGTGATCTCGTCACACAACGGTCGGCCGCTCGTCGCCTGGATCTCCATCGAAGATGGCTCTCGTTGGTCTACCAATGACGATGGATCATTCGACATCGTCGTGAACGGCAAGGCCCTTGTGTTCACAAGCAAGGGATTCAAGGAGCAGACCGTCGACTTGGGGAGCCGTGCGGAGGCGGTCGATCTCGGTGAAATCCGGCTCGAACCACGGTTTGATGTGCAAGTCGTGGTTCGCGATTCCTCGGGTCGAGGCATCGTAGCGGACGTGATCGACGTGATCCCTTCCCGGGGACTCGATCCGAGTCATGAACACGTACTCGGCCAGACCGACGGAGCGGGCGTCCTTGGGGTCTCGCTTTCCGAGAGAACGTTCCTCTATGCTCGCACGAGCAAGTCCGCGTCAGCCGCTGCCGAGTGGAATCCAGGGGAGGAAAACCTCACGCTTGTGCTTCCTTCCGAAAGTACGACCGTGATCTGGAAGGCTCGTGACGCCGGTACGCCGGCGAGGGTTTCTTTCCGATTTGAATACCTTCGAGCCGCCGTCCGCCTCGTTCTGGTCAGAGAGCAAACAGCCGACGTTCCGCTTTCACCCATGCTCCCGTTGGGAGGATACGACTTGTGCGCCGCCTCGACTCTGAATTCCATCGTCGACTGCGTGCCGGGCCGCCGTACCCGAAACGGCCCCGAGGATGACTGGCATGTCGACGTCCGGGAAGAGTCGGCTTCGATCCGGGTCTCCATCGACCACCCGAAAGCGCTCTCACTTCACATCCTCGACGCCGAGACTCAGGCCCCCGTGCCGCGGGCGGCAGCGTGGGTAGAGGTAGACACCGATAATTCCTGGAAGCTCGGCGGGGGCATGGCCCAGATCGAAAACACCGACGACGGTTGGTTGACGCCCAGCTTCTTGAAAGCCGACAATCTTCAAGAAAACCCTGGAAGGCGAAGACTTGTCGTATGGTCGCCGGGGTACACGCCCGAGTCGGTTTTCGATACAGGAACAACCCTCACCCCGGACGTTCTCGAAATTCGATTGAGACGCGCCACAGAGCAGGGAACACTCAAGATCGTCGACAGCACCGGAAGGCCGTACCCGTACTTCCTCCATGTCACCGTGAGCAGCCTTTTCATTCCAATCTGGAGTGGAACTGTACCGCCAGACGGTGTGATTCAGCGAGTGCCGCTACCGGAAGGTGAAACGATCGAGGTCCGAACGGCTGCGCACAACAACTGCTTCAAGGTGCAGACATCAACAGACCGGGTGCGGCAGGCCGCTCCCGACGCGTTCGTTCTCACGATCCCGACCGGTGCCATCCATGCCACCATGGAAGGAGGTGTGGACATTGCTGTTGGTTGTATGAGTGTCGACGGAGGGACCTACACCGGACGGTACGAGCGCAATGGCTGGATATTCGCGTCACTTCCCCCGGGCTCGTACACGGTCGGTCCACGAGCCGTGCTTGATACTCTTCCCATGAGAATGGCCAATGGCGTGCCAGTCGATACGGTCCAAGTGCAACCGGGGAAAGTTGCAGAGGTGCATCTGGCGGATGTGAGCGCCCCTCCGGACGTGATTCACGGACGAGTACTCGCTGTCGGAGTCGAGCCTGATACACTCTTTGTGGCCCCACTATACGGCGATCCGACCGCGCCAGTGTCCGGTGGGCGCGGTCACGACCGTTTTGCTGTAACCCGAGACGGCTCATATGAACTTCGCGATCTCGCTCTGGAGCCGTCGAGAGTATTAGTCGGTTACTTGGACAACGACGGCCTGGAAGTGCCGCTTGCCATTGCGCCCTCAGGGGAGACCGTACGCGTCGAGTGCGGAATGGTCGAGTTGACCATCGATATAGTCCGCGCGAGACACGAGTTCACCGCTATTTGGAGCGCCGGAGTCCAAGGCGGCCGAGCGGTCTCGATTTTTCATACGGAAGGCACGGTCGGAGCGCCGCTCCAGATCGGCCCAATGCCTGTGGGGACTCGTGTGATTCAGGTGATAGGCGAGAATCTTCACGATTTGATCCCAATAGCACTGCTCCCAGGCAAGACGGTCAGTGTTCGGAAGAAGTACGAATAGGAGGCGATGGCAGAGCATGAAGAGGCTTCCAGGGGTCACTCCTCTAATGGCTAAAAATTGCACGCTACGGACGTCGCTTCACAGGGGCTCGTAGAAGCCGGATGACCGAGGTTCTGCTGACCTGGAGCCTCTTGGCGATCTTCCGTTTGCTCAGGCCCTTTCGCTGCAGGGCTCTCATCTGAGGGACGAGCTTTGCTGCCGTTGGGGGACGGCCGTGGGGTCGGCCCTCCTTTCGAGCTTGCGCGATACCGGCTCGGACTCGATCCCGCAGGATGTCTCGCTCAAACTCAGCGAACACCGCGAGCATGCCGGCGAGTGCCCGTCCGCTGGGCGTTGTGAGATCGA
>JACOTG010000177.1 GCA_016178505.1 Planctomycetota bacterium
ACGCCGCTCGCCACGATTTCGAGGTTGGGGAGCACGCGAAGCACGGATCGAGCTTCGCGTGGCGGTGCCGCGTACGTCTCGTCTCCCCAGCAACTCGCGCTGAGTGCAGTCAGCCGGATGTACCGGAGACCATCGTATCGGCTCAGAAAAACGAACTCATCGGCTCCCCCGAGGCTTCCGTAGTCGTGTCTCGCGCGATCCGGCGTCACGTACGCCACGTCGAGGAGCCCCAGCGTCGCCGCGTACTCGAAGAGGAAGCAAAGCGCATATCGCGCCTGGAGGATCTTCCAGTCGTGGAAGCCCGCGTAGCCGAGGCTGTCGTAGCGAGGCTCGCTGAAGTAAAGCCTCCACGGATCCCTCGTCACCTCGAAGTCGTTGTCCGCGGCGCGCAGGTAGCGGAAGAACTCGTCCACGGCGATCCATCGATGAGCCGGGCACTCCCGCAGGCCGTTCTCGATCGCGATGCGTCGGTCCACAGGGTCGGTCAGCCCGCGCTTGCCTTTGCCCGTCTGACCCTTGATCGTGTCGACTCGCGATAGCTCGTCGAGGAGCTTCGACGAGATCCAACGCGCCCAGATGCTCCGGATGACCTCAGCCGGCTCGGCGGAAAGTGCTTGTAGGCCCGCTCGCGTGAGCGCGAGCCGACCTCCGGAGGACTTGGCCAGTCCCGCTTGCTGAACGAGCATGGGCCATGCGAACGCCTTGATCGGTCCGACGGCGGCGTCGCGCGCGTCGTCGTAGAAGTCGCCACCCTCGAGGACCGCGGATACCGCTTTCATTGCCGACGCCGTGGGTCGCTTGGTTGCGTCCCCCACGGCGATCTTCCCGGCGTCCACGAGCCTCAGGACGGCTTGCACCTCGCGAAGCGCTGCGCGCTCCGTCTCTCGCACGACGACCGGAGCCTTCTCCGTGGACTTCCCGCGTTGCTTTGTCTCGGGATCCCACAGCGAGCGCGGCTTCTCGAACGAGGTCGGGATCTCGTCGACCGTGGCGAGCGTAGCCGGGTCCGGCTTCGGAACGAACTCGAGGAGCCGGTTCATGAGCTCGAGCGGCATGACGTTGCCGTAGAAGAAGAAGTTCAACAGCGACATCGAATCTCGTGAGCGGTCGTCGTCTCGAACGAGCGCAGCCGGCGCGCGTCCGTGCTTCGCGACGAAGCGGTCCACGTCGAACGCGCGGTCGGCCGAGTGCACGGTCTCCGCGACGGCCGTCTTTTCGAGCGGCCCGAGGCGCGCCCACAGCGCGCGAAGTCGTTCACCTTCGAGTTGTTTCATGACGGCGTCGACCCGGTCGTTCTTGTGCGTCGGCGCCGCCACGTCAACTTGACGGAGCAACTGTCCGAGTTGCTCGACCCGCAGGTTTCGCACGGCGTCTGGCAGGTCGCGGTACCTGAGATCTTGCGTCATTCGAAGTCCCCCCTCGTTCTTGTGGTGCTTCCCGCAGCGCGCGATTCCCCGTCCTCAGCGATGAACTCGATTTCGCGTCCGCGTCTTGCGCGCGAGCTTTCGTTTCGCCTTCGCCTTGTCGTGGCCGGGCCCGAGATCGATGCGAGGTTGCTTGTCAATTGTCGGTGGCCCGAAGTTCCACATCGCTCGATACTCGTCGGGCGGATCGCCCGCCGCCGGCTCGAGGCCAAACGCTTCGCGCACGTCCGGCCACGTGATGACTGAGCAGTGCACCTTTTTCGCGATGTATGCCGAGCGGATCGCGGGGAGCGCCTCGTACGCTTCGAGATCGACGAGGTTGCACACGAGGAACGCATTCGACTCCTCGTCGCTGCGGTCGTTGCGCTCGAGCTGGCGCGCGAGCGCAGCCACGCAACGATCCCGTTCAGCGGGATGCCGCTCGGCAACGTGGACCGGCGCCCGACCGGCGGTTTGCCGCGCCCGTTCTGCGCGCGACGCGTCGGCGAGCAGCGATTTCAGCGGCGCAACCGCGGCCGATCCGATCATGCCGAGGACCAGCGGCAACTCTTCGAAGCTCCACTCGTCGCCCGGGCCCATTTCTTCGATCCACCAAACGAGCACCGGCACGGCGTCCTCCACGCGAAACTGTCCGAGCGCGCGCCAGGCGTGCAGGGGAGCCCAGACTTCTGTTGTGTTGTTCCAGGCCTCGTTCAACTCGGAATCCTGGATCATGCGCATCAACTCGGCGGAGTGCTCGCGGCCGATCCCGAGTGCGGCGTAGTCCGCCCAATGGCGAAGGTCGGGTTCGCCCAGCGAAAGAAGCTGATCGACGGGATGCGTGTACGAGGACTTGCTCATCGGTAGGACCTCCCCTTGGGCACCACGCGTCTCACCTCCGCGCTTCGCGGGCGGCAGCGATCCCTTGTCGAGCTGCCTCCGCAGGGCGAGCATCGTACCGTCACCGGCCTCACCGCCGAAGACTCGTCCATGACCGGCCCCATTGGCGTTCCGAGAGGCATGGCCGACGCTCACATGTTCTTCGCGAGTTGCGCGAGCGCGCCTGCGAGTTGGCCGATCGTGTCGCGCAGCTTGGACCGGTCGGCGAGAGACAGCGCGAGCAGAGGCTCACCCGTGCCCGCTTCCTTCGTGACGCGAAGCGCCGGGGGCGAGCCGCCCGCGCCGGCGGGTGAGGCAAACGCCTGCGCGAGCGTCCCGAGGAGTTGAAGCAGCGGACCACCGAACGATTCCGCGGGCGCGGCCGGCTCGGCGACTTGGACCGCCGTCGCGACGGCCGCGGGACTGGGGACGTGCACGGGCGCATCGTCGGGGACGAGCGTGCGATCCTTCTGCAGCAATTCCTCGACGGCGGTGAGGAAGCGATTCTGTCCCTTCGGCCTCATCACGACCTCGTTGGAGATGCCATCGAACACGCCGTCGAAGAGCGCCTGCTTGAATCCGAGCACGCCCCAGATGTGCTCCTCGATCGTATTCTTCGCGAGCAAGTTGAACGCACTCACGGCGCGACGCTGCCCGAGCCGATGAACGCGGCCGACGCGCTGGTTCAGGACTGCGGGGTTCCAGGGGATCTCGACGCTGACGACCGTGCTCGCCGCTTGGAGGTTGAGGCCGACGCCGCCCGCGTCGGTCGAGAGGAACACCTGCATCTTGGGATCGTCGCGGAAACTTTGGATTAGACGGCCACGCGCGGCGACGCGGACGTTGCCGCACAGCAGACCGTATCCGATCCCAAGCTTTTGAAGGCGCGGCTCGATGAGCCGATGCGTTCCTTCCCACTGGCTGAAGACGACGACCTTTTCTTTGAGGCCGAACACGAGGTCCTCGACGATGCGAGAGAACTCGTCGAGCTTCGGTTCCTCGCCGCGCGTGGTCTTGTCGAAGAGATAGAGCGAGTTGCAGATCATCCGCATGTTGGCGAGCGCCATCATGAGCCGTTGCTGCTGCATCTCGGTCAGGAACCCGCGGCGCCGCCACTGCTGAAGCAGGCCGGCGACGATGCGCGCTTGGCTCGCGTAGGCGTCGCGCTGAGCCGGCGTGATCTCGACGTAGAAGTTCTTGTCCGTGCGCGGTGGCAGCTCGGGGAGCACTTCGTGTTTCTTGCGCCGTAGGCATATCGGCTTCAGCCTCTCGCGCAAGACGTCGAGGCCCTTGTAGCCGGTCGCCTTGGTCTTCAGCGTTTCGTCGAAAAGAACGTGACGATTCACGAACTCGAACGCCGGGCCGAGCAGCCGCTCGTCGACGTACTGCACGATGTTGTAGAGCTCCTCGAGGCGATTCTCGAGCGGCGTGCCGGTGAGCACGATGCAGAACGGGCTGCGCAGCGACTTCACCGCGCGGCTCGTCTTCGTCTTCCAGTTCTTGATGCGCTGCGCTTCGTCGAGAACGATCAAGTCGTAGCGCACGTCGCGCAGGAACTCGGCGTCCGCGAGCACGGCCTCGTAATTGACCACGTGAAAGAACTCGGAGCCCTCCACGTACGCGCGCTTGCGGCCGCGCATCCCGCCCGAGAGCACCAGGCACGACCGGTCCGTGAACCGGCGAATTTCCGACTCCCACTGGTGCTTGAGCGACGCGGGACAGATCACGAGCACGCGACGAATTCCACGCTCGCGCGCCATCAGCTCCGCCGCGCCGATCGCCTGTGCGGTCTTGCCGAGTCCCATGTCGTCGGCGAGGAGAGTCCGCCCGCGCATCGCGCAAAAGACGACGCCGCGCTTCTGATAGGGGAGCAGCGGAAGCTTCAGGAGATCGTCGAGGAAGCCGCGCTCGTCGAGGCGCGCGACCAGCGCCTTCTCGCGATCGAGTCCGTCGACTCGGCGAATCTGTCCCTCGACGTGTTCGAGGAGGTCCGCATGGACGGCGACGGGTTCGTCGCACTCGCGAATCGCGGCGAGAAGGCGCGGGAACTCGCGCAGCCGATTCGGGCGGAGTCGACCCTCGGCGAGGGACGCTCCATCCACGGGTTCAAAATAGCGGGCAAAGAGCAGACGGTGCTGCTCCGAGGCGTCGGCTGGCAGATGGCATCGCACCTCGAGTTGCTTTCCATAGCGCAGGTAGATCTCCGGGCGCGTGAGGTCCGCTCTCGCGGACCATAGGCGCCGCGGCGCACGCGGGCGAACTCGAGCGACGACCGCTTCGATGTGTTTGCACGTGCCGAGCGTGTTGACGCGGAAGTCGGGACAATCGCATTACGAATCGCCGGGCTCGAACCCGCGAAGCGCGACGCGGTACCGCTTGCTGCTCGCGCGCGACAGGACGGCGTAGTCCGCGAAGAGCGGCTCGGACGTCGACTTTCGAACGACGAACGGCTCACGCGTCGCACGCTCGCGACGCTCGAGGATCGCAGTCTCGTGGATCATGGTGTTCCGTCTCCGGCCCATGGGAATGAATCGTCTGAATACCGCCCAGCACTCTCGCTGGACACGTTAGCGATGTTCGCGAGCGGCTTCAATCCTCGCGACGCGCCCTGCTGTCAGGTCTTGCACTCGTCGTTCGGCATGATTCGGCGCACTCGCTCGATGGCGACCCGAACGGCCCCGCGGAGTGCATCGCGGCCCGCTGGCGGTGGCGTTCCGGCGCCCGGGGCAGAAGGGTTTCGGACGGGGTCCATGGGCCGAAGCCCATTGGGCTACGCGTCAAATTACAAGCGAATCAAAAATCGCCTAAGATTCGAATAACCACAGGGTGATCTGCCCATGGTGTTTGTGGCATCGAGCTTTCGGCTCACCGTTGCTCCAACCTGCGCGAAGCTCGATCAGGCGGGCGAGCGAGCCGTTCGTGTGCGCAAACTGAGGGCTCCAACTACGGTGTACGCGATCATGGCGAGGGCCAGCGCTTGCGTGAACCCGACCGCGACGCCGAGCACCGTGGCCGCAATCGATCCGAGAACCGACGCGAGGCCGTTGACGGCCCACGCGAGTGGCACATTGCTTCGCTCGTCGTCTTCCATTCGCAGTCCCGCGGGGAACGGGATTCCGAGGAACAGGCCGAGCGGCAGCATCAGCGCGAACGTGCCGGCGATCCTCGCGGTGAGCGACAGCGGAAGCAGCACGCCGATGATCGAGTCGAGCACGAGGAGATAGCTGCCTGCGATCGCGATCACTCCGATCGCGGACACGATGACGAGCTTGCGAAGACTCGCAGCCTGGAAGCGCTGCATCACGAGGCTTCCCAGGCTCGTGCACAGGAGCAGCGAGAACAGGATCACGGAAAACGTCAGCGTCGGGCGGCCAAAGAGCAGAATGAATTTTTGGAGGATGGGGATCTCGACGAGCATGAAACCCATGCCGAGGCACGCGTAGTACGCGAGACTTCTCGCACGCAGCCGCCGCGTCTTGCCGAACGCGACCGTCGCCGCGAGCAGGAGCGCGATCACCACTACGGGATACGCAAGCAACTCGACGAAGTGAACCGGCAGTCCGAGCGGCTTCGAGTACGCGAAGTAGAACGGGTTGTTGTCGTGGACGGGGAAAACGTTGACGTCGAACTTCGACTGGAAGTCGGCGAACGAGATCTTGCCGGCGAGATAATCGCGGTACGGCGGGTCGACGGTCGTGTAGGGGAGAACGACCGCGGCAAGCTTCAGCCGATCGATCCGCGCCTTAAGGCCGTCGACTTCGTCGTGCGTGAATCGGCTCTTCTTGATGACGAACGCCATCTGGTTGCCGAGGAACTCTTCGCGCTGCTTCGGGTCGGTTTGCGAGACGACCGCGATGTGCTGGTCGAGGTCGTCATGCACGCCGACGTTCGCGAGCGCTTCCTTCGCCATGGTGACGAGTCTCGGGATGTCCACCTCATAGCGCACGAACGCGAGGGCTCCATCGTCCTTGACCTTTTCGAGGTACTTCGTGAACGCTTCGACCGTGTAGAGGTAGTTCTCGGAGATGACGAGACCGCCCGAAACGATCGCGCTCGAGGAGTCGACGAAGCCGAGCAGCACCATGTCGAAGCGATCGGTGGAGCGGCTGACGAAGTTGCGGCCCTCGTCGACGTTGAGGTGGACGAACGGGTGATCGTAGATGTTGCCGGCGCGCTTCCCGTAGCTGCGGACGTAGCCGACGATCGTCGGGTTGATCTCGACGCCCGTGACGTCCTTGCTTCCCGAGGCAAGCGCCAGCGACACGTCCGTGCCGCCTCCGGTGCCGATGATCAGCACTTTCGCCGCGGGCTTCACCGAGTACGGGAGGTAGCGGAACCAATCGTGGGTGTACTCCATGCCTGATTCGTTCCACGGGATCATGAACGTCCACGCGAACGTGTCGATGTAGATCCCCGCGAGGAACGTGTCGTAGCCCTCGACGAGGTCGACGCGCGAGAACGAGTTCCACTCGGTGCGCACGACGTGCAGCTTGTCGTTCTCGCGAAGCTGCTGGCTGAGCGCCTTCTCGGGGCCGACCGGAAGCGAGAGGAAGTTCGAACGAACGTTCGCGCCGAGGAACCCGATCTCGAGGACGAGGAGCACGACGGCGACGGTTGGGCGCTTCGAATCACCGATGCGGAAGGAAATCGCGGCCGCGAGGCTCAGCACAGCGGTGAGGAGGAGCAGCGACTCCGGGTTGAATACGTTCAAGAGAAGCGGCGCCGACAGCGCGCCGAGCGAAGCGCCGAAGAGATCGAGGAAGTAGAGCTTGCCCGAGATCTCGCGGGACAACTGGAACGCCGTCGCGATGGCCATGCCGCCGAAGAAGAACGGCAGCAGCGAGAACACGAAAAAGATCGGCAGATGGGCGTTGGTGGCGGTGACCGTGAGGACGCAGCCGAGAAACAGCAGGATCGACAGCGACGTGAGAACCGAGCACGTGTGCAGGAGGCCGACCGTCTTCCGGATGAACGCGAGCGCGTAAGCGCCGAGTCCCCACCCGAGCAGCGCCGACGAGATCGCGACGAACGCGAAGTGGTACCAGAAGAGCGACGAGAACACCCGAGTGAGCAGGACCTCGAACGCGAGCCCCGTCAGCGAAACGAGAAACACCCCAGCGAGTAGAGATCGTTTCATCGCGTACGGAGCCAGGCACAACTCCGGCGGATTCTTTCCCACCGGCCGCCGTGCATGCCGTCCGACGTTCGTCGCTCAACACGCAGGACTGGTCCTCCGTCTCGCCACTCAACCTCTTCCGACTGTGAGGGGCGGGATTATGCGGCGAGTCGGCTCCGCGATCAACACTGACGTGATCGTCGATCGTGGGCACTCGATCGTTGAGCGGTGACTCGTCGCGGAGGTGCAATCCGACTGGCTCGTTGCTCGTCGAACGAATCGATGGGATGCGATGTCTGTGCCGATGTCGCGGGCTGACGCCTCAGCCCGACTCGAGAGGGGATTCCATATTCCCATACTGTCTGATATGGTTGACCGTATGAAGACCACCTTCGAGATCCCAGACGCGTTGTTCAAGAAGCTGAAGGAACTCGCGGCCGCGCGGGGAACGAGCCTCAAGGCGCTGGTCGAGTCTGCGCTTCGCCAAATGCTCGGAAACGAGACTCGTGGGCGCCAGCGCTATCGCCTTCGAAAGCACACGTTTCGCGGCAAAGGACTTCAGCGTGGCTTGCAGGAAGGGCGTTGGGCGGACGTCCGTGGATTCACCGGTCTCGCGGAGTCCGGCCGGGACTGGGCGATTCCGTGGCCCTGCATCCACGAGTTCCTGGCGATCACGACCCATCCCAAGATCTTTTCTCCTCCGACGCCGCTCGCGGACGCGCTCGAGCAAGTCAGCTGTTGGCTCGAGTGTCCAACGCTCGTGCTGATCGGGGAAGCTCCTGAATACTGGCCGATTCTGTCGTCGGTTCTGCGAAGCGGGAAGATCATCGGGCCGCGCATTCACGATGCGCGAGTGGCTGCGATTTGTCAGCAACACGGAATCGAGGAGCTGTGGTCGGCCGATCGAGACTTTGGCCGTGTGACGGGCCTCGCCGTGCGCAACCCGTTGGTCTAGCGTCCGACGCGAGGTCGCCGAGTTCACCCCGACGCCGCGCTAGGAGAGAGTCGCATGAAAGAAAAGGAATCGAAGGAGACCGCGCTAGACCGCAGGAAACGTCAGTGGGCGGAGAAGGCGTGGGACAAAGCGCGCGGGATAGAGTCGATCGACTACAACAACGGTCTCGAACTCATCAAGGCATCGGTCGAAGAGGTCTCGCTCGCCCTGGCGCCGCTCACGTTCCAGTGGCTGTGCGAGGCACTCGGGCGTGATGTCATCTGGCAACCCAGCGGGACCTTTGTGTTTCGGCTTGCCGGCCACAAGTGGACCGAGTTGCTGGAGCCAAGTACATACCCAAGACTTCGGCCGGACGAACGATTGGGGCAATCGCTTTCGCGAGTGCTCAGCACGGAAGTGTTGACCTACTCGGTGAGCGACACGTGCGGTTCCATCGGATATCAGCTATGGAATTGCGGCGAATCGCTCGAATCGTTTTATGCCGAGGATGACGGCGAAAGCCGACCCCGCGCGGCGACAGCGGAGTTTGCGTCCAAGTTGCGCCCGGCGGCGATCGAGGGCATCCAGGACATCTGGCACCATGTCCACGACGTTTTTCTTCGCCTCGACGCCTGCGAACCCGGGTTCGCGATCGACTATTTCTTAGGGCACGAGCTGCCGAAACCCGGCGCGCAGGCGAAGGTCCGCAACCCTGGCGTTACGATGAACTTCTCCGGCGATCTCGTGATGAGCACTCCGGAGTTCGAGCGAGTGGACTACGTCGTACTCCGAGCCTCACCCGCGCCGTCGGAAAGTGGCTGACACTTTTAGCCGGCGGGTTACTCGCTGGCGTAGGAGATGAGCGAGTTCACGACGTGCTTCGCTAGTTTGAGGCGGCCGTTGAGGAACGCCAGCTCGACGATGAACGCGCAGCCGACGACGATTCCGCCGAGTTCCTCGACGAGGCGGCAACACGCTTCCATCGTGCCGCCGGTCGCGAGGAGGTCGTCGACGAGAAGCACGCGCTGGCCCTTCGTGATCGCGTCGATGTGGACCTCGAGCGAGTCCTTGCCGTACTCGAGCGAGTAGCTCGCCTGGCGCCGCTGATACGGGAGCTTGCCGGGCTTTCTCACGGGGAGGAATCCGACGCCGAGCTTGTAGGCGAGCGGCGCGCCGACGATGAAGCCGCGCGCTTCCGCGCCGAGCACCGCGTCGACCTTCGCGTCCTTGAAGCAGTCCGCGAGCTGATCGATCGTCGCCCGGAACGCGATCGGGTCCTTCAGCAACGGCGTGATGTCCTTGAAGACGATGCCCGGCTTCGGGAAGTCGGGGATGTCGCGGATGAAGCTTTGAAGGTCGATCGTCGCCTGCTTACCACCCGGTTTCTCGGCCACGCGATTCTCTCCTTGTCGTGAGGTGCCCGGCGTCTCTGCGGTCAAATTCTCTCGAGTGCGTCGTGAGGTCTCGTTGTCGTCAGCGGTCACATTTCCTCGAGCGCGACGACCCCGAGGAGCGACAGCCCATTCTTCAACACTTGCTTGACGCTCGCGGTGAGCGCGAGTCGCGCCTCGCGAAGCGGTGCGTCGTCGTCGAGCAAGATGCGGTGATGGTTGTAATAGGTGTTGAACGCTTCCGCGAGATCGAGCAAGTGCTGGCTCACCATAGACGGCTCGTACTCGTCTGCCGCGGCGCGAATGCGATCGGGGAATTGGCCGACGAGCTTCACGACCGCGCTCTCCTCGGGCTCGACGAGCCGCTCGTATGGAGGCGTCGACGACAACGCACCCGCCTTTCGCAGGATGCTCGCGGCGCGCGCGTGCGTGTACTGCAGGTAGGGCCCGGTCTTCCCGTCGAAATTGAGGAGCTCGTTCCAGTCGAAGAGCACGTCCTTGATGCGCCGATTCTTGAGGTCGTTGAAGACCACCGCGCCGATGCCGACGGCCTTCGCGACGTCGCCGCGGCTCGCGAGTTCCGGGTTCTTTTCGCGGATGATGTCGGCCGCCAGCTCGACGGCTTTCGCGAGAACCTCCTCGAGGAAAACGACCTTGCCCTCGCGGGTCGACATCTTGCCGTCCTTGAACTGGATGAGGCCGAACGGCACGTGCACGCAGCTCGCGGCCCACGGCTCGCCGAGCAGCTCGAGCACCTTGAAGAGCTGGCGGAAGTGCAGGGTCTGGTCGCTGCCAACGACGTAGAGGTTCTTGTGGAACTGGAACTGCTCGTGGCGATAGTACGCGGCGGCGAGGTCGCGTGTCGCGTAGAGCGTCGCGTCGTCCGCCTTGCGCAGGAGGCACGGCGGCATGCCGTACGGCTCGAGGTCGACGACGAGCGCGTCCTGGCTGCGCGTCGCCAGGCCCTTCGCCTCGACCCTCGCGACGGTCGCGTCGAGCCGATCGTTGTAGAAGGCCTCGCCGCTGAAGCGATCGAACGTGACGCCGAGCATGTCGTAGACGCGGTTGAACTCGGTGAGCGAGAGATCGCGGAAGCGCTGCCACAGCGCGCGCGCGTCGGCGTCGCCGTCTTCGAGGCGCTTGAACCAGCGGCGCGCGTCGTCGTCCAGCTCGGGCTTCGACTTCACCTCGGCGTGAAACTTCACGTAGAGCTCGAGGAGATAACGGATCGGCCGCTCCTCGAGCTGCTTCTCGTCGCCCCACGCCTTGAACGCGGTGATGAGCTTGCCGAATTGCGTGCCCCAGTCGCCGAGGTGATTGACGCCGACGACCGTGTAGCCGAGCGCGCGATACACGTTCACGAGCGCGCGTCCGATCACCGTCGAGCGAAGGTGCGCGATCGAAAACGGCTTCGCGATGTTCGGCGACGAGTAGTCGATGACGATCGTCTTGGCCGCGCCCTCCGTGGACATTCCGTAGCGATCGCCTTCGCGCAGCGCCTGCGCGATCACGCGCGCGGATTGCTTACCGGGGTCCGTTCGGACGTTCACGTAGCCGCCGAGAGCCGCGGCCGAAACGACGATTCCGCCGCTCGTTATCTTTGCGGCGATCTCCGTTGCAATCGCGGGCGGCGCCTTTCGCAGCGTCTTCGCCAGCGTGAAGCAGGGGAACGCGAAGTCGGCCGCGACGCCGGGTGGCGGCCACGTCAAGAGCCCGTCGACCTCCGACACAGGCAGGCCGCTCGCCGACGCGAGCGCGGTCGCCACTTCGGCTCGGATCTCACTGAACGCGCTCATGCGGCGTCCCGCGTTCCCTCGTGCCCCGCCACGTCTCGCGTCATTCGATTCTCACGCTTCCCGATCACGTCGCGTGCTCCTCCCATTCGCGCTCGAGGGCGCGAAGCTCCGATTGGTTCGACTCCAGCTCCGACTGAAGCTGCCGCATGCGCTCGGCGCTCCGGAAGTTCTCCTCGCGACCGAGGGCCTCGTGCAGGCGAGCGATCGCTTCCTCGCGCTGCATGATCAGCTTCTCGATCGTCTCGACGGGGCGCTTCTTCTTCTTCGCCGCTCCACCCTTCGCGCTGCTCGCCGCCGCCGCTTTCGCCCCCGCGCGCTTCGCGGCCTCGGCCGATTCGGCCGCGACGCGCGCCGCCTCGGCCTCGGCTTGGCGCTTCGCATGATAGTCGGAATACGTCCCCGCGAAGAGCTGCGGCTCGCCGTGGCCGAGCACGAGCAGGCGATCGACGACGCGATCGAGGAGGAAGCGATCGTGCGACACGACGATCAGCGTGCCGTCGTAATCGTCGAGAGATTCCTCGAGCGCCGTCCGCGACGGGATGTCGAGATGGTTCGTCGGCTCGTCGAGGACGAGCAGGTTCGCCTTCGAGAGGATGATGCGCGCGAGCGCGACGCGGCTGCGCTCGCCGCCCGACAGCGAGCCCACCTTCTTGAACACGTCGTCCTTCGTGAAGAGAAACGCGCCGAGATAGCTGCGCACGGCCTCGTCCGTCCGATGCGACGCGCGCTCCCGCACCGCGTCGAACACGGTCGCCTCGAGGTCGAGGTCCTTGTGCTCTTGGTCGTAGAACGACGCCTGCACTCCAACGCCGAGCTTGAACGTGCCGGCGTCCGGCGCGATCTCGCCGCGCAGCACTCGCAGGAGCGTCGTCTTGCCCGCGCCGTTCGGCCCGATGATGCCGAGCCGCTCGCCGCGAAGTAGCCGCAGGTCGACGCCCGAGAAAAGCGCGCGCCCGCCGAACGATTTCGCGAGGTTCCGCCGAATGAACTCCTCTTCCTTCGCGATGAACGCCTGCTGCTGTTGGAACGCGCGGCGCTCCGTCTCGAGGCGCAGTGCCTTCTGTGCCGCGTACGCGCTGTAGTTGCCTCGATAGGACTCGATCGTCGCGCGCTCGACCTCGACGATGCGAGTCGTCACGCGGTCGAGGAACCAGCGATCGTGCGAGATCACGATCACCGCTTCCGGCGCCTCGCGCAGAAACTCCTCGAGCCACGTCGTCGCTTCGAGATCGAGGAAGTTCGTGGGCTCGTCGAGGAGAAGGAGGTCCGGCTCGGAAAGCAGGAGCTTCGCCAAGGCGAGACGGTTCTTCTCTCCGCCCGAGAGCGACTCGACCTTCTTTCCGAACGACTCGGCGGCGAGGCCGAGGCCCGCGAGCGCGGCCTCGCAGCGGCTCTTGGCCTGCCATCCCTTCTTGTGTTCGAACTCTTCGTGCAGGCGGCCGTGCTTCTCGACGAGCTCCTGGAGATGCGCGGCGTCGCGAGGCGCGTGCATCTCGTCCTCGAGCGCTCGCAGGCGTGCCTCGATGCGGGCGACGTCGTCGAATACGCGCATCGCTTCCTCGAGTACGTCGTTGCCTGGTGTGAAGTCCGGGATCTGCGGCAGGTAGCCGATGCGAAGATCCTTCGCTCGGCGGATCTCGCCGAGATCGGCCTCGAGCTCTCCCTCGATGATTCGAAGCAGCGACGTCTTGCCGCTTCCGTTCACTCCGATGAGACCGATCTTCTCGCCTTCGTGGACTTCGAGCGTGACGGCGTCGAGGACTTTGCGCGCCCCGTACTCCTTCGTCACCGCAGAGAGCTGGACGAGCGCCACGGCTAACCTCGGACGACGTCGAGAACGGGCCGGCCGAGGAGCGCTTCGATCTCTCGGAGTTGGCTGCGCGCGATCTCGGCGTTTCGCCGCAGCCACGGCGACTCGCCGTAGCGCGCGAAGACGTCGGCATACCGCTCGTCGAGCGTCACGACCTGATCGTCCTTCACGATCGCGTCCGCGAGTGAGAGGACCTTGTCGAGGAGCGTCGTTGTTTCGAGCGGAACCTCGCGGAACATTTGCTCGACGAGCGAGGCGTCGAGGCCCGAGGTCGCGAGCACCTCCGATTTCGGGCGGCACTTGAGCCAGTGTGTCAAGCAGCCGCGCGCGTGGGCGTCGAGCCCGAGGCGCTGCAGGTGGAGGTAGCCCTCCCAGCCGTGGAGCGGACCGTGGCCGAACTTGCGGCCGATGTCATGCCAGAGTCCTTGCAAGCGCGCTTCGTCGGGGTCGACGTCCTGTCCGCGCTCATGCAGCGATCGCGCGATCGCGTGCGCGACCTCGGAGACGCGGATCGAGTGGCGCTGCCAAAGCTGCGGGCTCTCGCGGTCGTTTCCGAGAAGGACCTCGAGCGCGGTGTCCCAGTCCGGCCGCGCGTTCGTGGAGTTCTCGAGAAACGCGACGGCGTCGGCGAGCACCTCGCGAAGGTTCGGGAATTGGAGCAAGGACGCGATCTCGGATGCGGAGCCCCATCGAAGCTCCGAATGTTCCTTCGAGAGTCGAGCCTCACGCGCACGAACGCGGCCGAGGTAATAAACGACCGACTTCTCGATCGAGCGGCCGTCCGCGTGAAACGCGTACCGATCGCGAGCTTCGAATCGGGGATGGAGGAAGACGCTCTCGATCCCGGTCTCTTCGCGAAGCTCGCGAAGCGCCGCCTGCGAGTCCGACTCGCCCGCCTCGACGTGACCCTTTGCAAAGCCCCACGTACCGTGCTTTGCGTTTCGGAGCACGAGGAATACGGGTTGGCCGTGCTCGAGGCAGTAGACGACGACTCCCGACGCGCGTTCCATGGTTACCGATCGATCAGCGATGAGTTTTCGTTCGGCGAAAAGAGGGGTGAAACTACCACGGGCGAGGCGATCGCGGCAACCCGCACGGGGGCGGCCGCGGCGCCGACCGCAGCCCGGATGGGCGTCGCGACGAGCCGCCGCGAAACTCGTCGATTCTCTCCGGGTTCCATGGCATCAACCGTTTCGGAAACCAAATAATTCGCGTACCGAAGCATGTCCAACGCCCAACAGATCGATTTCCTCTTCCATTCGATCCTGTCGCGCTTCTTCTCGATCCCAGCGAAGCGTCCGGCGTCGGGGAACGTCACGCTCGCCCAGATGCGGGTGCTGTGGATCCTCGAGCGGAAGAAAACGGCCGCGCTCGGGGAGCTGGCGCGCGCGCTGGGAGTGAGCTGTTCGACCGCGACGGGTCTCGTCGATCGGCTCGTCACGTCGGGATGCGTGCGCCGAGTCCAAGCGAAGGGCGATCGCCGCCAAGTGGTTCTCACCCTGCGGCCGCGCGGCCAGCGGCATCTCGTCGAATTGGCGAAGCGTCGTCAAGCCCGGTTCCAGCGGCTCTGCCGATCGCTCGACGACGTCGACCTTCGTCGAATGGTCGAGGCGATGGAAACGTTGAACGAAGTGATGGGGAAGTGGCGTGAGCCGTAACGTCATTCACTCACAGGTCCTCCTCGCGACCGGATTGCTGCTTTTCGCAACCGGGTGCGCCGACGTTCGCGAAGCGCGACGCGCGCAGGAAGAAGCCCACGCGCCGCCGGGGCAGCGGACGCCTTCCGCCGACGAACTCGGGCTCGTGCCCGGAAGCACGCTCACGCTCGAGCAGGCGTTGCGAATCGCGCTCGACGACAATCCCGCGATCGCTCTCGCGAGGAGCCGCGTCGATGCGGCGATCGCTCAGGCGCGACAGGTCGACGCGGCCTACTGGCCTCAGATCACGGCGTCGGCGGACGCAAGGATCCAACAATCCGGCGGCGGTTCGTCCACTGCGGGCGGCGGGAAGGACGACGTGACGCGCTCGTACGCCGGCAGCATCGGCTTCAGCCAGCTCTTATTCGATTTCGGCAGGACGAACGCGCAAAGCCGCGCTGCGGCGGAAGCGGTCGGCGCCGCGTCGGCCGATCTCGAGGCCGCGACCAACGACACGGCATTCAACCTCGAGCAAGCGTTCTTCGACGTGCTCAAGCAGCGCGAACTGATCGGGGTCGGCGAGGAGACCGTGCGACAATTCGAGAAGCGGCTCGAACAGGTTCAGGGCTTCGTCGAGGTGGGGACGCGCCAGCGCTACGACCTCACGAAAGCAGAAGTGGACCTCGGAAACGCTCGATTGACGTTGGTGAAGGCGCGGACTGGATTCGCGGTCGCGCAAGCGGTCCTCGACAATGCGCTAGGACTCGCGGAGGTGCCGAAATACGTGGTGGCGAAGCCGACGTCGTCGGACGCGTGGAGCCTCTCGTTCGACGACTCGGCACGAATGGCGTTCGACACTCAGCCTCGGATCGCGGCGCAGAAACTGCGAGAGGAAGGAGCGAGCGAACAGGTGAACGCCGCCGTCGCCGACCTCTATCCTCAGCTTTCTCTTCAAGGATCCTATTCGGTGAGCGGCGTCCGCTCGTCGCCCGTCGCGTGGTCATGGTTCCTCGGGCCGCTCGCGAATTGGCTCGTGTTCGGAGGCTGGAGCAAGACCGGTGCGCTTCGAGAAGCCGTGGCGAACCTCGCGCAGGCGCGGGCGACTCGCGCGCAGCTCGAGCAAC
>JACOTG010000180.1 GCA_016178505.1 Planctomycetota bacterium
GGATCGCCAAGCGTCTCAAGATTGCGGAGGAGCGCCTGCTTGCTTGGGAGTCGGGCGCGCGACACCCGACGCTGAAGCAGATCGAAGCCCTCGCGCATCTCTTCCATCGACCGCTCGGCGTCTTCTTCCTACCGCAGCCGCCGAGCCTGCCACCGCTCGCAGCCGAGTATCGACGGCTGCCGGGCGTTCGGCCGGGAGAAGAGTCGCCCGAGTTCCGACTCGCCGTCCGCCAGATGCTCACGCGCCGGGAGAACGGGCTAAACCTCATGGGAGAGTTGGGTGAGCCCGTCCCGGAGTTTGGCCTGCGCGCGTACGTGCACGAGCATCCCGCAGAAGTCGGCGCGCGACTGCGCGCGGCGATGGGCGTCGACGTCGAGACCCAATGCACGTGGCCCGATGGCTGGCGCGCGTGGAACACGTGGAGGAGTGCCGTCGAGCGGCTGGGCGTGCTCGTGTTCCAGTTCGCCAGGGTCGAGGTCGCGGAAGTCCGCGGGCTCGCGTTGCTGAAGTCGCCGCTGCCCGTCGCCGCGATCAACAGCAAGGAGATCCCCGAAGCCAAGTTGTACACGCTCTTCCACGAGATCGTTCACCTCATGCTGGCGGCCGGCCGCGAGGAATCGCCAGCGTCGGAGGAACGGCGACCCGCCGCGGAGTGGAGCAAGGTCGAGCGATTCGCCGAAGCGGCCGCAAGTCACGCACTGATCCCAGAGGCAGCGCTGCAGGCAAGAGCACGCGACGTCGCGCGACATGACGAGACGTGGACGATCAACCGCGTCCAACATCTGGCCAGCAAGTTCCGCGTGACCCCGAAGGCCATGGCCACTCGGCTTCGAATCTCTCGGTTCCTGACGCGGGACGAGTACGAGCGCTGGTGCTCCGAATGGGACGCGCACGTGAAGTCACTGCCCCCGCGCCGCGGCGGAATCGCGACGCCCGCTCAAGAGGCACTGAGCCGAGCCGGACGGCCGTTCACGCAGCTGGTGCTGGAAGCGCTGTCGACGAACCGCATCACGAGCGTCGATGCTTCGCGTCATCTCGATCTGAAGTTCGAGCACTTCGAGAAGCTGCGGCTCCTTATTGGAGGCTGTGCCTGAGGCATGGCACGGCGGCGAAGGCTTAGGCTCATGGTGGCGTCGACGGTGTACGGGTTCGAAGACCAGCTGAACCAGATCTGCTCGACATTGGACCAGTTTGGCTACGACGTCTGGAACTCGCACAAGGGAAAGATTCCGGTTCACCCGCACAAGAGCAACCTCGAGAATTGCCTCGCGGCGGTTCAGGACTGCGATGTGTTCTTCGGAATCATCCGGACGTCCTACGGCAGCAGCGGACGAGGGGTGCGCTCCATCACGCACGAAGAGATCGCGGAATCCGTGAGATTGAAGAAGCCGCGTTGGTTCACGGCCGATCGCGACGTTGACGTCGCCCGAAGGTTGCTCAAGCCATACATGTTCAGGAGCGATGGCACGCGGACCGCCTTCAAACTCCTGAAGAACGACGTGCTGAGCGACTTGCGAGTCATCGACATGTACAACGATGCGGCACGCGATCATTGGGTGCACGCGTTCCGGTCGTTCGAAGACGCGCTCGTCTTTGTCGACACGCAGTTCAAGGACGAGGCTCGCGTGCGCCGCATTTGCAGAGAAATGGCAAGTCCATGAATGCCGAAGAACTGAAGCGAATCGCACATTCACCCGAAGGCCAACACGTCGAGTTCAAGGCCAAGCCCCCGGAGCCGGGCCTCTTGGCCCGAATTGTCTGCGGGTTCCTCAACTCCGGGGGCGGTCGATTGATCATCGGCGTGCGTGATGCCGCCCAAGTCGTCGGAGTGGCGAACGCACGTGCTGCGGCCGAACGCATCAGAAGCGCGGTTCGCTCTTCGATCTCGCCTCCGGCGATGTGGACCGTCGAGGAGACGCCGCTCGACGGGCGTGACGTGATCGTCGTCAACGTTCCCGAAGGGGTGGACAAGCCGTACGTGGCCGGCGGATCGATCTGGGTTCGACGAGGAACGGAGATCGGAGTCGCTGCGACGCCGGACGAGATCAGCTCTCTCATTTCCAAACGGGTATCGACGAGCCAACGATGGGAGCGGCAGATTGCTGCGGGCGTCGAACGCGCTGACCTCGACGAAGCTCTCATCGAAGAAACAGCGCACTTGGCGCTCGAGTCGGACCGATGGGCCGGCGAACGGAGGGACACGACCGAGTTTCTGAGCGCGCTCGGCCTCGCCGTGAACGAGCGTGTGACGAACGCCGCGCTCGTCTGCTTCGGCAAACAGCCAACGCGGTTCCTTCCGCAGGCCCGAGTCCGCCTGCTCGTGATGCCCGAGGGAAAGACGGGCGATCGCTACGCGCTCGACAAGGTTTTCGAAGCCTCGCTTCTTCGCGTCGCCGAAGAGATCCCGTCGGCGCTCACGGTCCATGCCGGCGGCGTGACCAGCCAGTTCGTCGCCGAAGATTGGAAGCGTGAAGATCGGCCACGATTCCCGATGGCCGCGTTGCGAGAAGGCGTGATGAACGCGCTGATTCACCGCGACTACGCCTCCACGAGTTCGATTACGGTTTCGATCCTGCCCGACTCGTTGGTCATCTCAAACCCTGGAGGGCTTCCTCCAGGAATCAAACCCGCCGACTTGAAACACGTCCATCCTTCGGTCCCCCGCAACCCCGACATGGCTCATGTGTGCTTCGTCCGCGGGCTGATCGAGAAGATCGGCCGCGGAACGCAACGCATCGTAGAGGATTGCCGCGCCGCGGGCCTTCGCGAGCCGCGGTGGGAGAGCACGCCGCTCCAGACGACGCTGACGTTCTTCGCGGGCGGCGCCGCGGCGACCTTGAGCGCGCGGCAGGAGAAGATTCTCGTCGCCGTTCGCGACGCGAAGCAGATGACGGCGCTGGATGTCGCGAAGCTCCTCGGCGTCACTGATCGAACCGCCCGCAACGACCTGCAGGCGTTGGTCGATGGAGGCTGGCTCGTTCGCAAGGGCAAGGCTCGGAGCACGAGGTACTCGCCGACGCGCGGACGCGAGCGATGAAGCGTCCGCGTTTCCGGATTCTTCCGGATACTTCCGGATTCCGGATCGGCGACGCCACCCCGATTCTCATCAACCTCTTCAGGAATCGCGACTTGAGAAGGAAACAGCCCGCGTGTCGATTCGAGCCTGCGCTTCCGGATAATTCCGGATTCGGTTCTGAGAAGCGCCCATGAGCACGCCCTCGGCGCTGGTTCAGAAGCTGTGGAACTACTGCAATGTGCTTCGCGACGACGGACTGTCGTATGGCGACTACGTCGAGCAACTGACGTTCCTCCTCTTCCTGAAGATGGCGGACGAGCAATGTCAGCTTCGCGGCAAACCGTCGGCGGTGCCGAAGGGGCTCGACTGGCCGAGCCTCCTCTCGAAAGATGGCGACGAGCTGGAGACGCACTACCGGCACGTGCTCGACTCGCTCGGCAAGCGAAACGGGATGCTCGGCCTGATCTTCAAGAAGGCGCAGAACAAGATCCAAGATCCGGCCAAGCTCCGGCGTCTGATCGTCGACCTCATCGACAAGGAGAACTGGTCGAGCCTCTCGGCCGACGTGAAGGGCGACGCGTACGAAGGGCTCCTGCAGAAGAACGCCGAGGACGTGAAGGGCGGCGCGGGCCAGTACTTCACCCCACGGGCGCTGATCGCTGCGATCGTCGACGTAATGGCGCCGCGACCCGAGGACACGATTTGCGATCCGGCGTGCGGCACGGGAGGCTTCCTCCTCGCCGCGCACGACTCCATCGCGAAGCATCACTCGCTCGACAAGGAGCAGAAGCGGCGCCTGAAGAGCGGCTCACTCCACGGCATCGAGCTGGTCGACGGCGTGACGCGCCTCTGCGCCATGAACCTCCTTCTCCACGGCATCGGCGGCGACGCCGACGCGACTCTGCCGCTCCAGACACGCGACGCGCTCGCCAGCAAGCACGGCGAGTACGACATGGTCCTCGCGAATCCGCCGTTCGGAAAGAAGAGCAGCGTCACGATCGTGAACGAGGCGGGCGAGCAGCAGAAGGAATCGCTCGTCATCAACCGCGACGACTTCTGGGCGACGACGAGCAACAAGCAGCTGAACTTCGTCCAGCACATCTTCACGATTCTGAAGCAGCACGGCCGCGCAGCTGTCGTCGTGCCGGACAACGTCCTCTTCGAGGGCGGCGCGGGCGAGACCGTACGTCGCGAACTGCTGAAGCAAGCCGACGTCCACACGCTGCTTCGCCTGCCGACGGGCATTTTCTATGCGCAAGGCGTGAAGGCGAACGTGCTCTTCTTCGACCGCAAACCCGCGCAGGAGAAGCCGTGGACCCAGAAGCTGTGGATCTACGACCTGCGCACGAACCGCCACTTCACACTGAAGGAAAACACGCTTACGCGCGCCGACCTCGATGACTTCGTTGCGTGTTACCACGCGAAGAACCGCCACGAGCGCAAGGAGACCGAGTGCTTCAAGAGCTTCGGTTACTACGAACTCACGAAGCGCGACAAGGCGAATCTCGACATCTTCTGGCTCAAGGACGACTCGCTCGAAGACAGCGCGAATCTTCCCGCACCTCACGTCATCGCGGCGGAGATCTCCGAAGACTTGCAGGCGGCGCTGGAGCAGTTCGGGACCATCGCTGAAGATCTGAAGCCATAGTCGGGGCGGAGGTGCCGTCGCAAGGATCGCGACGAGGGGCGAGTCGATTTGGAGGCGCTCTCGTGAACAAACTGGCGTTCATCACCCTTCCGCTCTTCGTCGCGGCCGGCGCGCCGCTCGGTTGGAGCCAGAGCGAAAAGCGTGTCGTCGACGCACCGACCGTGACGTTGCCGCTGGAACTCGACCGCGTGCTGCGCGACTACGAGCGCGCGTGGCGGGCCCACGACGCGAACGCGCTCGCGGGTCTGTTCGCCGAGGACGGCTACGTCCTGTCGAACGGGGCGGCTCCGGTGAAAGGACGCGATGCGATTCGCGTTGCTTACGCAAATGCCGGCGGCGCCCTCGACCTTCGCGCGTTTTACTACTCGACCGAGGGAAACGTCGGCTTCATCCTCGGAGCGTATCGTCACGGACCCTCGACGCCGGAGACGGGCAAGTTCACGCTCGCGCTTCGGCGCGACGCGACGGGCCGGTGGCTCATCGTCGCGGACATGGACAACTCGAACGAGTCGCGCGCGAGCGCGCCCCAGCCAAGCGCCATGGCGCAACCCAAGAAGCCGACGGCCAGCGCCACGCTCACGCAGTGGCTGAAGAACGATCGCTGGTCCATGGGCGAGGCGGACGCGACTGCCGGCAAGTTCATGGTCCGATGGCGAACGCCCGTGCTCGCAGCCGGCGACGTGGCCGGCTATGACCAACGACTCAGCGTTTTGTGGCCGTACGCACCACAAGGCGCCGGAAGCCTTCCGACCTCCGATGAAGGCTCCGCGATGGCAAAGTTCGAGGACCGCCTGTGCGCCGCGCTCGAAGGGGACGCGAGCGCCGTGCTCACGGCCGTGGTCACCGGCGACGGCGCACGCCAGTGGGTCTTCTACACGGGCGATGTCGACGAGTGCCGCAAGCGGCTCGCCCCACTCCTGCACCCGGACGAGAAGCACTCCATCGAGTTGACAACGGAATCGGATCCGGGCTGGTCGTTCCTACGCGAGCAAGTGCTTCGTCGCTTCGAAAAGAAGCACGAGTAACGGCGCGGCCCGACGACGGATCGCGCCGTTCATTTGGAGACGCCACCGAGCGCGAGGTCGATGGCCTGTTCCAACGGCATCGCACGGCCCTCGGCCCACGCGCGATCGAAGTCACCCGCGGCGAGCGACGCGCCGGCCGCGCGCGCGCGCGCTTCGTTGGCTTCGTGCACGGGACCGTAGATGCGAGGGATCGGCGACTGGATGGCCTCGCGCAGCGCTTCGGACGCGCAGAAGAGACGCGCGGCCGCGAGCGTGTCGCCCTGCGCCGCGCGAACGCCCGCGAGCCCCGCGAGCGAGAGCGCGATGCCACGTAGGTTGCGAAGCTCGCGCGCGGTTTCGAGGCTCTCGCGAAACGAGGGCTCGGATCCGGCGAAGTCGCCCTCCGCTTGCGTGACGAACCCGAATCCGATTTTCGTGTAGGTGCCCCAGTAGCGATCGCCCGTCTCCTTGAAGACGGAGGTCGCCTCTTTCCAGATCTCGCGCGAGGGCTCGCCGCGCAGTTGCGTGGCGATCGCGGTCGTGTTCAGCGCGAACGCGGTGAGCCACCGATTGCCGATGCGGCGCGCGAGCGCGAGCCCCTCGGCATTCGCTTCGACCGCGCGCGCGGCGGCCCCGTGATGGTTCGCCGCGAAGCCGATGTTCGCGAGCGCGAAGGCCGTGTTCGCGTCGTCGCCCGCGTCGCGCGCAAATGCGAGCGCTTCGTCGGCGATCGGCAAGATGCGGGTGTATCCGCCCTGGAAGTAGGTGACGAGACACAACGCGTTCAGTGCCTTTGCGCGCAGCGACCGGCTCTCGGCCGTGCGCGCGTCCGCGTGCGATTGGTCCCGCGCGAGCGCCGACTCGAGCCACGCGCGCCCTTCGGCAAAGTAGCCGCGTGTCGCCCAGAAGTACCAGAGCGACCCCGCGCCGCGCAGCTCGTGAAGCGACGCGGCGCTCGCGTCGGCGTGGCTCCAGTCGAGCGCCGCGCGAAGGTTGTCGTGCTCGAAGTCGAGGCGCTCGAGCCATTCGCGTTGCTTTGCGCTCTTCAAGTTCGGTTCGGCTTCGCCCGCGAGCGCGAGGAAGAAGTCGCGATGTCGATCGCGGGTCGCGGCCTCCTCGCCGCTCTCCTTCAGGCACTCGCGGCCAAACTCGCAAATCGTCTGGAGCATCGAGAAGCGCGCGTCGCCGTCGGCGCTCTCTTCCTGCCGCAGCAAGCTCTTGTCGACGAGCGAGCCGATGCCGTCGAGCACGTCGATCTCGACGTCGCCCGCGACCACCGTCGCCGCGTCGAGCGTGCAACCGCCGACGAAGACCGCGACCCGACGGAAGAGCACCTTCTCCTTTTCGTCGAGGAGATCGTGGCTCCACGCGATCGCTCCGCGGAGCGTCTGCTGTCGCGCCGGAAGATCTCGCGCGCCGCCGGTGAGGATCGAGAGGCGGCTCTCGAGGCGCTTCCGCATCGCGGCCGGCGGCAGGAGCTTGACCCGCGCCGCGGCCAGCTCGATCGCCAGCGGCAGGCCGTCGAGTCGCGCGCAGATGTCGGCGATCGCCTCCGCGTTCTCGTTCGTGAGCGCGAAGTCGGGCTTCACGTCCTGCGCGCGTTGAACGAAGAGCGCCACGGCCGGAACTCGCGCGAGCACGTCCGTCGGCGGCAGGCGCTTCGGATCGGGCAACGCGAGCGGAGGCACCGGATTCTCGCGCTCGCCGCGGATGCGCAGCGCGATGCGACTCGACGCGAGCACTTTGAGTTTCGCGCATGACTGCAGAAGCTCGGACACGACGGTCGCCGCGGCGACGACCTGCTCGAAGTTGTCGAGGAAGAGGAGCGCGTGCTTGTCTTGGAGGAAGTGCTTCAGCGTTTCGAGGACCGGCTGGCTCCCCACTTCGCGAACGCCGAGCGTCTGCGCGATCGTCGACGCGACGAGCGCGGGATCGGTGATCGGAGCGAGCGCCACGAAGAAGACGCCGTCGTCGAATTCGTCGATCAGCTCCGCGCACGCTTGCAGTCCGAGGCTCGACTTGCCGGTGCCGCCCGGGCCCGTCAGCGTGAGGAGGCCGACGTCCCGCTTCAGGAGCGTCTCGCGAACCTGCGCGACCTCGCGCTCGCGGCCGACGAGCGCCGATCGCATCACGGGCAGGTTGTGGATGCGCTGATCGAGCGTCTTCAGCGCCGGAAACTCCGACGCCAAGTCGGGCACGAGCAATTGCCAGATGCGTTCGGGGCGCACGAGATCTTTCAGGCGATGTTCGCCCATGTCGCGAAGCGTGGCGCCGGCGGGCAAGTGATCGCGCACCAGCTCGCACGTCATCTGCGAGACGAGCACCTGCGCGCCGTGTCCGGCCGACATGAGTCGCGCGACGCGATTCACGGTCGGGCCGTAGTAGTCGCCGTCGCGCTCGTCGGTCGCTCCCGTGTGGAGGCCCATGCGCACGCGGATCGGGCCCGTCGATTCCCATGGCTCGGCCTGGAGCGCGCGCTGCGCGTCGAGGCACGCGGCCATCGCGTCCGTCGCGCGCGTGAACGTGACGCAGAACGCGTCGCCGATCGTCTTGAAGACGAACCCGCCATGCGCCTCGATCGCGCGACGCATGAGCGCGTCGTGGCGAGCGAGCGCGGTCTTCATCGCTTCCGGGTGCCGCTCCCAGAGCTGCGTGCTCCCCTGGATGTCGCTGAAGAGAAACGTGACGGTGCCGGTCGGTCGCGCTGTGGTCATCTCGCTCTCGAATGGGGCCTCGAAGAGCGCGCCATCTTACCCGAGCGGACGCCACCCACTTCGAGGCCGGTCTCAATCGTTTCGCGATCGAGCTGCTGGACGCGCCCTCCCATTTGCTCGGCAAGTTCGGTGAAAATGCTCAGGGTCCTAGCCAACATGGAGGCGCGCATCGCCAAGACGCCAGCACTTCGCGGGTTTGGACCTTGCGTGCGCGGACTTCTACGGAGTGTCACGATTGGACAAGATCGTCTGGGAGATGCCCGCCCCTGCAACGTCGGTCGGTGCCGATGGGCCGGTTTTCGAGGAGCCGCGTGGGCGTGAGTGTCGTGTCGCATTCACGATAGGCGTCGATGACGTCGACCGTCATGTGACGATCGAGTTCCACGACGTGCGAGCGTACCGGTGTTTCTTTCTCGGGACGGAGGACGCGGGAATGATCCGGCGAGCCTATGGGCGGTTGATCGAGATCTGCGAGAGCGAGTGGCTCGCTGAAGTATTGCCCGGGTACTCGCGCTCGAACCTCACGCCGGCGCGGCTGCGGCACTTTGCGATCTACTTCGATGACGGGCCGTTGTACGAGGTGCTGTGCGCGGAAGCGGACGTAACGGAAGCCTGCTGATCTGGTGGATGGCTTCGACGTCCCCAACCCTTGTTTGGTCTCCAGGGCTCAGCGTCCCCGGCCGAATGTTGCGGCGAGCGACGCGCTCGCTTACGTTCGAATCGGCGTCGGCGATCGGAATGGGAGCGACGATGAATCGCGTTCTCGTTGTCGCGGCTGCCGGACTCCTCTGCCTTTCCGCGGCCGCCAGTAGTTGCTCGTGCCTCGAGCACGGCGAACTCACTGCGGAGCAGGCGAAGGGGGCGGTTCTGCGCTTGATCCAGTCCAATCCGACGGCTTTCTTCGACGCTCCCGATCCGGAGCGGCTGGGTCAATGTCCGCTCATCGACCGAGGAGACGATGAGTTTTCCTTTGGTGCCATCGTCGTGAACGTTCGTTATCGAAGTTATTCGGCGCACATCGGCGGGAAGCACTGGGTGTACTTCTATTCGGGCGCGATCTCGTGGCAGAACGGGCGCTGGGTCGCGGACTTGCCGTATGTGCAACATGCCTGGGACTGATGGCGGCGTGCGCGGCGACTACGACGTCGGCGAGAATCAGCCGCGCTGGGGCTGGCGAACGGAATACACGCTCGTCGTCACCGCCTACAACGTCGCGCCCGGGGGCCTGGAAGCGAAGGCGGTCGAGACGACGTACCGTCGCGTCGGCAAGTGAATCGTTGCGCGCGACCCGGAACGATCGATCCGAATCAAGGAGGTGAACCGTGAACGTCACGCCGTGTCTGTGGTTCGACGGGCAAGCCGAGCCGGCGGCCCGCTTCTACGTGTCGCTGCTGCCGAACTCGAAGATCGATCGCGTCAAC
>JACOTG010000181.1 GCA_016178505.1 Planctomycetota bacterium
CACGTGCTCGTCGTGATGAAGGATCACCGTCCACCGGATCGACGATTCGGGAACGGCGCCGTCGTCGCGATCCAGGACGCGCGCCTGGATCGGGATCGTCTGGCCGTCTTCGTAGAAGAAGCCCGCGACGGGCGACACGATCGCGACTCGCGGCGGGCGGCTTCCGACGGTCACCGTGACGGGGGCGGTTCGCACGGCTTGCCCGTCGGAGACCGCGAGGATCGGATGATAGATGCCGTTCGCGGCGTAGCGATGGATCGGGCTCGCTTCCGTGCTCGTCGGGCTCCCGTCGTCGAACGTCCAAAGATACGTGAGCGGCGCTCCGTCGGGATCGTACGAGCCCGCGCTCGACAGCCGCACGTCGAGCGGCGCATCGCCGAACGACGGCGACGCGGTCGGGTGCGGCACGGGCGCGAGGTTTCCCACGCCCACGTACTGGATGCGCACGATGGATCCCGATGGAATCGAGAAGTCGGAGGCGACGTCGAGGTAGTAGACGTTGCCGTCCCGCCCTCGCTGGAGATCGACGACATTGAACGTGTCGTCGCCGTCGGCGAACGGAGTCACGCCGTCGATCTCGTTCGCGGGTCCGAGCACCGCGCGCTTCACCCAGTGGTGGACGAAATCGGCGAACAAGAGGCTGCCGCGATACTCCGCCGGGTAGTTGGGCCCCGTGATGAACTCGATCGCCGTGATCGCCGCGCCGATGCCCCCGTGATCGTAGGCGTAGGCCGGTGCCGTGAGGGGCGTCGAGCACGCGGTGGGGAAGGCCGCGGCGTAGGCCGGCTGCGGCAGCGGACCCTCGTAGCACGGCCAGCCGAAGTTCGCGCCGGGCGTGGAGACGTCGATCTCTTCCCAGTCGTCCCATCCGACGTCGCCGACCGCGACCGTCGACGTGCCGGGCAGCACGGCGAATCGCCACGGATGGCGAAGGCCGAAGTACCAGACCTTCGAGCGAATCGCCTGCGCCCCCGCGTAGAACGGATTGTCCGGAAGCCCGTCGCCGGTCGCCGGATCGATGCGCAGGATCTTTCCGTTGAGATTGTCCACGTCCTGTGCGCGACGCGCCATCGAATCGACGCCGATGAAGTTCGAGCCATCGCCCGTCGACACGAAGAGCGCGCCATCCGATCCGAACCGAAGGCAGCCACCCATGTGGCTCATGCTGTCGCTCGCGATGCCGTCGAGCACGACGTGCTCGCTGCCGGCGAGCGCGACGTTGCCGCTCGCGGTGAAGCGCACGACCCGCTGCACGCGCGAGTCGGAGCGCGGCGGATGCGCCGGCGGCATCGACGACACATAGTCGATATAGACCCAACCGTTGTGCGTGAAATCGGGATCGACCGCGATGCCGACGAGCCCCCGATCCCAGTAGTCCTCGACGGCGACGGTCACGAAAGGATCGGGGAGGATGACGCCGGCCGCGGTCACCACGCGCACTTCACCTTTTTTCAGCGCGACGAAGATCCGCCCGTCGGGCGCGAACGCCATCGCGGTCGGATAGTCGAGGCCGCTGCAGATCGTGACCTCTTCGAAACCGGGCGGGAGATCGGCGGCGTTGGCCGGCGTGCCGATGACCAGCGAGAGAAACGCCGAAGCGATGGCACTCGCGACCGAGAGCGGCGCTGGGAGAAAGCGACCCCGCCCCATCGATTGCCCCACGTCATCCTCCGATCGGTCCCCTGACGTCTCGGCCGACCCGACTTCGACCATGACCATCCCCTCGATGGCGCGCCAGTATACCCGCTGATCGAGAGCAAGCCGACGCTACGCCCTCGAACCTCGTCGTGTTAATCTGGGCGCCCAAACCGCGGGACACCGGTCCTCGGATCGTCAAAGTTGCGCCGAATGCGGCGGGGAAGGAACGAGTCGATATGCCGAGACACATGTCCAATAAGGAGCGCATCGAGCGCTTGGCTGCGGAAGCTCAGGCTTCGGCGAAAGAGAAGAAAGAAAAGGGCTCCAAGAAGGCCGACAAGCCGGAGAAGGGCGCGACGCCCGCCGCAGCCGAAAAAACCGGCGAGCCACGCACTCGAAAGTCGGCCCGCACGCCAAGAGCCATGAAGATCGTCTGGAAGGTCTTCAACGCGACCGGCAAAGAGGTCGGCGTGTTCCCATACCCGAACCGCGCCGAAGCCGACGCGCATGCCGCGACGCTCGCTGCCAAGAACGGAGTGCATCACTTCGTCGAAGCGGCGAAGGTCCCGATGGAGTAGTCGGCTAGCCTTGGGCGGATCGGACGGCCCAGCGCAGACGCGCCGACGCGCTCCGAGGATTCGCGCGTCGCTCTTCTGCGCCGGGCTTCACCGCTGACTCGCTCGCCTCCGCATACACGCTCGATCGAATTCCCTCCCGAATGGCGCGCTCGACGCGTCGCTCCTCGCCGCCGTGAAACGCGATGATCGCGAGGCGTCCGCCCGGGACCAGGCAGTACGGTGCGATGCGGAGCAGTTGATCCAGGCTTCCGAGCTCGTCGTTCACGAGGATTCGCAGCGCCTGGAACGTGCGCGCCGCGGGATGCAGGTCGCCGGCTCGAGCGTGCGTTTGCTCGCGCCAATCGCGAGGCGTCAGCCCTTTCGCCGCGAGGACGATCCTCACGAGATCGGTCGTGCGCGCGATGGGTTGGCGCGCGCGCTCTGCGACGATGCGTCGAGCGATTCTCGCGTCGTCGGGCTCGTCCGCGAGTTCGCGAAGCGCCGTCGACAACTCGTCCTCGTCGATGGTGGCGACGACGTCCGCCGCCGTGATGCGGCGCCGATCGTCCATCCTCATGTCGAGCGGACCGTCGTGCTTGTAGCCGAAGCCGCGCGTCGGATCGTCGATCTGCATGCTCGAGGCGCCGAGGTCTGCGAAGATCGCGTCGTAGCCCGAAAGTCCGAGCGGGCCGAGCGCGTTGCCGATGCCCGCGAAGTCGCTTCGATGGAGAGTGGCGCGGTCGCCCGCTGCCGCGAGCCGCACGCGCGTGCGCTCCAGCTCCGCGGCGTCGACATCGAAGCCGACGAGCCGGCCGCGCGGGCCAATGCGTCCGAGGAACGCGAGCGCGTGACCGCCGTAGCCGAGCGTGCAATCCGCGACGACGTCACCCTCCGCGAGTCGCAGCGCGGCGATCGACTCGTCGACGAGCACGGGAACGTGCGAGCCCGCGGGCGTGCGGCCTTGCGCGCGGACGTGCTCGACGATGCCCGGATGCGCGTCGGGTGTGCGCTCCTTGTAGCGCTGATCGAAGCGAACGGGGTGCGTTCCGGAATAGCGCGGTCGCCGTTTGCGCGGCGGCGGATCGTTCGACATGGCCTCGATCAAACCAAACGGCGCGGCTCGACGTCCACGCGATTCGACGCGCGTCGAGATTTCTCGACGTCGTGCGGAGAGGCGATCCAGGGCTCGTTCGCGGTCACGCGTGCGCAAGTGCTCGCGCCACGAGCGGTAGACGACGAATCCGCCAAGTCCCGGCCGCGGGGAACGCGGATTGCCATCCGGCGGGGACCCAATCGTGCCCTCGTCTTCGTCGTTCACCCCGCAGGTGTAGTACCCCTCCCATCCGAAAGGCCCCTTCGCAAGGAAGCAACTCCACCATGTCGTACCCGAGATGCTCTCGCGTTCGCTCCGTCGCATTCATGGCCGGCTTCACGATCGTCGGCGGAATCGCCGCGTCGCTGTGGCTCCCTCCGACTCGAGTCGCATCACGCGATGCGCACTCGACGGTCCCGACGGCATCGATTGCGGCTTCGCCCACGCCTCGCAATCTCGACGCGTTCGGCCGGATTCCGCTCTCGTTCACGGCGAACTGCGGGCAGATGGATTCGAGCATCGAGTTCTCGTCGCGCGGCCCGGGATACGACCTTCGGCTGACGAACGCCGATGCGGTGCTGGATCTTCGCCGGGTCGATCGCAAGGAACCGGATCAGGACGTGGCGCACGATCGGATCCGCGTGCGGTTTCAAGGCGCCGGCTCCGATCCGAAGGCCACGGCGCTCGACGAGCTGCCCGGCAAGGTCAACTACCTCGTGGGACGCGATCCCTCGCAGTGGCACCGCAACGTGCCCACGTTCGCGCGCGTGCGGTACGAAAGCGTCTATCCGGGCGTCGACGTCGTCTATTACGGCAACGGGAAGCAGCTCGAGTACGACCTCGTCGTCGCGCCGGGCGCCGATCCGAACGCGATCACACTCGCGTTCGACGGAACGACGCGCGTTCGCATCGATGCCGATGGCCGCCTCGTTATCGGGACGAACGGCGGCGACCTCGTGCAACTGCCCCCCGTGATCTATCAGCCAAACGGCGACGAGCGGCATTCCATTCCAGGCGGATACGTGGCGATGGCCGAGAACTGCATCGGCTTCGAGGTCGGCGATTACGACGCGTCGAAGCCGCTGATCATCGACCCGACGCTCCTCTACTCGACGTACTTCGGCGGCAGCTTCCACGACGACGCCTCGGCTATCGCGATCGATGAGGACGGCAACGTCTACCTCGCGGGCACCACCTTCTCCGACGAGGGGCATGACTTCCCGCTGAACGGCTGCGACGAGTCGTTCAACGGCGGCTTCCGCGACGTCTTCGTGTCGAAGCTGGACGCGGCAGGGACGACGCTCGAATACTCGACGTACCTCGGCGGCAGCGACGAGGACTACGGCTATGCGATCGCCGTCGATGCGAACGGCTACGTCGCCGTCGTCGGCACGACGAAATCAGGAGATTTCCCGGCGATATCCTCGTTCCAAAGCAATCTCAGGGGCGACCACGACGCGTTCGCCGCGAAGCTGTCACCCGACGGCTCGTCGTTCGTCTTCAGCACGTACATCGGTAGCGACGACTACGACAACGGTACGGGCGTCGCCATGGACTCGGCCGGCGGCGTGATCGTCGTGGGCAACACGTGGTCGGACACCTTCCCGACGAAGTCGCCGATGCAGCCCACGTATGGCGGCGGTCTCTTCGACGGGTTCGTCGCCAAGCTGCGATCGGACAGCGGCGTGCTCGTCTGGTCGACGTTTCTCGGCGGCGAGTCACTCGAATCGTGCGAAGGCGTGACGGTCGATTCCTCGCGCAACGTCTGGGTCTGCGGATACACGGACTCGGACGGCTTCCCGTGCAAGAACGCGTTTCAGAAAGATCGCGCCGGCGCGGACGATGCCTTCGTCACGGAGATCAAGGCCGACGGACAGTCGATGATTTTCTCAACCTACGTCGGCGGGGGGGACTCCGACGAGGCCCACGGGATCGCGCTCGATCCGGAAAAGAACGCGTACGTAACGGGGCTGACGTACTCGGCCGATTTCCCGACGATCGACGGCTATCAAACGGGGCAGGGCGGCGCAGACGCCTTCGTCTCGAAGGTGAAGTACGACGGCAGCGAGCTCGTCTATTCGACTCACATCGGCGGCTCGTCGGATGATTTCGGCGACGCCATCGCCGTGGACCGGTACGGCAACGCGTTCGTCGCGGGTCACACCGCCTCCGCCGACTTCCCGATGCGCCACCCGCTCTACGCGACGAGGGGCGTCGCCGATGACGCGTTCGTCACGATGCTCTCCGCGACCGGCGACGCGCTCGTCTACTCGACGTACCTGCCCTCCGACGGAACGGACGACAAAGCCGCAGGCATCGCCGTCGACTCCGACGACAACGCTTTCGTTTGTGGTTCGTGCACGACCAACTTCCCGACGGCGAACGCGTACGACTCGACGTTCAACGGTGGACGCGACGCGTTCATCGCGAAGATCGGCCCGGGCACGGCGAACCTGTCGGTCACGATGACCGGCGTGCCCGATCCCGTGAACTCGGGCGGAGAGGTCGTCTATACGGTCACGATCACGAACGCCGGTCCCGACGATGCGACCAGCGTCCTCGCCCTCGTCGAAGTCGAGCCGAACCTGACGTTCACGTCGGCGACGGCGGATCTCAGCACGGCGCTCGTGGATCTCGATGCGGGAGACCGCTTCGTCGTGTATGCGTCGATCCCGAACGGCGAATCGCGGATCATCACAGTTCACGCGTCGGCCGATTGCAGCGAAAACGACGACAATGTCCAGTTTCAAGCCGAGGTTGGGGCGACGACGAGCGACACGAACAATTCGAACAACCTGGCCGCAGGCACGACCACGATCTTCAACCCTCCGCCGCAGATCGTCTGCCCCGCGAACATCCTCACGAACGCGGATAGCCCGCTGGGCAAGACGGTCGTTTACACGGCCCCGGTCGTCACCGACAACTGCGCCGATCCCACCGCCATCTGCGTGCCGGCCTCCGGATCGCTGTTCCCGTTCGGCACCACCGTGGTCACTTGCACCGCGACCGACTCCGGCGGCAAGACCGCGAATTGCAATTTCAACGTCAAAGTCGTGGGCGTCGAGCGCGCGGTCCTCTTCGTCGCCGACACGCTCAACAACCGCGTGCAGAAGTTCGACGGCCAGACGTGGACCGTGATGGACACGGCGCCGCTCGGCAACCAGAAGCTACGCGCTCCGGAAGCGGTCGCCTGTGATCTCACCGGAGACATGGTCTTCGTCGCCGACACCGGCAACAGCCGCATCCTCAAGTGGACCGAGAGTTCCAAGACGTGGACCGCGATCGCGACGCGCGGCAGCGGCCCGAATCAGGTTCTCTCACCGAAGGGCCTCGCGCTCGACGGTTTCGGGAACCTGTACGTCGCGGACACCGGGAACAGTCGCGTGCTTCGGTTCACGGGCGGAGCCGCCGGCACCGGCACGGTGATCGCCGGGATCGGTGTGCTCGCGCACGAGGTCCTGCGGCCGATGGGACTGGCCGTCAACCTCGCCGGGACCCTGTACATCGCGGACTCCGGCAACAGCCGCATCGTTCGCTGCACGGACGCTTACGCGGACGTGTCGGCGGCCAGCTTCAGCGTCGTGGCGGGCGCGGGTGCGGGGACGAACCCCGGACAAGTGCGTCGCGCCGAAGGCGTCGGCGTCGACAACGCAAACAACCTGTACGTCGCCGATACGGGCAACGCACGGATCCTGATGTTCTCGAACGGCAATCCCGGCGCCGCGACGGTGCTCGCAGCGAGCGCCACTGCGGCCGGTGCGGCGCGCGGGCCGGAGGGCGTTACGGTGAGCCGCTTCACGCTCGGAGTCCTGTCCACGAACTCGGCCCTGGTGGTGAGCAACACGGGGAACAACAAGATCAACGGCAAACTCGATCCCACGTCGGCCGCGGGCACGTGGCGCGTGCTCGGCACCGGCGGCACGGGCGTCGGCCAGTTCTCGAAGCCGAGCAAGATCCGCTGATTCCTCGACGTTGAAGACCTCGACGATCTCTCTCGTCGCCGCCCGCTGCGGGATTCCGTGGCGGGCGGCGACTTTTTTTCGCGGAGGCATCGCCCCGTGCGGGACGTTCACGCGATTCGACGCGCGTCGAGATTTCTCGACGTTTCGACTCCCCGGAGTCCAGGCGATCGTTCGGTCGGAATCGTCGCAAGTCGCTCGCCTCGCGGGATCAAGCAAAGAACCTCTCGCCGTTTGACTGCCTGGAACGGCCCTTGCGAAAGGATCGTCTACGTTGTTGCCTCCGCACTCGAATCGCCACTGGCCGTTCACCCCGAGGTGCATCGCTCGTCGATTGTGCTCGCGCTCCTGCGAGACCGACGGCTCGCTGCGACCCCTGCCGCAAGGAAGTTCACGCCAATGACGCACTCGCGACTCTGCCGCATCGCTCGACTGCTCGTCCTCTTGACCGGCGCCACGATCATCGGTGGATTGTGCGCGACCCTGTGCGTGATCGGGTCGTACCCGCTGCTCTTGCCCACACCCGCCGAGGTCGCGCCCGCATCGGACGAACCGGTCCTCCAGGCCCCGTCGAACCCGGAACCGCTCGCTGCCAGTTCCTTGCTCGTGGTCGCGAACCCGACCGCGTCGGCAACCGCCGATCGTGCGCTCGGTTCCGGCCAGACTCCAAAGCCGAGCACGTCGCACTGATTCGCCGGTCCTGAATCACCGAGACCGCGCGTCGCCGCCCGACCTTCCGGTGGGCGGCGACCTCGCTCCGGGGACGCACGTTCCCCGTCGAACTCGGCGCCTTCCCAAGCTAGGATGTCGCGCCGAGCGACGGACCTACTGGCTGGCGTAACCCCCAAAGACCCCGCCCGTATGCCTGCCGCCTCGATTTCACAGCCTGCAACGTTGGTCTGGAGAGAAAAGAAGGAGGTTCGGTCATGCAGAAGTCGTCGTTGGCGTACGCCGTGTGCGGCGGTTTGTTGCTTCTCGGTGCGGTGAGCGCGCTCAATGCGGCGCCGCCGCAAAAGGGCGAGCCGATCCAGGTGTTCGACGGGGACGCAGAGCGCGTCTGCACGCGCCTCTTCTACTTCAACGGGACGGGATCGCCCGGACAGTTCTCGATCGACTACGGGCAGCCCGAGTGGAAGGCCGAATACGACTCGCAGTTCGACACGACGAAGGGCAAGCGCCTTCGATTCGGGAAGGACTTCTGGACGACCCTTGACACCAACTTGACGATCTCGATCTCCGGCAAGGACGTGACGCCGGGGCACTACTACCTCGCGCTCGATCGATCGAACGACGACAAGTGGAGCCTCGTCCTCCTCGATCCGAAGACGATCCAAGGGACCAAGACGGACGCGTTCCAAACGGCTCAGACGACCGGTGGCACGCTGATCCCGCTCACCTACGAGGCGACGACCACCTCGGTCGAGAAGCTCACCGTGAAGCTCCAGAAGGGCGACCTCGACCCCAAGAAGTCGAAGCTCGTCATCACGTGGGGCAAGCACAAGCTCTCGGCCCCGATCGTGGCTCAGATCCAAACGAGCTGAAACTCACGCACTCATGCCGCCCGGGCATCGCTTCACCGCGAGTCCCGGGCGGCTTCTATTTGGGAGACGCGACATGCGCACTGCTAGGGTCGTTGCGATCACGCTCGTGTCGGCCGTTGCTCGCGCTTCGGGGCCGAGCGCGCCCGGCGGTCTCCTGCCGCCGGCGATTCCGTGGAACGGCGCGAGCCGTGCGCTCGCCGTGTCGCCCGGCGATCCGTGGGCGACGCCGTTCGAAAAGAGCGGGCTCACGCGCACGCCGCGCTACGACGAGACGATCGCGTGGCTCGAGCGCCTCGTGAAGGCTGCGCCGGAGCTGCGGCTCGTGTCGCTCGGGAAGAGCCCGGAGGGTCGCGACATCTGGATGGTCGTCGCGTCGAAAGACCGCGCGTTCACGCCGGAAGCGCTGCGCGCGACCGGCAAGCCGATCTTCCTCGCGCAAGGCGGCATCCACGCCGGCGAGATCGACGGCAAGGACGCGGGGATGATGCTGCTGCGCGACATGACCGTGCGCAGCACGCAGAAGGAATTGTTGGATCGCGCAAGCTTCCTCTTCGTGCCGATCTTCAACGTCGACGGACACGAGCGCTTCTCCGCGTTCGGGCGCATCAACCAGCGCGGGCCCGAGGAGATGGGATGGCGCACGACGTCGCGCAATCTCAACCTCAACCGCGACTATGGAAAGCTCGACACGCCCGAGACGCGCGCGATGGTTCGCGCGATCGACGCGTGGTCGCCCGACCTCTACGCCGACCTGCACGTGACCGACGGCGGCGACTACCAATACGACGTGACGTGGGGATCGAACCGGAAGGAGGGTTACTCGCCCGAGAGCGCCAAGTGGCTCGACGAGGTCCTCCGCCCCGTGCTCGAGCGCGACTTGAAGGCCGCGGGGCACGTGCCCGGCCCGCTGGTCAACGAGGTGGACGCGAACGACCTCTCGAAGGGCATCGGCGATTGGATGGCGCCGGCGCGCTTCTCGAACGGCTACGGAGACCTGCGACACGTGCCGTCGATTCTCGTCGAGAATCACTCGCTGAAGCCATACGACCAGCGCGTGCTCGGCACCGAGGTGTGGCTGGCCTCGGTGCTGCGGACGCTCGGCGAGAGCGGCGCGGCGTTGCGGAAAGCGATCGACCTTGACCGTGCGCGCCGCCGAGATCCCGTGCCACTCGATTGGAAGCCGGCCGACGTCGCGCCGCCGCGCATCGAGTTCCTCGGCATCGAGTCGACGCTCGTCGATTCCGAGATCGCGGGCGGGCCCGTGCGGCAGTGGAACGGCAAGCCGTTCACGCTCAGCGTTCCGCACGCGCAAGCGAGCGCGCCCGCCGCGACGGTCGCGCGTCCGCGCGCGTACTGGATCCCGCCGCAATGGACGGAGGTGATCGAGCGGCTGGCGATCCACGGCGTGAAGATGGAGCGCATCGCCGAGCGCCGCGAGGTCGACGTCGAGATCTATCGCATCGTCGACGCGAAGCTCGCGAGCGCACCGTCGCAGGGCCACGTTCCCGTGACCGCGACGTTCAAGCCCGAGCGCGCCCACCGGACGTTCGCGCCCGGCAGCGTGCGCGTCTCGACCGATCAACCGCTCGGTGATTTGGCGATCTTGCTCCTCGAGCCGCAATCGCCCGAGTCGTTCTTCCAATGGGGCTTCTTCCTCGAGGCGCTCGAGGAAACCGAGTACGCCGAGGACTACGTCACGGAGCCGCTCGCGAGAAAGATGCTCGCCGAGAACCCAGCGTTGAAGGCCGAGTTCGACAAAGCCGTCGCGGCCGACCTAGCATTCGCGAAGGACCCGAGCGCGCGCCTGCGCTGGTTTTACCGCCGCAGCCCGTACGCGGACGCCACGTGGAACGTCTACCCCATCGCGCGGGAGTGAATCAACATTGTCGCGGCGACGAAAGACATACTGCGACCCGCACTGATCACTTCGTCCTGCGAAGCGGCGTCGAAGCTGACCTGCCTGACAGAGCGTTGCACTTCCGCATCGATGACTCTAACGTCTGACCCGAAACGAGCGATCGTGAAGGACTCGGTCGTGATCGAGAAGGGTCGGCGGAGTTGGCGCGCTCACGTCCCGGATCTTCCGGGCTGCATTGCCGCCGCCAACATGACCCGCCGGTGCAGCCGACCGGCTGCTGCGTTGCTGATGGGCAGCCCTAGGGCGAAAAAGCGAGACAAATGACGAAACCGGCTGTGTATCTCGAAACCAGCGTGGTCGGCTACGCGACGTCGCGGCCCAGCCGGGATCTCGTAGTTGCTGCGCGCCAGCAGATCACGCGTGAGTGGTTTGCTCTCCGGGCCCAGCGGTACGAGCTTTTCGTCTCTCAGCTTGTGGCCAGCGAGGCGTCCGGAGGGGACGAGGAGGCGGCGCGGGAACGGACAGGTTTCCTGCACGGGATCCCGCGGCTCGGTATCACAGACCCCGCGGGAGAACTGGCGGCCAAGCTCGTTGAGAGCGGAGCCGTGCCTAGAAATGCCGCGGAAGATGCGCTTCATATCGCGGTCGCCGCGGTCCACGGAGTAGACTACCTCCTGACGTGGAACTGCAAGCACATCGCGAACGCGACGATGCGCCAAGCCATCGAACGTGTGTGCAGAAATGCCAACTACGAGGCGCCCGTGATCTGCACACCCGAGGAGCTGATGAATGACGAGCAAGATTGATGACGAGATCGTCGAAGAGATCCGACGTCGTCGGCAGGCTCATGCCGAGTCTCTCGGTTACGACCTAAAGCGGATCGTCGAAGATCTTCAGCGCCAAGAAAAGGACTCTGGGACTCCGGTCGTGAAGCGTCTACCTCGCACGCCACAAGCAATTCCGAAGCGGTCATCGGCCTAGCGAGGCGATGCAGCGGCCGGCCTTCGGCCGCCACTGATCGCCAGTGCGTTGGACGAGCCACGCGTCATCGCACCGTTAATGACGAGGGGTGAGATGAGCATTCCGAATACCGGCCGCCGAAAAGTCCGGCCCACCCATCCGGGCGAGATGCTTCGGGAGGATTTCCTCCCGGACTACGGGCTCACAGTCTCGGGACTCGCCGAGTCATTGGGCGTCTCGCGTCAGACCATGAACGAGTTGCTGAGAGAGCGGCGCGCCGTCAGCCCGGAGATGGCGATTCGGCTGTCACGTCTGTTCAGCAATTCACCGGAGTTCTGGCTCAACGCGCAGCGTGCAGTGGATCTCTGGGACGCGGAAAAGGCCCTCAAGCAGCAGGTTGATCACATCAAACCGATAAAGGTCGCGTGACATGCGCTTGCAGGCGGTCGGCGCTTCGCGCCGCCGCTCTGGATCCCGCCGCAGTGGACCGAGGTGATCGAGCGACTCGCGATCCACGGCGTGAAGATGGAGCGCATCGCCGAGCGTCGCGAGGTGGACGTCGACGTCTATCGCATCGTCGACGCGAAGCTCGCGCCCGCACCGTTCGAGGGCCACGTGCCCGTGACCGCGACGTTCAAGCCCGAGCGCGCGCACCGCGCCTTCGCGCCCGGCAGCGTGCGCGTCACGACCGATCAGCCGCTCGGCGATTTGGCGATCTTGCTCCTCGAGCCGCAATCCCCCGAATCACGGGTCGAGCATTCATGAAGCGAATGCCTTCGAATAGATCGAGGGATCGCGTCGGAATCGAGCGACTAACGGGCTCGCTGGAATCGGACCGGCGACGCCGGTGGCTGCGTTTCAGGAATGAAAGGAGACTTCGAATGCGAGTGAGCTATGCGATCGTTTTCGTGAGCGACATGAAGCGGTCTGTGGCGTTCTATCGAGACGTGCTGGGGATGCCGCTGAGGTTCGAGTCGCCCGGTTGGACCGAGTTCGCAACCGACGGTGCGACCGTCGCGCTTCACGCGAGCGAAGGGTCCGCTTCCAACGAGGGCGATCCGGATCACCTTCCCGCCGGACGCTGCCGTCCCGGTCTGAGCGTCCCTGATCTCGATGCCTTCCACAAGCGGATGCTCGAGCAGAAGGTGACCTGCGTCCAGCAGCCGAAGGACATGTTCGGCGCCCGGATCGCCCAGTACTTGGATCCCGACGGGTTAGCGATCTCCGTCTCCGACGAGAGGCGCGGCCGCTAACGAGCGATCCCACGGAACGCGAGGAAGATCGCGGCGCCGGAAGCGTGTCTGCGGATATCCGGCGCTAGACAAAGGAGATCACATGGATTTCAAGGCGTTGGCTTGCTTCGGGTTGGCTTTGGTCGGTGGCGTCCTCGCGACTCGATGGGTATCGCCCGCGGCGGACCAGGACACGGCGAGTGCGAGGCGCACAGAAGTGGAAGAGATCCTGTCGCACATGAGCATGGTTTCTCTCGATGATGGCAAGGGGAACAAGGTCGAGACGATTCGCATCTCGGGCGTCAACGTCCAAATCGTCAACGGGATGGGGAAGACCAACAGTGGGAACGGGCTCGGTAACCTCATCGTCGGGTACGACGAGACCGGGAATTCCCGGGGTGACGAGCGCGCCGGCTCGCACAACGTCGTCATCGGCACCAAGAACTCGTTCCCGAGCGCGGGCTGCTTGATCGCCGGCGAGTCGAACGTCGCGCGCGGCACGTTCTCGACGGTCGCGGGCGGCGCCAGCAATGACACACTGGGATCCTGGTCGTGCGTCGTGTCAGGCGACCACAACGAAGCGTCGGCCAGCTGGTCGTGCGTGCTGGGCGGACGAGGGAACCGGGCGACGGGCAGTTCGTCGACAGTTCTCGCCGGCGACAACAACGTCGCATCGGGCACCACGTCGACGGTTATCGGCGGCGAGGAGAACGTCGCCACCAACACGAGCCAGATCGCGCCGCCAAAGTGACGTCCGTCGACAGCGAAGTGACCCGATTGCCGGCGGCGCGCTCGCCAGACTGCGCTCGACGGGTCAGCGTCGCCGACGGTTCCAAGTCGATGAGTCACCCATCACTTGCCGGCTGCTTTCGCTCGGATATCGAGGTCGGCCACGATCGTCGAGAAGTCCTCGCGGGTACGAATGGCGTCGAAGGCGGGATTGTGTCGCACGTCGTCGTCGACGGTCCCTCTGTCGATCGCCATGCGAAGGAAGTCGATCGCCCGATCGCCGTACCGCTTCGCCGTGGCGTCGCGCTCCGCCGGCGAAGTCGCCGCCTCCTTCTCCGCCAGCGACACACAGCGCGCGAGGAGGTGAGACGCCTCGACTCGAACCCAACAAAAGTGCGATGGCGCCGCGCCTGATCCGAGAGGCTGTCGAGGCGGGCACCCTCCTGCCGTTCGATTCGAGTGCTTCGCGATAGCAGGTGAAGTACATCTCATGGTGGGCTTGGGGCGGAGCGCCCGTCGCCCGGAAGACGGCTCGACGCCGGTCTCAATTGACGGCGACCGCGTGCGCGGAGCTTGATCGGGACTGCCTTGGCTCCGATCTGCTAACGATACCGATCGTGGCCTCCGGCACGATCCAACCAGGACTCGTCTGTCGTGAGACGCACCTTGCCGCGTTGCGAGACCTAACCCAACGTCACGGGCACTCGTTCTCGGCCGCGGGGTTCGCGGTCACCCGGATCTTGCACGGAGACGTATCCGGCTGATCAGGGAAACAACTGACCGAGATCTGGCGGATTCTCCCGGGGCCGATCGTGATCGATCCACCGGGCGCGATGTTGGCTTCTTGGACCGGATTGTTGTCGGTCCATTGATTCCCCGTTCCGACTCTTCGGACCACCGTGTAGAGAATCTGAATCGTGCAGCTACCGGGGTTGTCGACCACGTACCGGTAGCAGCGGGGGCAATCCAATCTGTCGAACCCGACCTGTGGTGCCGCCCGGCGAATGCACGTGCCATCACTTGCCGTCCCGTTCTGGTTGTACTCCTTGACCTCGGGTCCCGGCCCGATGGGTTCAACGTCGAAGAGCGCACCGAACGAGCCGTTCGTCGACGCTCGGAAGGTTGCGCTCATCAACATCACCGGCCTGAGGTCGAACACGAGGTTTTGAGCAAGCTCGACTCTTTTCGCGAGGACCAGGAGGCCCGTCGGGTCCTCCAAGCAGATGTAAACGGCGCAGTCGGATGGGTTCGGTGCTCCATTGGCGTCCAGCATCGAGAAACCGAACGCGAGTGGTCTCGGCACGGTGAGAACGATGTGCCTTTGCTGACCCGGCTGCAGACGAATCTGTATGGCCTGTGCAGGGGAAGCGCCGACAGCGGCGATGGCGATGAACGTACCCAAAGTTGCGATTGCAGCAACGCCGTGATTCCTCATGTGATTTCTCCTTCACCCCTGAGTGGATCGGACCGCGGGAACGGACACACCTCCGTTCGCAGCTCGCCGCAGATTATCGCGAGATCCGAGGGAGGTGCAAGCGGTACCTCGTCGTCCGGGACCAACTGACGAAGGCGCCCGTTGATCCCCTCGTCCCGCGCGTGTGATCGCCCGACTCTGCTCGGCGAATCAGCGCCAGCTCGTCCGAGGCCGTGACCGAACGATCACTTGCCGGCTGCTTTCGCGCGCAGATCGAGGTCGGCCACGATCGTCGAGAAGTCCTCGCGCGCACGAATGGCGTCGAAGGCGGGATTGTGTCGCACGTCGTCGTCGACGGTCCCTCTGTCGATCGCTTTTCGAAGAAGATCGATCGCCCGATCGCCGTAGCGCTTCGCCGCCGCGTCGCGCTCCGCCTCCGAAGTCGAGTCCTCCTTCTCCGCCAGCGACACGCAGCGCGCGAGGAGGTGAGACGCCTCGAGGTAGTTCTGTTCGCCCTCAGGCGACTCTCGGACCATCGACTCGACGGCGTGCGCGGCCTCGCCGTGTGATCCGAGTCGCACGAGCACTTCCGACAGATTCTCGAAGCACCCGCCGAGGAGTCGCTGGTAGGCCCGATTGCCCGGGCTGAGTGCGAGAGCGGCCTTCTCGTGACGAATCGCGGCCTCCAAGTGCTCGCGCGCTTCCGCGAGTTCGTTCCGATCCAAGAGCCGGTTCGCCACGTTGAGGTGCGACAGCCCGAGGTCGCTCTGGTAGGCGGGGACGGACGGCAGCTCGTCGACGAGCTTCTGCCGAATCGCGAGCGCGTCGCGATACGCCGTTTCGGCGTCGCCCTTCCGTCCCGTCTTCGTGAGCAGGACCCCGAGGTCGAGGTCGGTGCGCGCCAGCTCGAAGCGATACGACGTGACTCGCGGAAAACTCGAAGCGAGACGTTGCCTTAGGGTCAAGGCCGCGCGGTACTCCGCCTCCGCGTCGCGGAGCCTCCCGGTTTCTTCGAGAAGCATCGCGAGGTTGTTGTGGTTCGAAGCGACGTCTTGTTGGTAGTCCGCCCGCGCAGGGTCGTCGGCCGAGAGGCGAGTCAGCGTCTCGAGGCTCTCGCGGTACGCAGTCTCCGCTTCTCGAGTGCGTCCTTGACTGGTCAGAACGATGGCGAGGCCGCTGCGCGCGTTCGCCGCATCGTGGCGAACGTCGGCGCTCGCTGGGTTCTGCGCGCTCGAGTCGTCGAGCAGAGTCAACGCGCGGCGATACGCCTTCTCCGCTGCGTCGGGCTTGCCGACGGTGCGCAGGAACAGCGCCATGAATCGGTAGCCGTCGGCGAGCCCTTGGCTCTGTGCCGGCGTCGGACGGACGGCGTCACCGACACTCTCGCGAATTCGAATCGACTCACGGCCGGCCGTCTCGGCGTCGTCGAGACGACCGAGCTTGAAGTAGAGCCAGCCGCGTCGAAGCGTGGCCTCGGCGAGCTCGTCGCGGAACTCGACGTTGCTCGGGACCTCGGCGTGGAGCTCTTGCGATATCGCGATCGCTTGATCGTAGGCCTCCTTCGCGGGATCGAGCTGCCCCAGCTTCTGCTGGATGTCTCCCACGCGCCGATACGCCCGCGCCGTCTCGAACCGGAGTCGAGGATCGTTCCCCTTCTGAGCGAGGAACCGCCGATACCCTTGAAGCGCTTCCTCGAGGAGGCGCTGCACCTCGGGCTCGAGCTGAGGCACGTTCGTCAGCTCTTCCTCGGCGACGCGCGTCAGTTGTTCGATGGCCAGACGCCCGCCGCGAACGGCCTCGTCGGTTTCTCCCTGCCGCGACTCGGCGACGCCGTGCAGATGCGTCGTGACGGCGAGCCCGACGCCACCGACAACGACGAGCCCCGCCACGCTCGCCGCGAGCTTCGGGTTTCGCTGCGCCCATCGGCCGAGTCGCAGCAGCGGTCCCCTCTTTCGAGCGAGGATCGGCTCGTGATCGAGGAAGCGTCTCAGGTCCGCTGCGAATTCCGCGGCCGACGCGTAGCGCCGATCGCGATCCGAGTCCATCGCCTTGAGGATGATCGTCTGCAGGTCTTCGGGAACGTTGGCGTTGAGCTTCCTCGGACGCGGCGCCTCGCACGTTTGGATCCGGACGGCGATCTGCTCGCCTGTGTCGCCGTCGAACGGACGCTCCAGCGTCACCAGCTCGTAGAGCGTCACGCCGAGCGAGTAGATGTCCGTTCGGCGATCGACGCTCGCCTTCGTCGCACCGAGCTGCTCGCGGCTCATGTACGGAATCGTGCCCATCAGCTCGCCCGTTCGCGTGATCGAGTCGGCGCCCTCGTCGCGCGCGATGCCGAAGTCCATGATCAGCGGCGTCCCGTCCGGCCGAACGATGATGTTCGACGGCTTGACGTCGCGATGGATGATTCCGAACGAGTGCGCGTGCTCGAGCCCGTCCGCCACCGCGGCGATCAGGCGAGCGGCCTCTCGTGCGTAGTTCTTCGCGCCCGTCGTCAGCTTCTTCGTGGCGCGCGATCGGGTCTCGTTGACGGGACGCGCGGGCGTCGTCGCGGGAAGCAGCTCGGAGCCTTCCACGAGAGTCGTCGCGAGGTTCACGTCGGTGACGGGTTCTCCGCCGAGACGGCGCAGCTGCCGGATGACCTCGTCGAGCGTTTTTCCCTTCTGCAGCTCCATCGCGATGAAGCAGACGCCCTGGTCCTCTCCGAAGGCGAAGACCGGCACGATGTGCGGATGCGAGAGCATCGCCGCGATGCCCGCTTCGCGGCGGAAGCGCTCGAGCGCTCGGTCCGACGTGATGGCGGTCCGCTCGATGACCTTCAGAGCGACTCGTCGGCCGAGAGACGTCTGCTCCGCTTCGTAGACCCTTCCCATTCCTCCCGCGCCGATCAAGTGAAGGACCCGAAATTCTCCGACGACGTCGTTGCCCGCTCGCGCTGCCGGTCCCGGTTTCTCGTGGCCCGGCGAGCGTCGCGCGCGATGAGCGTCGAAGACGTCTTGGAGCGCGCGGCGAAACGGGGGGTAGCGTCGAAGGTAATCGTCCTCGTCGAGGATTTCGCCGCGCCCGAGTCGCTCGAGAATCGTGGATACGAGCTGCCGGAAATCGACGTCTTGCGGTGATTCCATGACGACGTTCCTTCGTTGCGGCGAACCTCATTGTGCCGGAGGCGGCGCCGCGACGTAAACGCCCGTGTTCCGCGAGTGAACGAGGGCGGAGCGTGAACGTGCCGATCCGGGCCCTCGACAACTCATCGCGATTTCGCGACAGTCGAGCGCGCCCGTTCCGAAGACCCTGGAAGGAGAACCCTCGAATGTGCGTTGCCCCGATCGTCGCGCTGCTCGTCGCACTCGGCGATGCCGTGCCGGTTCCCGCCGACCAGTCGCGCTCGATCAAGAAGGAGATCGCCGGGCCCATCACCGAGACGCTCAAGGGCTGGGGTCACGGCGACGATCTCGCCGCGAACGCCGTCGACGCGTGGGACCAGTACGAGCAACACCTCCGCGTCTCTCTGTTCGGATTCAAGCGCGGCAAGACGGCGCTCGAGCAAGCCGACATCGTCGACGATCCGATCATGGGCGGCGAGCACGTCGGCGACGTGCTGCGCGTCTCCGGCGGATGGTTCGCGGACGTCGTGTGGTTCCGGCAGATGACGGGGAAGAAGATCTTTGCCGGGTTCTGGTGCCGCGCCGTCGACGTGAGTTCGAAATATCCGTCGCCGCAGCTCCTCGCGACGTTTCTGTCGATGGAGAACGAGCCGCTCGAGAAGTTCCGCGCGCGGCTCGTCGACCGCGTGGACGGCGTGAATCCCGCGTTCGACACCTACCTCGCGCTCGGCGCGCGCGCCCGCGAGAAGTGGGAGCGCGACTATGCGTTCACGTTGCCGCTCGAGGCCGGCTCGGTGTCGATGAAGTCGCCGATCGCGTGGAAGCGCGCGAGCGCGCCCGACCTCGTGGCCGGCTGGGAGAAGAAGGGGACGACGATCGCCGTTCGCGCCGATGTCATGCGGTTCGCGGGCTTCGCCGAGGCATGCGAGCGCCAGCGGCGGTCGATCGAGCGCGGCGGCGCGAAGAATGTGAAGGGCGAACCGCCCGCGGCCGGTGCGTTCGAGCTGCGCTTCACCGACACCGTCGACGGCGCCGAGCGCTGGAACCTCCTCCAATCGCACGAGGTCGCAAACCTGATCTTCACCGTGCGCGTGACGTCCCCGACGCCGAAGACCCCGCGCGACCTCGAGCTCCTCGAGAAGGAGATCGGGCCGAGCGTGGCGAGCTTCAAGGCCGTTGGCGCGGCGAAGCCTCGCTGACGCGCGCGGTACGCGCGCGGGATCTCGTGGAGTAACGATGATCCGACGAAACCACACTCAATCCTGACTCCCTTTGGCGGCTCGATGCCTGCGCGGGCGGAGAACCCGGCGTGGCGAAGGGCGAGGCTAGCGCGCGCCGTGTCCGCACCGGAGTCGGAAGCGTGGAGCCCACCGATGCTTCCGAGTAGACTTCCGAGCTACGACCTCGTCGAGAGCCTCGTGGGGTAGGACGACTAGACTCTACGCCCGAGCCGATGTTGGGCGTTCGTCAGGCGAGTCGAGCTCGAGTATCCCGCTGACAAACTTGGAATCCGTGGCATCAAGAATGGAGTGTCCATGGCTGACAATCTCGAAACGATTCGCGGCGCCTACGAGGCGTTCGCGCGCGGGGACGTCGCGGCCGCGCTGGCGGTGCTCGCGCCGGATGCGAGTTGGACGGAGGCCGAGGGGTTTCCGTACGCCGGCACGTACGTCGGTCCGGACGCCATCCTCAAGGGCGTGTTCATGCGGCTCGGCACCGAATGGGAGGGCTACGCGGCCGTGCCCCACGAGTTCGTCGCTCAGCGCGATACGGTCGTGTCGCTCGGCACCTACAGCGGCAAGTTCAAGGCGACCGGCAAGAAGTTCTCGGCTCCGTTCGCGCACGTGTGGACCTTCAGGAACGGGAAGGTCGTGAGGTTCCGCCAGTACACCGACACCGCGGTCGTTCAACGCGCGTTGAAATGATCGCCGCCGCTGCACACACCGGGAGCCATCGATGATCATCGCCCTGGCGTCACCTCGGGTCGCCTCGTCGCTGGACGACGGCCTCGCCAAGATCGAGCGGCTCGTGTCCGAAGCGGCGACGCAACGCGCGCAGATCGTGTGCTTCCCCGAAGCGTATCTCCCCGGCCTTCGCGGACAGGACTTCGACGTCTTGCCGTGGGAACACACGCAGCAGGAACGGGCACTCCAGGCGGTGACACAGTGCGCGCGAACGCACTCGATCGCCACGATCCTCGGGGTGGAACGGCTCACAGACGCGGGCCGGCAGATCGTCGCCGTCGTCATCGACGCGCGCGGCGAGATTCAGGGTTACCAGACCAAGAACCAACTCGACCCGAGCGAAGATCGGTTCTACGTTCCGGGCAACACGCGCCAACTGTTCGAGATCGACGGCGTGAAGTTCGGCGTGGCGATCTGCCACGAAGGCTGGCGCTATCCCGAGACCGTGCGCTGGGCGGCGGTGCGCGGCGCCAAGATCGTTTTCCACCCGCAGCACACAGGGACTGAACGGGAAGGAATCCGTCTGACACAGTGGGGCGCGACCGACGGCCCCTACTATGAGAAGGCGATGATGATGCGTAGCCGGGAGAACACGATCTACTTCGCCAGCGTCAACTATGCGTTGCGCTTCCAGGAATCGGCGACGAGCCTCATCGCCCCGTCCGGCGAGTGCCAGGCGCACTTGCCGTATGGAGAGGAAGGCGTGCTGGTGCAGCGCATCGACGTCGAGAAGGCGACCGGGTTGTTGGCGAGCCGATACGCGCCCGAGCGTTATCGAGAGTCCACCGCGGAGTGAGCGCCCAACGACGCTGGCAGCCCGGGCCGCGCGTGTCTCGTTTTCTGCGAGTGAACATCCGCGCATAGCACACAGATGGCCCCATTTCTTTCGGCTCATCCGGCAGTCCCATTCGATGATGGCACGATCGGGATGACAGCGGTCGAACGAGAGCCGGAGGCCGGTTATCATCGGCGCGAAATCCCGGTCGCCCGTGTCGGCGGTCATGCGTTCGCCCGTCGAGCGTGGCCTCCTTCCGCAGCTGGCAGCGGGCGTTGGGCCGACCGGATAACAGAGGGAAAGGACGACATGGACAACCCGGACGTCGCACCTCACGAGTTGCCGCCTCACGCCCAACTCATACAGATGGGCACCGCATACTGGGTTTCCGGAGTGGTCTACGCCGCGGCGAAGCTGGGCTTGGCCGATCAGCTGGCGGCCGGTCCCAAGAGCGCGGCCGAACTCGCCGCTGCGATGCAGGTGCACGCGCCGTCTCTGCATCGGCTGGTGCGCACGCTGGCCAGCCTCGGCATCCTCACGGAAAAGTGCGCGCAGCGGTTCGCACTGACGACCTTGGGCGAGGCGCTGAAGACCGGCGCGCCCGGCTCGGCGCGATCGACCGTGATGTCGCTCTACAGTCCATGGTGCACTCGCGGCTGGGCGGAGATCCTGCACTCCGTCGAGACAGGAGAGACGGGCTTCGAAAAAGCGTTTGGGATGCAAGTCTTCGACTACCTCGCGCAGCACCCCGACGACGCATCGTTGTTCAGCGAGGCCATGGTCGCCTCAACAGCGCGGAGCCGCCAGCCGTCGCCGCGGCCTACGACTTCTCCCGGTTCAAGACCGTCGTCGACGTCGGCGGTGCGACGGGCAACATGCTGGCGGCGATCCTCGAGCGTCACGCCGGGCCGCGCGGAGTGCTGTTCGATCGGCCGCACGTGGTGCGCGACGCGCCGGCGCTGCTCCGGTCGCGCGGCGTGGAGAAGCGCGTGACCATCGAGCCCGGCAACTTCTTCGAGACGGTGCCCGCTGGCGGCGACGCGTATTTGCTTTCGCACGTCATCCATGACTGGAAGGAAGAGCAGTGCCTCACGATCTTGGGCCACTGCCGGAAAGCCATGAAGCCCGACGGCCGACTGTTGATCGTCGAGATGGTGCTGCCAGCCGGCGACACGCCGCACCCCGGCAAGCTCTTGGACATGGTCATGCTGGTCTTGCCGGGTGGCCAGGAGCGCACCGAGGCCGAGTACGCGCCGCTGTTGAGCAAGGCGCGATTCCGCCTGACGCGCGTGGTGCCCACGGCCTCGGCCGTGAGCGTGGTCGAAGCCGTTCCGGCGTAGAGATCATTCACGATGCGGCGAGCACGACGATGCATTGCGGGCTGCGGCCAGTGCTCGGATCATTGTCGGACCGGCGTTTCCGCCCGATCGACGTCGCGCAAAGCCCCGAACTTAGCTGCGGGAATGTAAGGCCATGGCCGACTTCGTCCTCGTTCACGGTTCCGGTCAAAGCGCGGCGTCCTGGTCGCGCGTCGCGAGCGTGCTGAGCGCGCGCGGGCACACCGTCGCCGCGCCCGACTTGCCGAAGAAGGCACCGGATTGGCGACTCGAGGACTATGCGGCGAAGATCGCCGAGTCGGTTCGCGGGCCGCGCGCCGTGGTGGTTGCCCATTCCTTTAGCGGCGCATTCCTTCCTCTCGTGCCTCGGATCCGCGACTGCGCCCGGCTCGTCTTCTTCGCGGCCGTGATCCCGGAGCCGGGAAAGAGCGTCCGCCAACAGTTCACAGAAGATCCATCGATGTTCTGCCCAGGGTGGATCGAGGCGGGGGCCCGCTGGTTCGACAAGTCTCAGGCCGCGAGCCTCGCGAACGAGTTCCTCTTCCACGACTGCGACGCCGAGACTCTGGCCTGGGCGCTCACGTCGATCGACCTCCTCGACACGCGAAACGTGGTCTCTCAACCGAGTCCGCTCACGACGTGGCCGAGCGTGCCCG
>JACOTG010000024.1 GCA_016178505.1 Planctomycetota bacterium
GGCTGGGGATTGCTGGCGGCGGCGGGCCATCTGCTGCGTCGCTCCTCCTCAGCGATACTCGCCTCTGTATCGCATCGTCGTCGCTCCTTGCATCTGACCAGCCGACGCCAGCAACGCGGCCACGCGGCGTTCTGTTAGGGACTCCTGCCCCGCGCGAGAAAAAGGGAGAGGCGTCCGCTATGATGCGCGCTCGATGAAGCTCACTCGTGCAGGTGTTCGATGGGTCGCGCTCGTGTGCGCGATTCTCGCCGGCTGCGCGTCGCCGACGCGTCGCGAGGGATCGCTGCTCGATCGTGCAATCGCGGCAGCCGGCGGCGAGTCGCGGCTTGCGAACGTACGGGGCCTCACGTGGAAATCGAAGGGAACCCTCGCCAACAACGACAAGGCGATTCCCTACGACGCGACGTGGGCCTTCTCGCTGCCGCTCTCGTTTCGCTGGACGCTCGAGAGCGATGGGGCACGGTCGACGGAGGGATTCGACGGCGCGTCGGCATGGGCGGACGACGGCTCAGGCGCGAGCGCGCTCGACGGCGACCGAGCACGCGCCGTCAGCGAAATGGCGATGGACAATCGAGTGAGCCTGCTCGTGCCGCTTCGCTCGAACGAATTCGTCATCGAGGAGCGGGGCGAAGGCGACGTGCGCGGCCGACCGGCGCTGCTCTTGCGAGTCGACTGCTCCTCGCGCGATTATCACCGCACGCTCTACTTCGATCGCGAAACACTGCTCCTTGCCAAGACGGAAGGTCCGACCGTCATGCCCGTCAACGGCTCGTCGCAGATGGAGATCTTCCTCTCGGATTACCGCGCGATCGATGGCGTAAAGTACCCGCACCATTCGGAGGTTTGGTTTGCCGGGAAAGTGATGGCCGAGGACTCGCTCGTCGAGATCCACCTGGAGCCGGCGGACGCGGCGCATTTTCGAATGCCGGTGAGGCCGTAGCATGCGAATCGCGCCGGTGCTCGTCGTCGCCGCGATCGCGGGTTGCGCGTCGCCGCCGCGCCCCTTGCCCCCCGAGGTCACGCTGATCGACTCGGCCGAGGCCGCGCTCGGTACGCCCGAGACGCTCGCTCGTTTTCGCGGCTTCCACTCGACGATGAAGGGATCGTGGCTTCGCCCCGATGGATCGACGCCATACTCCGCAGAAGCGTGGTACCGGCCGCCGCTGGCGCTTCGCTGGCTGAAGACGACGGCATCGGTGACGGAGGATGGCGCGGTCGACGGCGACTCGGGCTGGTACCGCACGAACGGCGCGGCGACGGCGACGCTGGACCCGGCGCGGCTTCGCGAGGCGCAGGCGATGGCGGTCGAGTACGCCATCCTCCTCGTGCGTCCGCTTCGCTCGAAAGAGTTCACGCTGGCGTACTCCGGACCGAGCGAGGTCGCGGGCCGGCCGACCGAGACTCTGCGCGTGAGCTGGCGCGGAGCCGTGACTCGCACCGTGCACTTCGATCACGAAACACATCTCGTCGTGAAGACCGAGGGGCCTCAATCCTTGCAGGGACAGAATGGCGATTTTGCGCTCGTCGTCGATCGCTGGGCCGACGAGGGCGGCTTGCGATTCCCCGTGCAGACGCATGGCGAATGGAACGGCGCGCGGCGCTACGACTGCGAGTGCACGGCGGTCGAATGGGCCGAGCCGCCGCCGGAGACGCTCTTCCTCGCGCCGCCTCCCGCGAAGCCCTGAGTCTCATGCCCGACCCCGACTTCGTGCGTGTCGCTGCGCTCGCGGATGTTCCCGAGGGTACCGTCCGATCCGTGAAGATCCGCATCCAGGAGTTCGCGCTCTTCAACGTGAAGGGCACGATCGTCGCGACGCGCGGCACGTGTCCGCACCAGCGATCGTCGCTCGCCGCCGGCCAGGTCTGCGGCGACGAAGTCACGTGCGCGCGCCACGGCTGGCGCTTCCGCATCACGACCGGCGAGCCGCTCCCGCCGTCAGGAACGTACGCCAAGCTCGACCGCTACGAGGTCGTCGTCGAGGCGGGCGAGATCTGGATTGCGCCGGAGCGGGTGATCCCGTGAGGGCAGAACGCGCGGGACGCAGTTGGTGGCGCACTCGCTCGATCGCATGCACGATGGCCGACTTGCATTGAGCGAGCTGCGAGGCGTCGTGGGTCCGCCGATTCGATCGAAGCGACCTAATTGCTCGTCACGCGACGACGGGAAGACTCGTTCGCATCGTACGCGACTGTGCTCTCTGCTGAACGCGAGTGCTCCGGTGAAGGCGACTTGCTCTCTCTTCGAGATCGCGAGAGCACCAAGTGCTGAACACGCGAGTTCGAGCGAGTCCGCACGAATTCGAATGTGCTGAACACGCACGAAATCGCAGGGAAGCGGAGCAGCGGCACGAGCTTGCGGCGAAAATGTGCGCTCGTCAGAGAGGACGGAGCGGACTTGCCGACGGCGTGTTCTCTGCACGCATCACGAGCGCATCTCGGTCGTGATGCGGGAGTGCTGAGCGTCCCCAGGGCGTACTACCGAATGGGTCCGCCCCATAGACACCTCCGTGTCTGGGCGCGTTGGAGCCGCGATCTGCCGCACGACGAACTTCAAGGACTTCCAGTCATCGATTGCCTAGCGATCCCGAGGGGCGATGGTCGAATCGCACCATCAGTCCGCGGTGGGTGGCCGACGGCGATGCGACCAAGGCCATCGTTATGCCATACAGCCGCTGGAGTCTCCGCTTCTTGAAGCTAAGGACTGCTTCTTCACAGCTTTTCCACGATCGCGTATCCTGCGACTTCCGCTAGGCGGCTGCCGTCCTTTCCGCCGACGACAACCATGGGTCTTAAAGGAGAGTGGATTGGAACACTACGCGCACACCGTACCTGACGGACGGGGTGGGACCAATCCAGACAGAACGACGTGGCAGCCTCTCACCGCGCATCTCGCCAATGTTGCCGAGGCCGCCGCACACGCTCTCTCCGGCACGGGTCTCTCGGGCATCGCGCGACTCGCGGGCGAACGTCATGACCTCGGCAAGTTCTCGGAGGCGTTCCAGCGCCGCTTGAACGCATGCGCGTCAGTCGGCGGCGAGGACGCAAGCAGTGAGGGGGATCGCGTCGACCATTCGACCGCAGGAGCCTCGCAAATGATCCTCGATCTCTACGCGCGATACGGTGAGCACCTCTTTGAGGTTCCGACGCCGCAGCTAGCCGTTGCGTTCGCGATAGCCTTTCATCACGGCGGTCTTCGCGACCGGGAATCCTTGCGAAGTCGAATGGCGAAGGAAGTCGATCGGCGGCAAAGCGGCGAGCCGACGCTCCTCGACCTCGCTTTGGCCGGAGGGGTTCCGGATCGACTTCGGACTATCCCAGCGCTGCCACTTCCGACCCTGGTCGCCGAGAGGCCTTCTGGCGATGCAAGATTGCGGGCGTTCGAGTTCGCCATTCGGATGGTCTTTTCCGCGCTCAGCGATGCCGACTTTCTCGATACCGAAGCGCACATGAATCCACGGGCAAGCAAGAGCCGCCTCGATGTGCCGGATGATGCGTTGGCGAGCCTTCGGCGCTCTGTTGATGATTTCCTCGATCGAAAAACCGAGAAAGCACCGCCGACCCCCGTCAATGAGGTCCGCCGGAAAGTGTTGGACGCGTGCCGGACGGCCGCGACGAACCCTCCGGGTCTCTTTACGCTCTCGGTCCCAACCGGAGGCGGCAAGACCCTGAGTTCGCTCGCCTTTGCACTCCGCCACGCCGAGTCCCACGGGCTTCAACGCATCATTGTCGTGATCCCCTATACGAGCATCATCGACCAGACGGCTTCCGTCTATCGAACGTGGCTCAAAGAAAGTGGCATCGCGAACGCCGAGGAGTGGCTCATCGAGCATCACTCGAATCTCGCCGTCGAGCGGGACACCGTTCTCAATCGGCTCGCGAGCGAGAACTGGGATGCTCCACTGATCGTTACGACGACGGTCCAGCTCTTCGAGAGTCTTCATGGACGGACGAGCGCCGCGTGTCGAAAACTCCATCGCCTCACCCGAAGTGTCGTCATTCTCGACGAGGTGCAGACCCTTCCCCCTGCGCTTCTCCAGAACTGTCTCGATGTACTCGGGTATCTCGTTCGAGACTACGGCTCGACAGTCGTCTTGTGCACGGCGACCCAGCCCGCGATCGTTGACGATGTGAAGAAGCCGGGCGGAATCGAGAAGATCGAAGGCCTGGCGACACTCACCGGGCGAGCGCCAATCGAAATCAATACCGCGCACGCCGAGCACTACCACATCCTGAATCGGCGCGTTCGCTTCCAATGGCGCGATGCCACGGGACGGGCCGAGCGCTGGAACTGGGAAGACCTCGTCTGCCGTGCGGCTGCGCACCCCCGCGCGCTTCTCGTTGTGAATACCCGTCGAGATTCGCGGGCGCTCTACGAGCGATTCGCCGCGAAGGGCCTTCCGGCTCGACACCTCTCCGCTCTCCTTTGCCCGCAGCATCGACGAGATGAACTCCATCGCATTCGCGTCGCACTGGCCTCCAACGACCGGTGCGTTGTCGTCTCGACGCAACTCGTCGAGGCCGGCGTGGACCTCGATTTTCCAATCGTCTTCCGCGCGGTCACGGGACTCGACTCGATTGCGCAAGCGGCCGGACGGTGCAATCGAGAGGGACGGCGGGCGGAACCGGGCGAGGTGATCGTGTTCGAACCCACCGAAGGGAGCCGCACTTCGCCGACGGTGAGCCTGGCTGCTGAGGTGACTCGCGAACAACTCTCAGAAGAGACCGAGCCGAATCTCGACGACCCCGCCGTTTTTATCCGGTACTTCCGGCACTTCTACTCCCGCCAATCGACTGAGGCGAAGGGGATCCGGGCCCTTCGAGCGGAGCTTGCGTACGAGGAGGTTTCCGCGACGTTTCGCCTCATTGATGACAGCTTCATCGAGCCGGTCGTCGTTCGTTATCGGGGGATCGACGAAGCGCTTGCCGCGTTTCGTGACGAGAGCCGGCGCGTGCGTGATCGACTTCGTTCGCTTCAACCGTTCGTCGTGAATGCGCCTCGTCGGGTCGTCGAAGGACTGCAGGCGATGGGGGCGATCGAGGAGATCGAGTTCGGCGTCAGACTGTGCGCAGAGCGACTCGTCCTCGGGAGCGGACGAACGGTTTACGACTCAGTCTTGGGTCTGTGCATGGACGTTGACGCCGAGCGTGATGCGGGTGCGGCGCTCATTGGTTGAGTGGAAAGGAGGTCGATGTGTCCCTTGATGCGTTCGAGCCGGTTCGGGTCCGGGTCTCCGGTCGGCTTGCCTGTTTCTCGCGTCCGGAGATGAAGGTGGAGCGCGTTTCCTACGAGGTGATGACCCCGAGCGCGGCTCGCGGAGTCCTTGAAGCAATCCTCTGGAAACCGGCGATTCGATGGCATGTCCGACGGATTCATGTCCTTCGCCCGATCGAGTGGGTGAGCTTTCGTCGAAACGAGGTCTCCCGCCGCATGTCCCCCGAGGGGAGCCTTTTCGTCGACGACGAGAACGTCAGACAGCAGCGAAACACGCTCGCGCTTCGAGATGTGGACTACGTGATCGAGGCCGTCTTCGAGTTCACCGATCTCCGCGGCGCCGAGGAGCACCCGGCGAAATTCGCGGAGATGTTTCGTCGGCGAGTCGAGATGGGCCAGTGCTTTCATCGACCCTATCTTGGTTGTCGGGAATTTGCGGCTGATTTTGAGGCGCCACCTCGCGAAGTCGAGACCCCTCCCGAGTTTCGCGGCAACACGAAGGATCTCGGCCAGATGCTCCTCGATCTCGAATACAGCCCGGAGCTTCCGTACCGTCCCGGCTTCTTCCATGCCGAGCTTCGAAACGGAGTCCTCGTCGAATCCGGGAAAGCGTGGCTGCCGATGCGTTCGGACCAAAAGGGGGTCGCATGATCCTGCAGCGGCTGTATGAGTACGCGGTCGAGAATCACCTTCTCGAAGAACCGGCCTTCGAATCGAAGCGTGTACGCTGGCTCGTGCGGCTCACGCCAAAAGGCAAGCTTCGTTCGCTCGATCGGCAGATCGGCGGAGAGACCGACAAGAGCGGCGTCGATCGCGGAATCCTCATGCGGATTCCTCGTCGCGTTAAACGCACTATCGCCGTCGATCCGAACTTTCTCGTCGACGATTCGAAGTACGTTTTCGGTCTCGATCTCAAGGAAACCCCGGATACGGATCGGGCGAGAAGCTGCATGCAGGCGTTCACGCGCTTAATCGGGGAGGCTGCCGACGAGACGAAAGACGAGGGACTCTTGGCCGCAAAGGCCTTCTACGCGTCCGACGAAGCGGAGGATCTCGCAAAGCACTCGGCGCTCCAGGGAATTGAACTCTCGGCTGCGGATCTCTTCTCGCTTGCGATCGAGCGAGACGGCGAGGTGGAACCGCTCGCGGATCGAAGTGCGATTCGAGAGTGGTGGGCGCGACGCTTCGATACGGAATCGGACGACGCGGGACTGACGACGACCTGCCTCGTCACCGGAGACGAGTTACCGGTCGAGAGGATTCATCCGCCGATCAAGGGCCTGTGGGGTGGCCAGTCCACGGGAACGGCGCTTGTCTCCTTCAACTTTCCCAGCGTCGAGTCCTACGGCTTGGAGCAGAACGCGAACGCGCCGGTCTCGAAGAAAGCGGCGCTTGGCTACACGAACGCGCTCAACCGCCTTCTTTCCCGCGAGCCGGGTGAGAGGCGACACGTGACCTTGCCGGGCGGGATTACTGTCTGCGTTTTCACGCTTCGCCGCGGCGACCGAATAGACGCTGCCGACCTCGTCGTCTCTGCTCTCGATCCGCTCCTCGAAGATTGGGGCGATGACACGGTCACCTGGCGCGCGGTGGAAGCGCTTTACGGGGCGCCCTGGCGGGGGAGTCCCGGCTATGCCCCTCGCGAGGATGTCTCGCCCATCTACGTTCTTGCCCTTTCGGCGAACGCAGCACGGGTTGTCGTCCGGGACTGGTTCGAAGGACAGGTGCGAGATGTGGCCGAGAGTCTCAAGCGCTACTTCGATGACCTCGCGATCATCGATCCATTCACCCACGAAGTCCGTCGTGCCTTTCCACTCCGAACCCCTCGTGCGGCGAAGAGGGAGGCCGGGGAGGAGGCACTCGGAGGGGTGCCTCGTCGGGCGTTTCCGCAGGGACTTCTCGACAGTCTTCGCGGCAAGGGCGAGGGCGAGTTTCCCGCGGATCTGGCACGCGGGGTTGTGATGGCCGCACTCGACCAGAGCCGCGCGCTTCCTCTTACGCTTCTCGACGCGGCGCTTCGCCGAATTCGAGCCGAGGCGGCTAGCTCGCGAACGGGCGCCGTCTCCGTTCCGAGGGCTGCGATCATCAAGGCTGTCCTCAATCGAGAATTTCGACGCCCTGCAAGCGCGCTTCGTCTTCGGATCGAGCGCGTCTACCCCGAGATGAAGGAGATCCCTGTCACCATGGATTCCAACTGCACGATTCCGGCATACCTCTTGGGCCGCCTTATGGCGGTCCTCGAGCAAGCACAAGCGAAAGCCATCCGAGATGCGAACGCAACGGTGGTCGACCGGGCCTACGGCGCCGCTTCAGCCACGCCCGCAACCGTGATGCCTCGTCTCCTTCGAGGCGTCCGACACCACCTCTCGAAACTCAAAGGTGAGAGTCCGGGCCTTGCGATCACGTACGAGCGGCTTCTCGATGAGATCTGCGAGAAGTTTCCAGAACCCGAACACGCGTTTCCGGCGACGCTCGACATCCACGAGCAGGGGCTCTTCTCCCTTGGCTACTACCAGCAGCGCGCCGAACTCTTCAAGAAGCGCGTCCCCAAGGAAGAGGCAAGTGAGCCCGCGTCAGAGACAACGATCCCGTAGACGAGACGAACCAAGACAAAGGAAACCTTCGAGGAGACCCTTCGATGCCCATGACGATTCCCACTGACGTGACCCACCGCTACGACTTTCTCGTTCTCTTCGACGTGAAGGACGGAAATCCAAACGGCGATCCCGACGCCGCGAACCAGCCACGGATTGATCCCGAGACCGGATGCGGGATCGTGAGCGACGTGTGCCTGAAACGAAAACTTCGAAACTTCGTCCTTCTCGCGAAAGAAGAACAGCGTGGCTACGACATCTACGTGAAGGAGAAGGCGGTTCTCGAAAACCTACAGAAGCAGGTCTACGCGGAACTCGATCTCGAAACCGCCTCGGCGAAGCAGGCTGGCAAGCGAGGAGCGAAGAGTGCGGGCAGTGAAGAGGCTGGAAAGCGGGCCAGTGAAGGCGGGGAGGCGGTGAGCCGGGCACGCCGGGCCATGTGCGAGCGCTACTTCGACGTGCGCGCGTTTGGGGCCGTGATGTCGCTGAAAGAGGCAAACTGCGGCCAGGTCCGAGGCCCGGTGCAGTTGACCTTTTCTCGATCCGTGGACCCGGTCCTGACGCTGGAACACTCGATCACGCGGATGGCGGTCGCAACGCAAAAGGAAGCCGACGCGCAGCAGGGCGACAATCGGACGATGGGGCGGAAGAACACGGTGCCGTATGGCCTTTACGTTGGACGAGGGTTTTTCTCGCCGCACTTGGCGGCGCAGACGGGCTTCTCTGCGGATGACCTCGCGCTTCTCTGGCAAGGTCTCCAGATGATGTTCGAGCACGACCGATCGTCCGCACGGGGACTCATGTCAACCCGACGGCTCGTCGTCTTTGAGCACGATTCGTCGCTTGGTCGAGCGGCCGCGCATCGGCTCTTCGACACGGTGGAAGGAAGCGACCCTTCGGGGCATCGGCTCCTGAGGCGTCGAGATGAGAGCCGACCCGCTCGCGACTTCATGGATTACCTGATCCCGACGACGAAGGAGATCGAGGGAAGACTCGCAGCCGGCGGAATCGCGGGCATTCGCGTGCACGAGCTTGCCTGAGGAGTGGGACGCATGGAAGTGGACGACTACCTGCCGCTTTCCGGACTCCAGCACTTGGTCTTCTGCGAGCGGCAGTGTGCACTGATTCACGTCGAGGGAGTTTGGGCTGAGAATCGACAAACGCTCGAAGGCCGTTCGCTTCACGAGCGCGTCGACCAACCCGCAAGCCGCCGACTGGCCCACCAGCGCGAAGCGACGAGTGTGGCGATTCGCTCCGATCGACTTCGGCTCTTCGGCAAGGCGGACCTCGTGGAGTTTCGTGCAGAGGGGCCGTACCCAGTCGAATTCAAGCGAGGCCGTCGATACCGCTGGAAACACAATGAGGTGCAGCTCTGTGCGCAGGCGATCTGTCTCGAGGAGATGCTCGGACGAGAGGTGCGCACGGGCGCCATCTTCTACGCCCGTTCGAAGCGTCGCATCGAGGTCATCTTCGACGACGTGCTCCGTCAACGAACGGAAGCGGCGGCGCAGCGCTTTCACGAACTCGTGCGGGGTCGGGTTTTGCCACCGGCGGTCTTCGAACCGAAATGTCGTCGCTGTTCGTTGGCGACCGTGTGCATGCCGAACGTGGAGCGATCGGCTGTGAGTTATCTCGCCGGTCTCGTGGGTGAGAATGCATGAGCACGTTTGCGAACACGCTCTACGTGACGACGCAAGGTGCCTACCTCGCCAAGCGACACGAAAACGTGGAGGTGCGCGTCGACGGCAAAACGACGCTCGCGGCGCCGTTTCACCACCTCGCGGCTATCGTGTGCTTCGGACGCGTTTCGGTGAGCCCGTCTTTGATCGCTGCGTGCCCGGAGCGCGGAATCGAACTCACGTTTGCGTCCGCATCGGGTCGTTTTCTGGCCCGAGTCGAGGGAAGCGGACAATCGCGTGCGGCGCTTCGCCGAGCGCAGTATCGGACGGCGGAAGATCCCATGGCGTGCCTGACCTTGGCTCGAAGCCTCGTGCTCGGCAAGATCGCCAACGCGCGGGCAACGCTTCTGCGAGTCGCCCGAGAACACGAGATGACCGAGGCGGTGGATTCCCTCTCTCGGGTAGCGGAGGGACTCAAGCATGACGTGCGCGGAGCGATGTCGGCGACGACGCTCGACCAACTCCGTGGGTACGAGGGGGAGGCCGCCGCGCAGTACTTCTCGGTCTTTGACCACATGATTCGAAAACAGCGGGATCACTTTCGCTTCGAGGGTCGGACACGGCGACCGCCGAAGGATCCGATGAACGCGCTTCTTTCGTTTCTGTACGCGCTTGTGACGAACGATGCCTCGAGTGCCGCTTCCGCCGCTGGACTGGATGTCGCTATTGGATTTCTTCACGCAGAGCGGCCGGGACGTCCGGCACTCGCGCTCGATCTCGCCGAAGAGTTCCGGTCGTTCTTGGCGGATCGCGTGGCCGTGGCACTCGTAAATCTCGGACAAGTGAAGCCCGACGGATTCAAGGCGAACGAACTCGGGGGCGTGGAGATGGACGAGGCAACACGCCGCACGGTCATCACCGCGTACCAACGCCGAAAGGGCGAGACGTGCGTGCATCCCTTTACCGGGGAGGAGACCCGGATCGGTCTTCTTCTGTTTATTCAGGCGCGGCTTCTCGCTCGCGCTATTCGAGCGGATCTGGATGCCTATCCACCCTTTCAGAGTCGGTGACAGATGAAGGTAGTCGTGAGCTACGACGTGAACACTCGAACGCGCGAGGGACGGCGCCGACTACGCCGGGTAGGGCGGGCATGTCAGGACTACGGTCAGCGGGTGCAGTTCTCAGTTTTCGAGTGCGACGTTGGTGATGCCGAATGGACACGCCTGAGGCTCCGGCTCCTTCAAGAATATCGCGAAGAAGAGGACAGCCTGCGCTTCTACTTTCTCGGCGAGGAGTCGTCCAAGCGAATTGAACATCATGGAGTCAAGGAGACGATCGACTTCGAGGGACCGCTTCTGGGATGACAGTGATTGCGCGCGTACCCAAAGTGGCCGCGGAATCTCCGGGAGGTATGCGCTGGCGATAGGTGTATCGTGGGTTGCGATTTAGAGTTTGCGTCCCGATACGACGCGCGCCTGTTGTCGATTCGTAGCCGAGGTCCGCGCGTTCGATCTCGTAAGCCATTGACCTCGTTCGAAGTTGTGAACGGGGAGTTCGCTCCGTCTACGCGGAGGAGCGTGGGTTGAAACGGCAAGTCCCGTGCCCGAAGGTAGGCGTGCCCCTCGTTCGCTCCGTCTACGCGGAGGAGCGTGGGTTGAAACAACCAACTCCGCACCGAGCGGCCGGGCCGAGGGCAGTTCGCTCCGTCTACGCGGAGGAGCGTGGGTTGAAACAACTCGAC
>JACOTG010000198.1 GCA_016178505.1 Planctomycetota bacterium
CTAATTCGCATCGTTGCTTCGGACGGGATCGTGAAGAATGGAGTCTTGACCCTTGATCGGAGGCGGCGTGGGGCTAAGACGAGTTACGTCCCCGGGGGGCGGCGTGGGTCAGCTAATATTGAGCTGGTTCTATGAGTGTTGACAAGTATCTGAAAGAGAAGATCACGGCAGAGTAAGACGCTCAGGTGGTAGCGCGGGCTATGGTGGACACCGTGAGGATGCTGGAGGATTCTGGTGTCGAGTACGCGGTGCTCGGTAGCTGCGGATACCAGAGCTACTTCGAGTACTTTTATAGGCTTCCTAATGATCTAGACGTCGTGGTGACTGAGTCAGAAATGAGGGCCGTGTTGGCGGTGGCGTCGGCCCGAGGATACCGAATCATTGAGCAGCGCGGGCGTAAGAGGCTGGTGGTTGACACCTTTCCGGTTCATTTGATTCCGAACGATATGAACATAGTTGACAAAGATCGGGATGTCGTCATCGCGAAGATATGCCTTGGTCCGTACATCGCGCGATCGGGGATTAAGGTCGCGAGATTGATTAACAGTGAAGTTGTGTGTCGAATGCGGGTATTTCCGGTTGAGGTGGTCGTGTTCGTAGATCTAATTCGTCCGATTTATACCGGATCGCTGATGAACATGTTTTTCGTGTTTCGGGATCTTGATATCGATTGCGATATGTTTGCTCGAGTGGTTGCAAGCAATCGAGTGGTGAAGGAGATTATCGATGCGCGGTTGGCTGCGTTTCCGGAGCGGTTGATGAAGCTGAAGGTGTTCAGCGAAAGTGAGCGCGAGAGTGTGTGCGATCGGATTAGAAGGTTCGGCGATGCGATTCAATAGCGTGGTGAAAAGTTTGGAAAAATGGGGCCTGGGTGGTGGTGAGGGCTTTGCCGAGGTCGCGATCGGTGTCGTCGAAGTCCGTCGCCAAAGCGCGGAGTGGGCAGTGTTTGCATTTCCGATCGAAGTGGGCCCCGAGGCCACCGAGTAGCGAACCGGAGAGCCTACGCGCCGAATGCGGCGGGCGACGATCTGGTTAAGAGCACGAGCGATGCCCAGACCAATGGAAAGAAGAACGAGTAGCCGCCCGGTTTCCTCGACCGAATCCCGCTCCGCTCGCTCGTCGATTCAGTTCTGCGGCGGTTCCTCCGCCGGCACGATTCGCGTCTCTTTGGGACTGGGATTGTCCGCCGGTTGCTTCGGCACCTTCATGAAGTCGGGGTCGATGTAGTACGCCGAGCCGTCGATGAAGTCGATCAGCTCGAACTGTCGACGGCTGCTGAAACCCGCCTGATCCTGGCGATGGGGTTCTCCTGATCGCGCAGCGCCGTCGCCGTCTGGTTCCCTTCCCGACGTGAAACCGGTGGATCTGTTTCTCGCCGTTGCCTTCCTCTTGTTCCCCTCGACGCGCTCTCCCTCCTGGTAGAAGAGCGCCCGGGCGGACGGACTGCTGATTGAGAATAAGGGGAAGCCTTGGTTTTCCTGCCCGGGCGCTCGACCGTACGCGGTGAAAAGCAGCGCTCGGACGAGAATCTTGAGTAACTGTGGGGGACAAGAAGATCTCGTCCGAGCGCCGCGGTTCTCGTCTATGAATTGCCGCGAGGGGCACCAAAAGTAACGGGAAAATGGACGCGAGCCATCGGGGCGAGAATCGGTCGGCGCTCGCGGCGCGGGAAATCAGCGCCCGGACGGCCCGTTAACTAAAGGAGAATGGGGGAAGATTGATGATGGCTGCCGCCCGGGCGCGTCAGTTCATCGGATGATGCACTCTCCGCGAGCCTTGTACCCGAGCGCGATTGCTGATGCAAGACGTCGGGCGTCGGGGAATCGCCGATTCTCCGAAACTTCACGTGGCGGAACATCGAACGACGCGATCGCGTCTAAACGGACGAGGGAACTCATTCGTCAGAAGGATGGTCACGCCAGCCGTTCAATCTCCCATCTGAAGCGCAACTTCTCCGATTCCATGCGCTGTGCACGCATGGGCCTCTTTCGTTCCAAACCGTCCGGACCATCCTTACCCTCAACCCCACGAGGTGACGGTGGTCCGGGCGGGCGATTCACATCGAGAGTTCGGATCACCGTATGGTTGCGCGCACGAATCGAACGCCGCCGAGTGGATTCGTGCTTCGTTGCCGTGATCGTAATCACCTCCGACCCTCGAGCCGTCGTGGGAGCAAAAGTGACGCGAACACGCAAGTCGCTCGCTAGGACTCTCACCTCTCGAGTTTAAGTGCGTGTCACGTTTCGTCTGCGTGACAATGCTTCGACATTCAGACGCTTCACGTGGTCGCTCGGCGCGATAACGACGAGCCATTCCATCACGGAAGTTCGCGCCGGCGCCGGAAAATGTCGACCCCTCGTCCGGTTTAGCCGCGCAACGACCAATCGCGGCACTCGAAGTGCATATCCACCATTGGATGGGGCAGTCGGCGCAACCCAAGATTCGGCATCTGAAGGAGAGCATGGTCATGATTGGTCAAGAGCGTTCCATTCCGCGCGTTCATGTCAATGAGTCGTTGAGCTCGTCCCTAACTCGGCAAGCACGCCTGCCCAGCCGAGCACGCGCGGCTTGCTTAATGCCAGGAGCACTGGCGGTCGCCGCGAGTTTCTGCGTCTCGGTCATCGCGGTCGCTCAACCATGAGTTGGTCGGCCGACTCGGGCGGGCACGACGCTGGGTCGTCCCCTCGCAACGAACACGATTCCGTCCAGCGGTGGCCCAGCGGGGAAGGCAGAGAGTTCTTGCATGTCGATGTCGGTCACTCGGGTTCAAGGCGGTTACGAGTTTCACGTGAATACGACGATCGGCGGCGACATCTACAATTGGATCCTCTATCGCGACTCGACGATCGTCGCAACGCAGGGGCCTTATTACGGTTTGTCGGGTGGGACGACGACGTTCTTTCTGGCGGATCCGGTGCCCGATGGCAATTACCTGGCCCACGTAGTCGTCGAGCTGTACGACTACTATCTGCAAGTTTACATCGAGTTCACGTGCAACTCGGACTGGTATCACCTTGAGGGCGCTTGCACGGTGTCGGCGCATTTCGAAAACGTCGGAAGCTGGACGCCTGCGGGAACTGCAGACGGCGGCTGGTATGTCGGTGACTTCAACGGGGACGGCAAGAGCGACATCTTTCGGATCGTGAACGGCGTATCGGGGGCGGACATGTTTCTGTCCACTGGCAGTTCATTCAACCACGTTGGAAGCTGGACGGGCGCCGGGCTGTTCAGCGGCCCTTGGTACGTCGGTGATTTCAACGGCGATGGGAAGGACGACATCTTCCGCTATCTTCCCGGAATCTCGGGCGCGGACATGTTCCTCTCGACCGGCAGCAGCTTCACTCGGGTCGGAAGCTGGACGGGCGCAGGGCTCTGGGAAGGAACCTGGTACGTCGGCGACTTCAATGGCGATGGTAAGGCCGACATCTTTCGCTATCACCCGGGCACTTCGGGGGCGGAAGTTCTGCTTTCGACCGGGTCATCGTTTTCTCAGCCGGTGAGTTGGACCGCGGCCGGACTGTTTCAAGGAAGCTGGTACGTGGGAGACTTCAATGGTGACGGCAAAGCCGACATCTTCCGCTATCACCCGGGTGTGTCGGGCGCCGAGGTGTTTCTCTCGAGCGGGTCGTCGTTCGTGGGACCGGTGAGTTGGACGCTGGCCGGAACGGACGCACGTGGATGGCGCCTTGGCGACTTCAATGGCGACGGGAAGATAGACGCCTTCCGCTATCAGCCATGGCTTTCAGGCGCCGACATGTTTCTTTCGACGGGGCACTCGTTCATCCACAACTGCAGTTGGACTCCGGCCGGCGACGGACCTGGCGGTTGGTTCGTTGGAGATTTCAACGGCGACGGACGTTCGGACATCTTCCGAATCGTCGATGGGTATTCCGGCGCGGAGATGTTCTTGTCACGGCCGTGAAAGCGGTCATCCGCAGAACCATTTCTGAGAATTGCACTCGGAGGGACCTCCTGGGATTGCCCCCCACGGCAGGTCCCTCTCATTTTTCGATCGCGAATGGAAGCGAGATCTGACGCGAGCCCGCCTATTGCAACGCGAGCGCATCTGCCAGAAGCTCAAGCTCGACATCACCGACCTCTTCGCTTCCCGGTAGCCTCGATCGCGGTCGCGACCTTCGTCATGAGCGTGTCCCGCGCCACCCCCGCGCAGCGACCGAGAAACGTCGCGACGTCGCAAACGGCGTTGGACTGAAGTCGGCGGCCGGCCTTGGATTCGGCAGCGACTCGGCCAGCGATGAGATCGATCGCCACTTCGACGAAGAGCGCAGCCGCGACGGCTTCTCGCAGGGAGACGGAGAGCGAACTCGGTTGGCTTCGGCGTCCAGACGTCCTTGCGCCGATCCCCACCGCCGCGAGGCACCCAGTCATGTCCGCTTCCCGCGGTTCGATCAGCGCGAGTTGCGCGACTGCCTTCGTGAACGAGAGGCGCCGGACCGCCGCGCCGTACGGGATCGTCGGCTTCGGCATCGTCGCGCGGGAAGCGGCGAACGTATCCGAGACCGCGCGCGATGCCTGGTCCTTGGCGGTCTCGATCAGAGTTCCGATCATCGGCGCCGAGAACGTGCGGTTCGGTTCTCGGTCGCGCGAGAGGATCTCGATGACGCAGACCATCACCATCTGCACGGACGCGACTCGATCTTGCGCTGCCAAAATGGATCGCGCGATCGTGCGCTCGCTGTCCGTGGTCGGTTCACGGCTTCGCTCGCAATCCTTCACGAGCCGTTGGTACTCGTCATCTCCCCAACGGCGCTCGGCGATCTCGGTCGAGAAGTCCGCGATGAGCTGTGCGAATGCGCGTGCGATCGGATCTTGGCGATTCGGTTTCGGCATCGGCCCTCCTCATGCTGGCGATGCCGACACGGGGCGCTACTTCGCGAGCGGAAGCAAGGGGATTGTCGGGCGGTGATGGCGCGGTGCGTCAAGAATCCGAATACGCTGGCGACGCCTCGTTCGATCCGTGAACGGACGGTCCGATTGTTCTCGCTTACCGCGAAGATTCTGCCGGTAATGACGTCGGCTCGTCAGCGAGGGCACCATCGAGCGTACCACGACACTCATTCGCGAGGCTCTCGATCTCCGTTCGAAGATCACCGCGATTGGCAGCGAGGTGCATGAGGGCCATTTCGCTGAACACAAGCGCTCCCGCCATATCCCCGTTTAGCCGAAAAGCGAGCGACATGACCTCCAAGCACTCTGGGTTTTCTGGGCTCAAGCTCCAGACATAGTCGGCGTAAGCCAGCGCCTTGATCGGATCGCGGAGTTCTTCGAACGGATCACGCACCAAGTCGAAAGCGTAAGTGAGGACGTGTTCGGCGAGAGGTTCGCGGCACTCGACGAGATTAGCGAGAATGCCGATCGCGCGGCGTTCGTGGTCGAGAGCTAGAGTTCTCAGCCCACACCGCTGCTCCGCTAGGGACATCGACGAGAGGTAGCTCTCAAGGGATCGGAGGTTGGCTTTCAATGACGGATCGCTACGAGCGATGCGCTCACTGGTGGCGATTGCCCTCTCGTACAGCCAACGCGCGTCATCGAACTCGCCCCTGCGGAACGCGATGTCAGCGAGCAATGCGTAGAGCTCTGCGATAAATCGCGCGGTGTCGACGTCATGGGCATTGGAAGGGTCGATCGGCCCGATGACGTGAAGCAGCTGAGAGAACGTGGCGGATGCCAGTGTTCCTTGCTCCGCATTTGCGTACGCAATCGTCAACAGACTCAACGATATCGTGAGGGACGTTCGGTGGCGCTTACTTGGTCGGAGTTGAACGATCTTCGTGGCAAACCGAACTGCTGCCTCGGCGTCTTGCACGGCGGATCTGTACTCTTTCAAGCGACTAACAATTTCCCCGTGTCGACGGTGGGCAGATGCCAAGATCTCGAGTGTTCGGATGTCGTTGGTAGTGATGAGATCGATCGGTCGAAGGACGGCAAGCTCTCGTTCCGACCAGGATAGTGCGGTCTCGTAGTCTTTGAGAACGAAGAACACATACGCAAACCGCTCGAGCGCGGTCGCATAGTTCAGCATCCCTTCGACGTCGGACGGGCGCTCGAAATATGCGCGCTCATTGATCTCTAGCGTCCGCTCGTACAATGGCCGGGACCGCTCGACGTCTTCGGAATCTCTCCCGATATCGCCTGCGATCAAGAGCGCGGTCGAGAGCGCGCTTTGACACGCTCGATCGTCGGGATTCCCATCGACGAGCTCTTCGAACGCGGTAACCGTTTGTTTCGCGAGATCCCAGGCGGCATCGAAGTTTCCATGTTCTCGCTCCCAGAGCGCGAAGTAAGAGCATTCGGAAGCGAGCAATTTGAGGCGCGGACGGCTCCGAGGTTCTTCCAACACAGCGCTCTTGATGCGAGTGATTTCTTCTTCACGGATTCTCCGTTCTTCGTCGACATCCCCACCGGCGCCCGCCACTCTCGCGACGAACCACTCGTGAATCTCCTCGAGCAGCACTCGGTCTCGAAGTTCCCGCAAGTAGTTCCGATTTGCGGCGATCAGATATCCCACAGCAACGGCAAGAAGAGTTACCGACACGGCCGCCATCGCAACGAGAGCTCGATGTCGCGAAGCAAACCTCGCTACCAAGTGAGCCGTGCCCCGCTGCCTGGCTCGAATGGCTTCGCCGTTTAGGTGACGGTCGATGTCTGCCGCGAGTTCGGACGCGGTTGGATATCGGCGGGCTCGATCCTTCGCAAGCGCCTTCGCACTGATCGTTTCGATGTCGCCTTTGAACGATGTGGAGATCCGGCCAAGCGGTATTGGTTCGACGTCGGCGATCGTTGAAACGACTCGGAGCGGGGAAACGTCATCGAGATCGAGCGGCGGGCGTCCGGCGAGCATCTCGTAAAGCAGCGCCCCAAGAGAGTAAACATCGGTCCGGGTGTCGACGGCTCCCGCTTCCCCGAGGGCTTGTTCGGGGCTCATGTAGTGAAGAGTCCCGAGAAGCTCTCCCTTCATCGTTTCGAGCGTCGTCGCGGGCGACTTTTGATCGAGCGCCTTTGCAACTCCGAAGTCGATGATCTTGGGCACAGGCCCTTCGGCCGTGTCTGTCACTAGCACGTTCTGGGGCTTCAGGTCCCGGTGGATGACGGCGTTCTGATGGGCGTGCTGCACGCCATCGCAAACCGCGACGAAGAGCCGGAGGCGATCGCGTGTCGAGAGGCTGCCGTTGTCGACGTACTCGGTGATCGGAAGCCCCTTCACGAACTCCATGACGAAGTACGGCCGCCCATCGAACCGAGAATCCCCGTCAGCGATTCCCGCTCCCAACACGCGGGCGATGTTTGGGTGGTCCATTCGAGCGAGTGCTTCGCGTTCGTGATTGAAGCGGGAAAGGACTTCGCGGGTCTCGAGGCCGGGGCGAATCAGTTTCAAGGCGACGGGATAGCTGTCTCCCTGGTCGTCGATCGCGAGGTAGACGATAGACTGACCGCCCTCTCCGAGTGTCTCGAGGATGCGGTACGGGCCGATGCGGTCCGGAATCGGAATCGTCGGAACCCGACTCAGGTCGAATCCGGCGCCGAGGGCCGGCTCCTCCAAGAAGCGAGGATCGACTTTGCTCGTTCGGGGGTGCTCACGTGAGTCCGGGACCGACTCGCGTTGCTTACGGAACGGTCGCAACAGGAAGTCCAGAATGCGAAACGCGAGCCCTCGGTTGAGGGCGTCGCTCATGGTTGGGCTCCGTCTTCGAGGCGGATCCACAGCCACTCTTTCGCTTTCCGCCAGTCGTCGTCTGCCGATCTGACGGAGATACCAAGGACGTTGGCGGCTTCCTGAGCCGTCAGGCCGCCAAAGAAACGAAGCTCGACGACCTTCGCTTGACGTGGCTTCCGTCTTTCCAGCTCGTCGAGTGCTTCGTCGAGGGCCAAGAGGTCGATGGAGTCGGTTCGAGCGGGAAAAGCGAGATCGTCTGGCAAGTCCACGTGCGTTCCTTGTCGCTTGACGCAGCCTCGTGATCGAGCGTGATCGACCAGAATGCGTCGAAGCGCCGCGGCCGCGACCGAAAGAAACTGCGCTCGGCTCACCCACGATTGTTGACGCCCCCTCGATAGCCGAAGGAAAACCTCGTGGACGAGTGCCGTCGGCTGGAGCGTGTGGCCGGGTCGCTCCCTACGAAGGTAGTAACCCGCGAGCGCTCGAAGCTCGGAATAAACCAGCTTCATTAGTTCGGCTGTCGTCATTTCGCCCGCTGTGACCGGTGAGAGACTTAGTTGTTCATTCTCCATAAGCGCGCATTGTCCCGAAGCCCTGCAGCGAATCCAGTCCTGGGCCACGATTTTTCTGCAGACCTCCGACTCGAATCTCGCTTCGTCTCCGGCAGACAAATGCATCGACGGGGTGAACCGGTCGTCGGTTCAACGTTCCGTCATCATCTCGCTGGCAAGAAGGAGGAGGTCATGAGTTCTTTACGATTGGCGCTGTCGGGCCTTGTGTTCGTGGCGTTCGCGGCATCGACGGCGTTCGCTTCGAGTCCCGACGAGACTCGCTGCCGGTCTCTATGCAGCAACAACTGGTCGCCGGCCTACGGACACGGCACGGTGACGGGGCTTCCGAATCACCTCGTCGTTGTCGTGGATGTCACGGGACACGAGTTGGGGCGCGCCACGATCGATCGACTCTCCAGATTCCGGTTTGGGATCGGTCGGATCGTCGAGAATGTTCGCAGGCACAGCGACGGTGAGATCTCGATCGATTTCAACTACGCGCTTATCAGCGCCCGCCGTCCCTCACTGCCGGGCGGCACGATCGAAGTCAGGGACTCGACGTGCGTGATCGATCGCGACCGATTGGCGCCCAGGACCGATCAATGCTGATAGCGGAGTTTGGCGGCCTAACCATTGAACGAATTCTCGCGCAGTGCGCGTTTGGGAGGACCGTTGACAATGCGATTCGCTTCTCGATTTGCCATGCTCGTGATGTTTACGGCACCGCTCGCTTCCTGTTCGAATCTGTTTTGCCTCATTCGGACGCCATTGCCGGTGCAGGGGGCGTACGATCCGAATAGGGTTGTCCAACCACGATTCTTCGGACTCCTCGACCCGTTGCCCGACGAGATTCCAGAAATCAAACCAATCGAGAAACCGCTCATCACGGTCTCACTCGGTACGGTCAGTGTCATCGCGCCAACAGAGACGGCCACCAATCTCAAGTTGAAGTACGATTCCCAGCGCCTGAAGGACGCGGCGCAGGCTCAGCTCGCGAGTAGTGTGATGGCATTCCATCGGTTTTCGATTCCCGAAAAGGCAGAAACCGCGCGACTCCTGATGAACGTCGCCGTCACGAACATCCAGTGGCAGTCCTTCGGCGTGGAGAGCAACGGAACTCTTCGGACGTTTAGTGGCATCGACTGGGATGTGCAGAAGTCGATTCGGGGAGCGTGGATCAACTGTGACGTGCAGGTCACCTTCATCGATCGAACGCAGAACGCGACGATCGCCTCGCAGCTCGGGCGCGGAATCATGAGCAATCGCAACGAGTCGTTCAAGAGTAACGTGAAATTCGAAGGTCTCATGCCCGTTGAGGGTGGCGCTACGATCACCGGATCTGCACTCGACGCCCAAGCAATCGTTGACGCGATCCGGTATGGGGTTCGATTTGCGGTATGGAAGTCGCTGCCGGACATTGAGAGTGCATGCTATGCGCCGTCGGTCGGAAAAACGTGACGCGCTCAAAGAACGAGGCCGCGGGTCACCTTCAGCCAAGGTTGGACGACAGATTCCTCGGCGCGCCGCATTCCACGCTCGCGCGCCCGCGAATGCCGGCTGCCCCCGGTTCGTTCACTTGATCCTCGTCAACATGCTCTGCATCACTTTCGTGAACCCAGACGGATCGTACCCAAGCACGAATGCGAGGACCGAGAAGAGCCCAGCAACTCGGCCATACTGATCCGGGGACGTGTCGCCGAACGGATCTTTCACCATCACGAACACACCCGCGAGCCCCGCGATGTAGACGAAGAAGGCACGCAAGACGGCGCCCGGCAGCGTGTTCTCGGGTTCCGGTGTTGCCGTGACCGCATTTTGGGCGGACGCAATCGAACTATATCGGTAGGCGAGGCCGCCCGCGAGTCCCGCAAGAAGCGTGAGGACGGCGGCGTTGGTGACCGTGTAGGTGCCGAACGCCATCACCCAGGTCGCGCCCATCGTCAACACCGTGGCGCCTGGCATCCCGCCCGTGATCGATTCTCGGTACGGGCGCGAGTTCACGAGGAGGCCCGCGAGAAAGACCGCAAGCCAACCCAGTACGGTCAGTGCGACGAGAAGGAGGAGCGCATTGTGGGTCGCAGCATTCCCGTCCTTTGGAGCGAGCCGAGATCGCGCCGCGGCTGCCCTCACAGCTTCCGGGTCTTCGAGCGTAGCGACGTCACTGAGTAGCGTGCTCCCGGTCTGGTCAGTAGCCATGTTCACTCCCTCAAGTCTGCGCAGGTAGTTCGACGTGACGCCGTAATCGAGGAGGCGACGGTCCAAAGACTCATGGGAAAACGACGACCTTTCCCGGCTTGGCCTGGATCGCCGTATAGGTCACCAAGTGCCGGAGTGCTCCCTGGGGATCGAACAACGACACGTCGTCTCCTCCGTTGTTGAGCGCGAGCGCGGTGTTCTTGAGGACGATCGTGAGCGTCGCGCCGCCGGCGATCGTCCCAGAGAGGGCGAACTCGTGACTCTGGCGATCTCGAAGCTTCCAGCTTGTGAGATTCAGATCGGCGGCACCCACGCTTCGAAGCGTCACTTCCTCGTGGCTCTTGTCGTCGCCGTTCGGATTCGGAAGCAGAGAAGCGATCCGGATGTCCGTGTCGCCACTCCCTCCTCCCCCGCCCCCCGGCCCGTCGCTTCCGAAGACGCACTCGGCATAGACCGGCAAGTGATCCGAAGCTCGATCGTCTTTCGTCCCTCGGAGCGCGACCCCGTCGTCGAAGACCTTTGCGGAGCCCTGGACGTAGCGATCCTGCATCCAGCCGGGCATGAGGATCTGATCGAAGAGAATCGCTCCCGTGTTCTGATTCGTGCCGCGAGCGTCGTTGTCGCGCTTTCGACTCTGCGGATCGATCGTGTTGATCTTGTTGGTAACCGGATCGATGTCGTTTGCCCCGAGGCCTTCACTGACGCGATCCTGAGCAACGAGCGGCTGCATCAGGTTGATCAAGAACACGGCCGTGTTGTCGTTCGGGCCGCCGAGCGCGTTCGGGTCGCCTTGCTCGAGGATGTTCAAGGAACGGTCGTCTGGGTCGTCATTGAAATCGCCGAGCAGAAAGAAGTCCTTGTCGTCGAAATCGGCCTTGAGCTTCTGGACGAGCGCACTCGCGCCCCCTTCGCGACGAAAGTCTGTCGTCGCCCGCCCGCCGACCCGCGACTTTTGGTGAACGACCATCATGTAGAAAGTCGCGGACTCGTTTGGCACCTGGACCTCGACCGCGAGGACATCACGTCGGTTCGGGAAGAAGGAGTCGTTCGCCGCGCCCGGGAAGAGAAAGTTCTGATCGTCCGCGTCCAAGGTGGGCTTGACCCCGAGAACCGTAAACGGCTTTCGGACGGCCAACGCCAAGTCCTGGAGGTCCGAGCTGTCGTCGTCGATCACGAGCTGCCAATCTTGGGGCGGAAAGACGAGTTCGAGTGCGGCCCGGTCCTTGACCTCCTCGAGTCCGATGACGTCCGCGTCCAAGAGCTGGATCACCTGCTTCAACTTCGGCAGACGATCGCCCTGGTTCACGACGTCGGTGCTGAGGAATTGAATGTTGTAGGCGGCGATCCGGACCGTCTTCGCTGCCTGCACAGGGGAACATAGTGCAGGGAGGAGAGCGGCAAGGATCAGGAGTCTCTCGGCTTTGCGCATCGAATACCCCCCCTTTCCGGTGGGATTCATGAACCTGTTGTCGACTTCGGTCGAAGCGGCCGGACGCGCGGCTTGCCTCCACTTCATGATCGCGAAGTCAAATCGTCCACGTCAGTGATGGTCCACGGTTGCGAGTCGGGTCTTCAGGGCGGGAGAGATCTCAGTCGCCGCCGCCTTGAGTAGCTCTGGATTGGTCCTGCGCATCTCCTCGAGCACGGACGCGGGGATACGTCGCTTCAATTCGTCGTTCACCTGAACCTGCTTCTTCAGACTCTCGTGAACCGTGGCCGTCTCGCGCAGGATCTCGTTTTTTTCCTTCCGCTCGCTGGCGATCGTCTGGTCCTTCTCGACGACTTGCTTCTCCTTTGCCACGACTTCCTTTTGAGTCGCGGCCCAACCGAAACTCGAAAGGACGAGGACAGCGCCGACGAGAAGGAACACGATCGAAGCGCCTGTTCCCGAGATCTCGATACCACCAGGCAACTTCAGCGATCCCTTGCCGCCGGTGATCTTCTTGAAGAGGGCGACGATCGCGACGATTACGACGACCACGCCGAGGAAAAAGGTGACGCCGATGATGATCGACTGCATGCGACCCCCCAATCATTCCCGAGGTGTCATTCGCGCTGCTTGATCAGCCACTACCGAATCAATGACCGATTCACCCGCCGATGCTCCTCGTCAGCTCGCGAATCGTCCGCGGCAGCTCGAGTACGAACGGCGCCACGACGCATGCGGCGTCTCAGGCGCAAGACCCGGCGACCCCGTGCCTCGGAATGCTCTTCTCAGTCGCCGCATCGGTGACCTGCAAAGCGCCATTGACGCCGTTCGCCGCTTGCCACAACGGCCCGGACGCCACCTTTCGTTGATGCGCCGCCTCAAACGTAGCTGTACCCGAGCGTAGCGATGTCGCGTGTGTCGGGCTCTGTGTAGGTCCATGGGTCCATCACTGCGTCAGCGCCAGTCAAGGGCGGGTTCTTACCGGCGTGGCTGGCCATCGAGTGCCACTGCCACCACAATCGATCGAGGTTCGCGTGGTGCATCCAGAAGATGGGGTCGGCCGGTGACGTCGATGCGTCGGCCATCGTCCCGCCCACCCAGATGTGGACGGCACCGTGCACGCCATTCACGCTCGCTGCGAACGGCCCGAAGTCGGGCATGGCCAGGATCGTCGACATGTTGGACGCGATCGTCGCGAGATCCGTGGAAGACTTGGGCGCGCGCGTGACAACAAGGGTTCGAGTCGGCGTCGTGACGGTCGGAGTGACTCCCGTGAGCCACGCTGGAATCGCCTGCTCCGACGCTTTCGTCCAATCCCAGTACGGAATGCTCACGTCGGGATGGAGTGCGCGCAGCGCGTTCTCGAGCTGCAGAAGAAAAACGCGATGCCACGGAAGAAGCCGGTCGTTGGTGTGCTGCATGTGCATTTCCGCGTGGATGTCGACGAGCTGACCGTAGGTCCCGTTGTCGATGAGCGTGTTGATCGCGCACAAGAAGCGACCCTGCTCCGTCGCGTTCAGTACCGCTTGGTCCTTCCGTTGCGTGGGCAGAGCGAGGTTGAGCCACGGCGGGAGCTTCAGGTGGCGCAGGTCCTGAATCTGGAAGCGGAACATCTCGGCGAACGTGCTTCCTTTCATCATCGAGCCCGAATCCGGACGCATGGGCCGATGCTTCTCGGCGGGGCCGCTGCCATTGGGGCTCTTGATCTTCGCGTGGTCACGCTTCATCGCCTGGGTTCCCTTAGCGTTCATCTTCGTTCTCCTTTTTCCGTCTGTTTGTTTCTGGCCTCAAGTCGACCTGGCGTCCCTGGAAGGAACTCGGCCTCGTCGCATTTCGTTCGCCGGATCGTGTTCGCATCAACCGATGAGGCGCGCTATTCCGAGTAGACCTTTCTCTTGATCCCGTTCCAAAGGTCCATCGTCGGACCGGTTCCCTGCCGATTCTTCGTGTCCTCGTCATCCTTGAAGAAAGTCACGTAGGTCATCCGATACGCTTCCCAGAAGCTTGTGCCGTCGAGGGACTGATCGACGAACGGAAGGAATGTTCCCGTGTTGATGTACATCTGGAGCCTTCCATCGGGTAATGCCCGTCGTACGTCGTGGCGCGCCTCGTGCGTGTGACCGTAGACGATGTACTGAACCTTGCCGTAATCGACCCCAGGTACGTTCTGCCCCTCGAAGTCGTGAAGAGCGCCTTCCGCGAGACTATCCAGAGTGCTGACCCCGAGTCGTGTCTTGACCGCCACGACGATCTTTTCGACGTCGGAGATGAGCTTTCCGAGCCCGTCGAGGGAAGGCGAATTGCGGACCACGGATCGAGCCTTGTCGAGGTAGTCCGTGAGATCGCCCGACACGACGAGGTCCGGCTTCATGTCGTCCCACTTTTTGGCGAGCGTGCACTCGAGTGTTCCGTCGAGCGCATCGAGAAGGGATTCACGGATGACCTTGATGTACTTCGGTGCTTCTCCGCGTGTGATCCATGCGAGCCAGCGAAAGACCTCCGTCATCGGGCGCACGTTGTTCACGTCTTTCAAGTTTCGAAGAAGCGACTTCTCTTTTGGTCCCATGGGAGTGAGGCGTTTCTCGACGCCATGGATGAATCCGGACAAGAGCTCCGCGGTAACGACTTCTCCGATCGCCATGACTCGGTAGGCGTCTGGGGCGAATCGGCCGAAGGGCGGCTTCGCCTCGAGCACTCGCTGGCTGAACTCCCAGCCGTGGCAGTTCTCGTCCCACTCGTGACCGTGGCAAGCGAGGACGTGGTAGTCGTTCGCCGAGAGCTGATTTGTGAATTGGACTTGCGGAAACCAGGCCTCGACTTGCGTCTTCAAGGACTTGAAGTTGTTGAGCACGCGGTCGTGGTTTCCGATCACGTAGGTCACGTGTCGCGTCTGACCGTTCCCGTTCGGAAGGTCGGCGAGAAGGTCGTGAAGGGCCGTGGCGCTACTGGTCTTTAGGATGCGCGAAAGAATCGCTTGGAACTGACCCTCGACGGCCGGGTCGGGGTTCATGGCGGTCGTTTCGTCGAGCTTGCCGCCCCAGGGCCTCGACGTCAGGGCAACTTGGTTGGCGTTCCAATACGCCGTTCGAACGAGATCGAAGATGTCGCCGAGAAGAACAACGTGGACGTCACGAACGTTCTTCTCCGCATTCGTGACGACGCTCCGGATCTCGGCTGCAAGCATTTGAAATGCACTCGGATGAACGTTGATCGCCGTGGTCTCGTCGGTGATGTGTAAGTCGCTGATGATGACCAGCATCGCTGCCTCCGTTGGACTCGTGAGTCCGGCTTCTCGATCCCTTCGGTCTTCGGCGTCTGTTGATTAGGTTTGCGTGCTCGATCAGGTCCTCGAGCCCGTCAGCGCTTCGGTCTCCGCTAGGTTCTCCGATTCGACTTCGCCCCACTCGACGACGATCCTTTCGGCTACGCGAAGTGCGAGTGCCGAGATCGTGAGAGAGGGATTCACGCCAAGTGCGGTCGGAATGATCGCCGCATCCGCGACGTAGAGACCCTCGTAGAATCCGCGCCCATCCAAACTTGACTGGTCGAAGACCCGGCCGAACTCGTCGACGACACCGCTCGTCGCGTCCTTGCCGATCCGACATCCACCCAGCGGATGGCTGATCGTCACCGAATCCGCCTCGAGCGCTTCGGCGGTGGGGCTCAGGAATGGGTTCTTGAATTGACGCTTGCCTTTGTCTTCCGGTCGGACGAGCTGGTTCGCGAGTCCGTTATCGCCGTTCAGCGTCTGGTTGATGGCCGTGAAGATCGGGTCCTTGTGGAAGGGGATCTTGTCCATCGGGCTCACGCGCAGAGACGTCTCTCGTCGGTTCGTGTTTCCGAGCCGCAACTTCCCCTTCGCCTGATCCCGCCCGGACGCAGTGATGCACATCATGTTCATCGTGAGTTCTTCCTCTGACTTGAAGAACTCCTGACGCTCTTGAGCGTTCTTTGAAAGGGCTCGGAAGTTCCGCCAGCCGCGTGCGACGACCGACTTGAAAAGAATCCACAAGAGAGGCAGCCGTCTGCGGCGGGTGAGCGACTGAACGAGCGGCTCGCCGAACCCGACGGTCGAAGCGAGCGCCTTGGGAATTCCCTCGTCCTCGACGATGTGAAAGAGTCGGTTGTTTTCGCCCGGTTGATCATTGAAGTGCGCAACCGACGTCTGCACGGGGCCGCGACTGAGGTTGACCGGTTCTTTTGTCGGATTGAGAAAGGCGATGAAGTCGCCGTTTGTCGAGAATCCTTCTCCGAGGCGTGGACTCAGGCCGCGAAGGGTCTCTCGCTCCCGGCACCGAAGGAGGATTTCATTCGTACCGAGGCAACCGGCCGCGATGACCACGCGCCGCGCGCGAACCGGCGTCGACTTACGCGAGCGATCTTCTGTCCCGAAGTATTCGACGATGTAGCCGTCGTCGGAGGGTGAAATGACGTCGACCTCCGCGAGCGCGCGGATTTCGATGTTGGGGAATGCCGGCACCGGCACGGGATCAGTCGGTTTTCCGTAAGCGGCCCCCATGAGCTGCTTGTTGAGCGTGTGCCGCGCCCCGGGAAGGCATCCCAGCGTGCAGCGACCTTGACGCTCGCAGGTGTTGACCGCCTTCGGGAATGACGCATTCGGTGGATAGTTCGCTGGAACGAGCGAGTCGTAGAGGGGCGGCGGCGGGTCTCCAGGCTTGGGCGGCGGAGAGAGTGGCGCCCGCTCCGGCGTGAGGTCGTTGATTGAGGAATCGACCGTGTGAAACCCGTTCGGTCGAATGGCCTTCATCGCGGTCTGAAAAACGCGAGCCCGCGAGAGCCAGTAGCTCCCATCGCTGCCGAGTCGCTTCACGCTTCGGGGTGAGTTGACGGGAATGAAGGGGTCGGGGCTCGTTTCCCAGTGCGGGTCGAGCCGAGTCGATTGCGCCGACACGTTACTCAGACCCGCGTTCGTCGCTCCCGCGACGTCCGGCGCGTTCTTGTACGGGAGGTTTCCGGAAGCGAATTCCTTCCAAGCAAGAGGGACGCCGTAGCCGATCGCATGCTTGGCGAGCTCGTAGTACTTGTCGCGATCGATCTTCGACCAGCTCATTGCCCAGTCAGCAAAGATGAATTCCGGCGGGCGCACCGTGATGTTCGAGTAGACGAGCGATCCTCCGCCAACGCCGCTCGCACGAAGGACCGAGATCCCATCATTCTCGCCACCGAAGAGCCCGAGAAACCCCCGCTTTCCCATGTGCGAGATGTCAAAGAGACCATCCTCGTTTCCAGGTCGCTTGAGACAGCGTGTGAAGAGGTCGAGGACGCCCTTGAAGTGATCGAGGGAACTCCAGTACTGAAAGGGCTGCCCGTGCTTCTTCAGAAAGTCAGGGGTCGCGATCTTCTGGTCCTGCACCGTCGGGACGGGCGTCGTCCACCACGTTCCTCGCTCGAGGATGAGGATGCGTTTCAATGCGCCGGTCTTCGTGAGCCGTTCGATCAAGTCAGTGACCGTTTTCTGCTGCTTCTGCGTCGCGGGCTGCTTGGCCTCGGGATCATCCTTGAGGAGCGTCCTGAGAGCGTTCTGCGCGTCGCGTAGTTCCGCGGGATGAAGCTTGTGGGCGATCGTGAGAGCCGTCATCGTTCCGCCGAAACCCGATACGATGATCACGACGTCGTAGGACCGCTCGTCTTCCTTCACGGGGATCGCCTCCAAACGCGGCTCACACTCGAAGGATCGGTCGTCGTGCAGCGACGAGTCGTCATCGGCGCAGCCCCTCGTCACTGGAACGAAGTAGGGAACGCAAGGAACGGATGGGGCGCGACACCGAAAATCCCTCCATTCTCCGACCGCGACGCCCACCCAGTCCGCGGTCTCATCCCCAGCGCCGTGCAATTCCGACGACGGCGCCACTCGTGCTTCTACACGGTGAAACTCGCGCTCATCCAACCGCAAATCGACGAGACTCGCACAGGGCGTGCGTTTTGGACCCTTCGATCACGGTGGTGAGTCGTTGATCAACGTCGATTGAGGAACGTCTTTGGCAGCGAGTCCGTTCTCCTTGAGCTAGTTGTCATCCCTCGCCCGCCCTTTTACCGAACGGAAGAATCGTGTCAAGGGGGACGCGCCTTTTTCGTCGAGTCCTAATTGCTGCCTCGCTTCCTAACGATCGCGATGCGCGGCGCGGCGCCGACGAACTCAGCGAGATCTCTTCGACTAGAGAAGAGGATCCGACGCGAAATCTGCGTCGCTGGCGGAGCGATTTCCGCTAGACCGACCGCGGCGTAGAACGCCATCGGGCCGCGGAGCCGTCGCCTCTCTTGGGGCGCATGCGATCGGCGAAACGCGCAACCTCAAGCGCGCCAGGGTGATCGCCGCGGCCGTCACGGACATCAGCACCAGGGACCGACTCAACGAACGGCAGCGCGGTCCGCAGAATTAGGCCTCGCCCGAGCGAACTCGCACACCGCTCGCCCTCCACGAATCCGAGAAGAATCTCTGCAACACCCGCGACCGACGCGGGACTATCTCCCGTGTTCGCTAGGAGCGAGAGGGTCGGGCGGGAGGTGGCGCATGACAAGAGGGACGTCGCGATCATCTTCACGAAAAGTTTTTCACTTTTCCCTGTTCGATCTTTGCTCGATCGGTATTATTTTGCCAACGAAGCGAGAAGTCCTTCTCATGAACCGCCGGTGGAATGGTCCTGCCACTGGCCCTGAACGGTCATGCTGAACAAACATCTCATCAGCGTCGCTACGCCAGCGACGGCGATGGACTCAACGTGGGGAAGACAATCGTTCCGGCATCTGGCGATCATTTCGCCAAACTTGCTGCAACTAATCCCATCGCCATCCGACTATCCGTGCGATCCGGCGAATCGGAGGCGATGCCTCACCGTCTGCAGGGGGTCGCAGAGCGCCTTGATAGTTGGCGATCTCAGAAAAACGATCAGCGAACATAACTTCAACCCGGTCCAATGGCGATTGCCACAATAGGCACGACTTGAGGAGGAGCGAGATCATGCGACGCGAATCGGTAGGCTCAACTCGTTTGTCAAGAGCGGCCCTGGGCACACTTCTTGTACTCTCAACCGTCGCGGGCGGCATCTTGATACAGGTCGCGGTGCGCACGACCGTCTCTGCCGACGATCCAAACTGCGCGCGAACTATCCAGTGGGAATTCCCGGAAACGTGCAATGATCCCAACACCCGTCATGGCGGACAAGATGGACTTCCACCGTCCTGGGTCGCCCAGAGCCAGAACGGTCCAAATCTGTTCTCGCTACCCGACGGGCTCGCGCTGCAAGATGAGGGATCTGTCCAGTTTACCAATCGACTCGATCCTGCGCAGGACGCCACGCGGGATCATGCAGTCGTCGATCCAGCCTCGGGCACTCTGACTTTCACGTTGCCCCTACCGTACTCGTTCAAGGGACGAACGCAGGACATCAAGCCCGAGCTCATCTTCAAGAGCAACGCCAATCGCCCCGGGAGCACGTTCGGGCACTTCTGGTCTGGGAGCTGGGAGAAGATGCTCGTCGTGGATTTCTCGGACCAGTCGAAAAACCCGTGCGGCGATTCCCCAAAGTCCTCACCGTACCTGACGTGGCTTAGCGCTGTCTCGGAGATCATGGAGCACGATGGAAGCGGCGGAACACACGTGTGGATCAACCGGGATGCGATGAATTCCCGCGCCGCATTTCAAGGACGCACGCCGATGGGTCTTCCGAGCGGTAACCTTGCTGGCCTTGGTGGGATCTTTCCACCGAACGGTGGCACGACTGCCGGCTACACCGTGTTCCCTGACTGCAATACGATAGGGATTCCGCTAGAGATGCAGGCACATCGCACCGAACGATTCATGGGGCCAAAGCCGCTGGGAGACCTTCAGCTGGCGAGTCAGCACGTGGGGCCGCTCGAGTTCGTCCCGTCACTCGGGGTTTACGATGAGATGCTCCTGGACTGCGACACCGTCCAGATTCGTCATCCTGACGGGTCGATCGACGTTTACTCGACGTTTTATCCCGTACTAGAGCACACGTTCCTCGCTGGCGTCGCCTCGCCGCTTCCTCCGTCTGCACCATCGCCGTCGGACGAGAAGCGCACCCGCGTCAAAGCGATCGCTTTGCTCCTAAGGACAATCTATCCGTCGAATTCGATGTGCGCTCCTGATCCAGGCGCCGTTGATCCGAACTGCAATGAGATTCGGTATCACTACGACCCCCAGGGGCGCCTCGGAAGCATTATTGACAACTTTGGGCGAGAGGCCCTGACATTTGAGTACGAAAGCATGACGTCGCTCAAGACGATCGCCATGCACGACTTCCTTGGCCGGCGAACGACTTTCGGCTACACCGCCAGCGGACTATTGGGATCGATTACGACTCCAAAAGTTGCGACTCAATCAGACCCCAATTCCCAGGTTTGGAGCTTCGGATACACCACGACGACGATCCCAGCGCCAGCTGTGGAGGTCCGGAGTGAATTCAAGCAAACCGGAGTTTTCCTGCTGCAAGGCATGACCGTCAACGCGCCAGCGAATCCAACGGGCATTTCGGTCATCGACGCCCGATTCGAAACCGAGAGCATCTCCCAGCAAACAACAGGCTACTGGGATGTGACTCGGGTGTCCGACCTCTATCTCGGTGGATACACGGGAACCGAGACGCTGCCCGTCGACCTTGACGGCGACGGCTCGTTTGAATGCAGCTTCGGGGGCTCCGGAAAACACGTTCACTACACTTATGATCACACCGGGTGCTTCGACGACTACACGGTGACGACGACGCAGTACCTGTATCCGTTCACGCAGCCATCGATGACGCGGACGCAGGTCTTCGATTGGCAGAGTCGGGAGTTGTCGAGAACCGATCATTTGCCCGGTCCACCCGCACAAGATCTCACGACGCAGTTCTCTTACGTCCCAGACAATCCGACAAGTGCGCACGACGCGTACCAACCGAAGGTCGTGAAGACGGTGCATCCACGCGGCAACTGGGAGGAAGAGACCTTCCAATTCGAGCTGGACGACGTTGCCGGCAAGTCCTACTTCGTGAATCCTGACATCGGTCAAACCAATTTCGTCCCACGCGATCGGTTCCAGGGCGCGAACCTTCTCGCCCGCACGGAACACGCATCGTCCGAAGACACCACGTACCCGGCGGACTTGGTGGAAACGTGGACGTACGAGCCGTTCCGAAACCAAGTACGTACACATACGGACGCACGAAACTTGACGACGACGAGCACGTTTGACTATCAGGAGGGATCGAGTGTTCCGGACGCGAGCGTCTGGGGGCTCGATACGAGCGGCATCTCATTGGGGCTTGCCGACGTGAATGGCGACGGGCGAACGGACCAGCGAGTGGGCGAGGTCATTCGAACTCAGCACCCGGTTGTCGGCGATCCGAACGAACTTACCGTCCAGCTCTTCGGGCAGCAGTCGGCGACGGAGCTCTTCGCGCAAAACGACGCAGGTCAGATGTCTTGGATGCGTGATCCGGAATCGAAATACACCCAGTGTGAGTACTATTCGTCGAGTGACCCCGATGGCACGGGCACGTTCTCGTTGAACACGCCAGTCGGGGCGAAGACGGGCTACCTGCGGTGGGTGGTCGTCGACGCCGACGTCTTCAACACGTCTAACCCCGGCTACCTGAAGCTCAAGACGGAGTACGGCGTCGATCCATACGGGAAGGACCTTTGGGAGAAGGACCCGCACGGGAACTACCACGTCAGTCACTACGATGAAGTGAACCGGCTCACGGACGAAGAGAAGGGCGACGTCGATTCGACGGGCACTCCGCGGAGCGCAAATGCCGCGTACGAGCGCACAGAGTATTCCTACGACTTGAACAACAACAAGATCGAAATGCGACGGTACAACGACGACCCGAGCACGAACACGAGCGGTTCCGACCCGAATGACCTGCAATACCACTATCTGAAGACTCGATTCGGCTATGACCTGCTTGACTATCCGCGGGCTGTCGCGGAGCAGCTCATCGATCCGAGAGTTCCCCCCACCCCGCAGAATCCGCCGACGTGGCTCAAGACCTTTTACCACTACGACGGCAACGGACAGGTGATCAAGGAGGTGTCTCCGGAAGGACGCGCGAAGACCTACACGTACGATCCCGTCGGCCGAGTCCTGACGAAGCGAACGCACTTCACCCCGGACCCATCACCGAGCTCCCTTGCCGTTCCTCCCACAACGACCGACGATCCGTTCGTTCAGTTCGAGCATGATCGAAACGGCAACTTGACGTCAGCGACCGTTTTAGGAAGCCAGCGAAACTACGTGACCACGCTCGAATACGATGGTTTTGATCGCCGCACGGCGCTCCAGCAACCTACGCTCGCAAACGGAGGCGTGATCCGTGTGGAGCAGAGGTTTGATCAGAACTCGAACATCGTCGAAATCGTCAAGAAGGGGCCGCGTGATCCCAACGACGCGACGCAGCCGCCTCCGACTTTGGCCGACACGAACTACAAGTACGACGAGCGAAATCGGCTGTTCCGGATCGAGGACGACTACTTTCAGTGGCAGAATTCGGGCGGATCGTGGCAAAAGACCCAGCTTGGCTCCTCGAGTCACTCAGGCAAAGTCTACTCCGAGACGGCGTATGACGGCCGCTCGCTCGTCGTTGCCGAGAAGGACGACCTCGGGCGCGTGACGACGACTTCGTACGACGGGACCGGCCGGGAAACGGACGAGATCCTTCCAAAAGTTGCCGGTTTCACCACGTCAAACAGCACGCACACCCAGTATGACGACACCTTGAACCGAGTCACCGAAACTTCGACCGAAGTCGGAATGAGCGGCACGGGCCTGAGCGGCACCGAGACGCCGGAAACCTACGTCTCGCGACACGACTTCGACGCGCTCGATCGCAAGATCGCGGACATCCGCGAGCCCGGCACTCCGGACCAGATCGTCACGACGACCGTCTACTCGAGTCTCGGCGATCCGATCGGGGTCTGGCATCCCAATCTCATCGGGACGCGGAGCTACTTCGATACCGGAGGCCGCAACGTCGTCACGCGCACCGGATTTCAAGGAATATACGACTCAACGACGCAGCACAACGGCGGGAGTCTCGATCCGAATGCAGTCGGAGTGATCCCGGGTCCGCAGAATGCGGATGGGTTCATCACGATCAAACGATCGTTTGACGGCGAAGGGAAAGTGAAGACTCAAGTCGACGATCGAGGAAAAGTGACGGCGACGATCTATGACGGCGCCGGGCGGATCACGCAAGTCACGTATGCTGACAACACCCGCGACAACCTCTCCTACTTTCGGGAGGGCCCACTCCGCCGCGAGGAGCACTACGATGCGGCCACTACTCCAAGTCGCCTTTTTGCGGTCGACTACACGTACGATGCCGCCCTTCGCAAGACGAACGCGACGTACACGCTCGACGCAATCTCAAACCTTTCGGGTGTCACGCTGGAGGCGTTTGCTTATGACGGACTCGCCCGGCCGATTGTGGAGACAAGCGCGTCCAAAGTCCACAACACCAACGCCACCCTGATGTCGACCGTCCAGAAGGCGTACGATTCTCACGGACACGTTCGAACGGACGTTCAAGGCCTCCAGACGCCAAGCGGGCTCTTCACGGACACCGTAACTTCGGGATACGATACCGTGGGCAACGAGACATCCACGCAAGCCACGTCGTACTCGGTCACGAACACGTTCGACGAGCTGAATCGCCTGAAGACGGTTTCGAGAAATGGCGTGCTTCAGCACTCCTTCGAGTACCTGGGAGGCGGTCACCGCCTGCGTCGCCAGGTGAACGCCACGAATGGATCGACGGTCGAAATCGGGCAGGGAGGGTACAACCGACTGCGCCGGACGATCCACCTGAACCATCGAAACGGCGCCGGGGCGCTACTCGTGGGCGACGACTACACGTACGACGCAATCGGAAACGAACTCACGGAAACGAAGGTCCTTCAGCCCGCGAACTCGAAAAAGCTCACGTATGACGGAACCAATCGACTGACGACGTACACGATCGGGACCTCGCCGTCGTTCCCGGAACCGGTCACGGAATCCTTCGGGCTCGACGGGGTCGGGAACTGGCTCACTCACAACGCGAACCCGAACTCGACGAACTCAGTTCACGAATACACCGATTCAAGCGGTGCAACGAAATTCGATGGTGTTTCCCTTGCGTACGACGCCCGCGGCAATCTCACGGCGTATGGCAATAACCCCAACGTCAACACCTATGTCTACGACGCCAAGGGGCGAATTGTCGCGGCAACGCCGAGCGGAGTCTCGGAGCAGTATTACGCCTTCGACGCGGAAGGACGTCGGGTCCTGGCAGAGGGGTGGTTCTTCACGAACGACGGAATTCGAGAAATCAAGCAGACGAAAGCGGTCTGGCCGCTGACAATTTACACATCATTCGTGCTCGGGAGCGGTCCCGACGACGTGCTGTCGATGGTGAAGTCGGACGGCTCGACGTATACGCTCGTGAAAAACAGGAATGGCTCGACGACGGGGCTCACGGGCGGCTCGGGCACGCTGGTTGAGGCCTACGACTACTCGCCTTACGGGCAAGTCACGGTCACCCTGGGGCCGTCCACTCCAACATGTCCGTACCTGTTTGTCGGACGCCGCAGGGATCAGAAGACGGGGCTATACTTCATGCGGGCGCGGTACTATAGCGCCACCTTGGGAAGGTTTACGTCGCGGGACCCGATCGGGGTGTGGGGAGACGGCCTCAACGCAGGCAATCCGTACGGGTATGTTGGCGACAATCCATCCGGCGGCTTTGATCCACTCGGCACACAATCCGGCCCGCCGAAGTGTCCTCCAGACGAGCCCATGAACTTGTTTGACAAGATATTCGGACGGGGTGTGACGAAGGCCAATGCGATAATCGCCGACAAATTTATTAGTGACAGCTCTATGGGAAAGATTCAGGGCACGTTCAAGGAAAGCGCGGGGGTTGATCCTACTTCCCCAACGACGCAGCTTGTTGAGAATATGATGACCGGAATCGAACTTACCACGATGGCAGTCGGATTGATAGATGCGGGCGTTGAGCTTGCCGCAGAGCACGGTCCGGAGCTTTTGGCTCGCCTTCAAAAAAGCATGGGGAAGAGCGAGGGTGCTCTACAAGAGGGAGTTGGAGCGGGGGCAAAGGTTGAGACCAGCGTTAGGCCGGCGTCAACTGGGGAAAGCCCACAGGGAGGCAGCGCTCCGAGCCACGCACCGGAAGCGCATAATGCTGCGGCTGCAGCAGAATACCGCAAAGACACTGCATTTCAGCAAGGGACTGAGGAACTAATGTCGACCAACGGAACACCGATAGCCGGCGCTGGGACCCAAAAACCGATTGATGATATCAATCGCCTTGTGAATGTGCACGGCGGGCAGCCAGGTGACTGGCAAAAAATTAGCAGTAAATCTGCGCCGTTGAGCGATGGACGAAGTGTGTCAGCTCACGCTTACAGAAACGTCAAGACGGGGCAAATTGTTGAAACTAAGCCAAAGATCGATTATCCGAAGCCGAAGCTGGAGCCTAATGTGTCGAGTGGGCGAAAAGGCTAGACAGTCGCAGCAATGAATGTTGCGGATTGTAACGCGTGGGCGACAACGACAGAATGTATGGTTGTGACCGACGTCTGATAGAAGTCGCCGGACTATTTCGCCCAGGTGCGTACAAAGTGATGTCATCTCAAGTAAGTGATGGCCATCTTTGATCGTGATGAATGAGGTGGGTCGAGAAAATGTAACGTGCTCGACCCACGGCCCAAAACGAAATCGCTGGCGATGCGAGGAGTTAAGAAGTGCGATACTATCCAGGTGATCGCGTGAAAGTATCCGACCAATACCACTGGGCCAAAGGACAAGTAGGAACGGTCAAGAAGCACATCGGATGTCCGAGGAGTGTGGAAAGTACAAGTGGGATGCTTGAATTCTACTTCGTAACGTTCGACACTCCACAGATCGATGCTGATGGGGACGGGCCATACGACGGTGGCGAGATCGACGCGCGCTACCTTGTGCTGGTCGAAAGGGCGTGAATATGTCAATCCCGAAGGAGATTCTCCGGATGGCCGATGTTGTGACGAGGTGTTCGGGGCCTTCTTTAGTTGCGGTCGATGGCACCTACAACGCAACGAGTGTCACATTGCATGCACGATTGTATCGGACGAGTCGCAACGATTGGGGTGAACCGTTCGATTGGAGTCCGATCGCAATGGTGCCCGGAGGACCGAGTGCTGATAAGACTTGTAGAACAGATGGTGGGCGCGATTCAGGTGTTGCACGGAGGGTGCGAGATGCGCTCACTGAGAATGGGTGCATTTACACGGACGCGGTAGGCGGCTTGCTGACTTACAGTTCGTATTGAAGTGTCGTTGTCGGTTGGGCCCCGTAGCCGGATCACCCAGGCAAGGACTGCCGGCAATGCGACGCTCGTGTAGGTTCGTTGGTTTGGTGGAAATCCCGGGCGACGTGAAGGACCTCGGGCTATTCGACGATGATCACATCACTGAAGTTCGCGCCGTCGTCGGCTGGCGAAATAGTCGATCCAAGATCTCGCATCGCCCCACCCCCTCGACCTCAGCATCGCCCACATCCCGGTCGCTGGACACGGTCATGAAGTGTCGGCTCTGGCCGTCCCCCATGGCGCGATGATGTCGAACGTTGCCGTGATGTCGTCCAGACGCGGCAGTCCCCTCCAGAGCGTTTCGGTCCCCGGGTTGTCTGACTTTCCTCCCACGAATCCGCCGAGGGTGGCCACTTTCCGCATGGCATCTCTCAACGTCGGTGGCTCGGTCGGCGGCGTCGGCGTCTTCTTGAGAAAGCACACAAGCGACTTCCACTGCGCTTCCTCGAAGTACACCGTGCACGGAGCGTCGGGAGTCTCCCGCCCGAGCTTCGCGAGGTGGAAGATCCGTAACCGTCCGGCCAACCGCACCCCGCTCTCGCGACGAATTGGGCTCGCTCGTTGCGTAAAATCGACTGCGTGCGGAACAGTGGGCCGGGCGTGATCTACTGCGACAGCGGGAGGCCATCGACGTCATTCGGAGACAGGCAGCCAGGGCGACCGACGTCATCGGGGCGACCTACCGCCCGAGAAGATCGAGCAGAGTTTCAATACCGCATCGCTCCAGAGATAACCCCGATGTGAAATGGAGAGCACGCCAGGTCCGCCCTCGAATGCGCGCGGTCGCCAACGACATTCCCTTCGACGGTTCGATGGACGCAACCTGCGCAACCCCCACTGAAGCCGCTTGGAATCTCTTCCGCACCCTCGCGATGATCGTCGCGTCTTGCCTCGGGAGCGTCCCAGCGACGATCGATTGGGCGCAGATCGGCAGTCGACCAAACTCGAGGTGGACCCGGTTGGCGGGATCGTATCGCCACAGGTAATCCCGCCCGAGAACCTTCGGTTCGCCTCGGCAGCAAATGTCCCGATCCCGCGCCCCGCGGCAAGCAGAGCGAGGCAGTTTTCGCCTTGCACCTTCCGCTCGACCGAAACGCGAAACGGAGAGGCGGGCGAAATCGCGCCGCCGGCGATGGCTAGCGCGGTCACTTGTCGCCCGGTAAATGCCCATCCCGATTGAGCTTCAGTGCGAAACCGCGTCTCATCCTCGACTTTGTGTTTTCGGTCTCCCCGCCCGCCACGAGACCGAAACGCGCAACAGAGAGCCGCTTTCGCACTTCCATTTCGGTCTCGCAACAACGCCGCGCCATCAAGAAGACGGGCGAGGAGAAGAAGGCGATCCTCGAGGAGGCGATCGCGGCCTACTCGAAGGTGAAGGAGTGGTTCCCGCAGGATCACAAGCGGAGCGCCACCGCATCTCTGCGCATGGGAAACCTCCACCGAAGCCTCCGCGAAGCCGACAAGGCGATCGCGTCCTACAAGGAGGCGATGCAGTTCCCCGAGGAAGCGCACATCGCGGCGTCGGCGCTCGAGCAGATCGGGCTCGTGCAGCGCCGCATGAACCGGATCGACGACGCGATCGCGAGCCTCCGCTCGGTGGCCGAGCAGTACAGCAGCGAGAGCGCGGTCGCGGCGCGCGCGCTCGTCACGGGCGCGAAGTGCCAGATCCAGAAGAAGGACGTCGCCGGCGCACGGCAAACGCTCCGCCAGGCGATCGAAAAGTTCCCCGAGGAAGAGACGGCGGTGATCAACGCGTTCGATCTCCTCGCCACGACGTTCATCAACGAGAAGAAGATCACTGAGGCCGAAGGCGTGATCCGCGAGTGCCGCGAGATGTTCAAGGAAGAAATGGACGGCGACGGCAAGGACGACGACGAGAGCGTGAAGCGCCACGTCGATCGCATGCGAGCGCCGAAGCTCATCGCACGCGAGAAGGCCCACGCGCCCGTGCCATCGGCAACCGCGTCGACGCATGGCGCCGGCACCGACGACGACGACGACTAACTGACGCATACGGAGCCAGGCTCGTTTTTCCCACTTGCGGTGCCGCCCCCGGATGACGCAAGCGGGCAGCGAGCCTGGCTTCGACCCTTCGATCAACTGACGCATACGGAGCCAGGCTCGTTTTTCCCACTTGTGCGGGCGCTCTCTCCCGGACCTGCTCCTCGCGATGTCTACTTGCGGATTCTGACGGCAACGTCCGCTGCGGCTTTCTGAATCGCTTGATCCGGGTCGGTAGAGAGGCGAGCGAGAACCGGAGCGACGAGCTTCGGATCTGGACCGATCTCGCCCAGCGCGACGATTGCCGCGACGCGTGCTGCCGACCACGAGTCATCCGTCCAGTTCGTCGTGAGCACGTCGGGACGATAGCCGATGTGCACCCACGAGTATTTCGAAGACATGAAACCGAGTCGTCGTCGCTGCTCGACGTCGGAATGCTCGCACGCCCATGCTAGAGCCGGTGCCGCGATCTTCGCGTCGGCGCCGATTTGCCCCAGTGCCTGCGCCGCCGCGCGACGAATCGCAATCGGCTTCGCCCACAAGAGCCGATGCACGAGAACCGGAACCGCAGAAGCTGCATCCTTTCCGATCTTGCCGAGCGCTTCGGCAGCGACGACTCGCACGTCGTACGACCCGAGCCATTCTGCGGACACTAACGCAGCCACCGCCTTCTTCGCCTTCGGGCCCATCTTGCCGGTGGCCTCGATGGCAGCGATGCGCACCTCGTCGCGCTCCTCCTTCTTCTCGATGACCTGGATCAGGCCGTCGACGGATTCCGCGGTGGGCGGGAGGATCTCGCCAAGCGCTTCGCACGCCCGCGACCGAACGGACGGGACCTTGTCGCGCAGGGCAGAAACGAGCGCGGGAATCGCTGCCTTGGCTTCGGGGCCGGTTCGCTTTAGGAAAAAGGCGGCCCGCTCCCGGATCTCCGGATCCGGGTCCTTCTTCAAGAGATCGCCTGCCGACTTCACGAACTCCGCGCGGTCGCCCTTCATGGAGCCGATCGCCCGAAAGGCCGCCAGCCGAACGTGGGCTTCCGTGTCCTGGGTTGCCCGAGCAACCGCAGGCAGCGCGTCCTTCGCCTTGGGGCCGAGCGCGTCGACGATCCACAGCGCTTTCTCTCTCGCGCGGAAGGAACTCGACTTCAGGACGTCGAGAGCCACGGGAAGGACGTCGCCCGGCTCCGCGCCGAGATCGAGAAGTGTCTGAGCCGCCCAGATGCGAATGTCGGGGCTGCCGGCTTTCGCGACGGTTCGGAGCGTCGGGATCGCGTCGGTTCCGATTCTTCGAAGGACGAGGACCATTTTCTTGGCGTCCTCGTCGGAGAGGTTCTTGGCGAGGACTGTCTCCAGCTCCGGCACTGCTGCCTTTCCGATGTGGCCCAACGCCACGTAGAAGTCGATGTCCTGCAATCCCGGCATCATCGCTTGTCCCAGGTCGAGCATCTTGCTCTTCGAACCGAAGATCGCCTGGATGAGCTGGGGAACAGCCTCGCTCGCTCGCGCTCCGATTCCGCCGAGCGCCCGCGCCGCGACCGAGTGAAGCCGCTGGTCCGGGTCCTCGAGCATCGCGAGAAGTGCAGGGATTCCTGGGCTGCCGGCATCGCCGAAGCTGCCGAGCGCAATCGCGCTGGCTCCACGAACGCGAGCGTCGCCATCGGCGAGAAGCTTCACGAGCGTCGGCACGAGCCCAACGTCCTTGGTCGTCGTTTGCTCGAGTGCCATCGCCGCGCCGCGTCGAACTTCGGGGTCGTTGTCCGACAGGGACCGTCCGAGCTGTTCGACGATGGCAGGATCATCGGCGCCGATCATGTTCAGCGTGCGAACGGCGGCGATTCGAAGCCGAACGTCCGAGTGAACGAGAAACGGCACGAGATCCATCGTCGCCGATTTCGCCGGCGCACCGACCGTTTCGATCAACCCCAACGCCGCAACTCGCCACTCGACGGGACGCTGGTCGTCCTTCGCGAGCGCGACCGCTGCCGGCAGCGCTCGCACGTCAACGCCACCGAACACTTCGTAAGACTGGAGTCGATCCTCTTTGTTTTCTCCCTTCTTGGAAGGGGGACTCGCGGCGGTTTCGGTGACGACGGCGACGTCCGCCTCGACCAGTGCGGCAATCGCCTCCGGTCCGATGCGCTGAAGTGCCCAGATCGCGGTTCTCCGGACGGCCACGTTTTCTTTCTTATCGAGTAGGCGCTTGGCGATCGGCACGATGTGGTCTCTAACCCGTGGACCGAGCATTCCGAGCGCCGCGAGGGCACGCCACCGCACCCACTCGTGTTCGTCGTCGAGAGCGCGCGCCAGCGGCGGAATCGCCTCGTCTGTAGTCAGTGCGATGTGTCCGAGGGCGTCCAAAGCAACCTGCCGCCTTCCCCACTTCGGATGACCGAGCAACGAGACGAGCGCAGGAATGCCTTCGGGCCCACAGATCGAGAGAACCCAGGCGAGCTGCGGAGGGATGTCGTCGGGTTGCTGTTGGTTGGCGATCGTTGCAGCGATCGTCGGGAGGGCCTCGGTGAATTGACGAGCGACGACGGAAAGAGCGAGAAGCGGCACGACATCGTGCGGTGCCTCGGACTTCCGGCACGCCTCGATGAGACCCTCGACGGCGGCGGCGCCGAGGTTCGCGAGGGCCGACGTCGCGGCCTCGGCGACGGCGCCCTCGCGGTTCGACAGGGCTTTGATCAAGAGCGGAACGGCATCCTTGCCGAAACCCGCCAGGTCGCGAACCGCCTTCAATCGGTCCGGGAGCTTTGCCGACTCGATCGTTCGCGAGAGCTCGGCGAGTTTCGCCGCCTGTGGATTCGGAGCGGGTGGCTTCTGCGCGATCGCCCGTGGTCCCGGCGCGCAGCACGCGACGAGAACGATCGCGGACGCGGCTAGCGATTCCCACTCTCCTAGCAGTTGCATCGTGAGCAGAATGCTATCGGATCGCACCAGCGCTCGAAAGCGCCTACGCGATTGAATCGTCGCGGCCGGAAGTCGCGCAAAGTAGCTAAGTCGAGCCAGCCGATGTGCGCGACAGAATCCGTCTCGACCGCGCCGGCGGAATACCGCCGCTTCCAGCAACTCATGCTGAAAGTTCGACGGGCTGCGAAAGGACGAACCGGACGAGCGAGCGGGGCCATCGCGAATCGTAGAATGCGCTCCGTACGACGGCGCCCGTCCGGCGGCGAGGGCGGCTTGCCCACTCAATCGGAGCATCGGACCCATGTCCCTGACCCTGGTGGCGATCAGCGACACGCACGGGATGCACGAGTCGATCGCGCTTCCGCCCGGCGACGTCTTCATCCATGCCGGAGACCTGACGCGGTCCGGGCGGATCGAAGAGGTCGTCGAGTTCAACCGGTGGCTCGGATCGCTTCCGTACCGCCACAGAATCGTGATCGCCGGCAACCACGACTTCTGCTTCGAGCGCGACGCCGAAGCGTGCAGGCGAGCGCTGACCCACGCCACGTACCTCCAGGACCAAAGCGCCGTGGTGGAAGGAATCCGGATCTACGGCAGCCCGTGGCAGCCTTGGTTCTACGACTGGGCGTTCAATCTGAGGCGCGGAGCCGAGATCAAGCAGAAGTGGGATCTCATCCCCATGGACACCGACGTGCTCCTCACGCACGGCCCGCCGGCGGGATTCGGCGACCTAACGATCGCGAAAGAGCGCGTCGGATGCGCGGATTTGCTCGAGGCTGTCCGGCGCGTGAAGCCCGAGCTTCACGTCTTCGGTCACATCCACGAAGGGTACGGGACTTTCCCGGGCGACGTGACCACGTTTCTCAACGCCTCGGTTTGCGATGTCGCGTACCGGCCGGTGAACCCGCCGGTGACGTTCCACTATGCAGGAAACTCGAAGCGCTGAAGTACGGGAAACCTACGGCATCCCGATCCCGTAGTAGGTGAAGCCCATCGAGCGAAGCCGCTTCGGCTCGAAGATGTTTCGCCCGTCGAACACGACGGGGTTCTTGAGCAGCGACTTCAGCTTGTCGAAATCGGGCCGGCGGAACTCGTTCCACTCGGTCACGATGACGAGCGCGTCGGCGCCTTCGCACGCTTCGTAGTTCTTGTGGCAGTAGGTGATCTTGTCGCCGTAGAGGCGCCACGCCATGTCGATCGCTTCGGGGTCGGACGCGCGAACCTTTGCGCCCGCAGCGAGCAGCGAATCGATCAGCGTGATCGACGGCGCCTCGCGCATGTCGTCGGTGCGTGGCTTGAACGCGAGTCCCCACACGGCGAACGTCTTGCCCTTGAGGTTCTTCTCGCCGAAGTGCTTCTTCACCTTCTCGAACAGCACGCGCTTTTGATCGCGGTTGACCGACTCGACGGCGTTCACGATCTTCGTCTCGTAGCCGAACTCGGCAGCGGTGCGAACGAGCGCCTGCACGTCCTTCGGGAAGCAGCTTCCGCCGTAGCCGACGCCGGGGAAGAGAAACGGGAAGCCGATGCGCGAATCGGAGCCCATGCCTTCGCGCACGCGGTTCACGTCCGCGCCCACGCGCTCGCACAGGTTCGCGATCTCGTTCATGAACGAGATGCGCGTCGCGAGCATCGCGTTCGCGGCGTACTTCGTCAGCTCGGCCGACGCTTCGTCCATCACCATGATCGGCTTCCCGGTGCGCACGAACGGCTGGTACAGCTCCTTCATGATCTCGGCGACGCGCGGCTCGGACGTGCCGATCACCACGCGGTCCGGCTTCATGAAGTCCTCGATCGCGGCGCCTTCCTTCAGGAACTCGGGGTTGCTCACCACGTCGAACACTTGCGTCGTGACCGCCGCGATGACGTCGCGCACCTTCTTGTTCGTGCCGACCGGCACCGTGCTCTTGATGACGATCGCGCGGTAGCCGTCCATCGCCTTGCCGATTTCGTTCGCGACGCCAAGCACGTGGCGCAGGTCGGCCGAGCCGTCCTCGCCCTGCGGCGTGCCGACCGCGACGAACACGATCGTCGATTTCCGGACGGCGTCCGCCAGGTCCATCGAGAAGAAGAGCCGCTCTTCGGAGACGTTGCGCTTCACCAGCTCGTCGAGCCCCGGCTCGTAGATCGGGATCTTGCCGTCGAGGAGTGCGCGGACTTTCTTCTCGTCGTTGTCCACGCAAATGACCGTGTTGCCGCTCTCGGCGAAGCACGTGCCCGCGACGAGTCCGACGTAACCGGTGCCGATGACCGCGATCTTCATGAATTCCGCGACTCCTGCGCGCGGCGCGCGCTTCGAGGGGTCAGAAACGAGCTTTGCAGACGCCTTTGTTCTATCGGAAAAGAGGCGAAAAAACCTATCCGATAAGGCTTCAGCGGTCAAAGCCGGATTCCGATAGAGGGGATCGTTCGGACGCGCCCGCCCGCGCGTCGCGAGCCTCGAAATTAGCGTTTGACGGTCGTTCGGGGCTTGGCTAGACTCCGCCTCCCCTTGGCGGGACCCGCGGGCGATTAGCTCAGTGGCTAGAGCACTTCCCTTACAAGGAAGGGGTCGCAGGTCCGAGTCCTGCATCGCCCACCAAGGCGTGATTTCCGTGATGCGGGGGCGTAGCTCAATTTGGTTAGAGTACCGGACTGTCGATCCGGTGGTTGCGGGTTCGAGCCCCGTCGCCCTCGCCACTTCGGATAGCAAACGAGGCCGCGGCACTGACAACGTCGCGGCCTCGGTCATTTCCTGACCGCGCGCGTTTCACCTCCCGCTTCGCTGACGACGTGCTCCTTCCCGCGCGACGATCAGGTGGACGCCGCTTTCGGGCACTGTTGGTGCGACGACGTCTATCGCGACATCGTCGAGCCGGAGCGAATCGTCTACTCCCTTGCCATTGCGGATGATAAAGGCAACTTTGTCGGGCCTGCGGAGGTCGGAATCGACCCTGACTGGCCGAGAGAATCGATAGTGACGTTCGCCGACCGTCTGGCGATCCATCAGGAGGCCGTCGATGAGCATGGAGTGGGTCAAGCAGATTGCGTACTTCTCGCTTCGCGTCGTGACGGGTCTGTTGTTCTTCCAGGCCGGCAGCGTGAAGTTCCTCGGCTGGTTCGGCGGGATGCCGGGGCAGCCTCCGGGATCTCGCGCGCCCTTGATGACACAGATTGGCATCGGCGGCGTGCTCGAGTTCTTCGGCGGCATCTTCATCATGCTCGGGCTCCTGACTCGGCCCGTCGCATTCATCCTGTGTGGCGAGATGGCGGTCGCGTATTGGCAATTCCACGCGCCGAAGGGAACGTGGCCAGTTGTCAACGGCGGTGTGGAAGCCGTCCTCTTCTGCTTCGTCTTCCTGTACATGGCCGCGCACGGCGGCGGCGAGTGGAGCGTCGACGCGCTGATTCGCCGCAAGCGCGCGTGATCGATGCGGTGAGCATGGGCGATTTCGAGACCGTCACGCTCATCCCTTCTGACACCGGCCTGGGACGCGATTCGTAGCGAGTCGCGTCCTCGCGTCGCCTTCACGAACGCCCTTCGGTTTTCCTTGCGACGCCGTGACGGCGAAGTCAGACTCCGCCCGCTCGACAAGACGGTTGCAACTCACGCGGCTTCGAAGCACGAAAGGCGCTCGGCGCATCATGGAATTCGAGACGATCGGCAGCCCGTGGGCTTGGGTCGGCTTCGTCGCGTTCGTGTTGGCGATGCTGGCCGTCGACCTCGGGATCTTTCACCGGAAGGCGCACGCCGTCGGATTCCGCGAGGCGCTCGCGTGGAGCGCCGTGTGGATCACGCTGTCGCTCCTGTTCAACGCGCTCGTCTGGTGGGCGTTCGGCGCCGACCGCGGGCTCGAGTTCCTCACGGGCTACCTCATCGAGAAGTCGCTGTCGGTCGACAACATCTTCGTCTTCGTGGTGATCTTCGCGGCGATGCGCATCCCGGCGATCCATCAACACCGCGTGCTCTTCTGGGGGATCGCGTCGGCGCTCGTCCTTCGCGCGGCGATGATTTTCGCGGGGACGGCGATGCTCGCGCGCTTCCACTGGCTGATCTACGCGCTCGGCGTCTTCCTCATCCTGACCGGCGCGAAGCTCTTCTTTCAACGCGGCAAAGAGCTGCACCCGGAGGACTCGTGGGCCATGCGCCTCGCGCGGCGCCTGATCCCATCGACGAGTCGGCTCGACGGCAACCGCTTCTTCACGCGCGACGGCGATCGCCGCGTGGCCACGCCGCTCTTCATGTCGCTCCTGCTCGTCGAGGTCACCGACGTGGTCTTCGCCGTCGACTCGATTCCGGCGATCTTTGCGATCACGGTCGATCCGTTCATCGTGTTCACGTCGAACATCTTCGCGATCCTCGGCCTTCGCTCGCTCTTCTTCCTCGTGGCCGGGCTCGTGGACAAGTTCAAATACTTGAAGGTCGGACTCGCCGCGGTGCTCGCCTTCGTCGGCGCGAAAATGACGCTCGCGAGCCTCTACCCAATCTCGCCGCTCGCATCGCTGGTGGTGATCGTGGCGATCCTCGGCGCCTCGATGATCGCGTCGATCCAATCGTCGCAAGCGCGCGACGCGAGCTGACGCCGATCAGTTCGCGGCGACGAGGCCGTACGCGAACGGGGTGGTCGTGGGGCCGGGACTTCCGCCGGCCGGCTCCTCGGTGATCGCGAGGATCACCTCGTCCTTCAGGTGATCGGGGCCCTGATGGTCGTAGCCGCGCGTCGAGTCGCTCGACGTGAACGTGCCGCCGCTCACGGGATTCGCCGCCTGCTTGACGTACCAAAGCTGGTACACGCGACCGGGCGACAGCTTCGGCATCGCGACGCCGCGTACGAGCGTGTGCCCGCTCGCGAGGTCGACGAACGCGGTCGCGACGTGCGAGCCTTTGCCGGGCTCCGCGGTCATCTCGATGCGGCGCGTCGTCGCGCTCGATATGAAGGCCAGCTCGTCGCGCAACGACTGCGCCTCTTGCACTCGTCCCGCGCCGGCCTTCTTCTCGGCGTCCAGAGCGCTCGCGATCTCTCGCGTCCGCGCTTCGAGGGATTCGCTTTGCTCGCGCTCCTTGGCGAGCGTTCGACCGAGGTCGTCGATCTCGCGTCCGCGCTCGGACCAGAGCCACCAACCCGCGACTCCAACCACGAAGAGGATCGCCGCGGCGACCGCGAGCCACCGGGGAAACCGCGCGGGCCGCGACGTCCCCGGAAGGCTTCGCAGGACGCTCTCGCGCACCGCGGGGCTTGGCTGCGCAGGCGGAGCCGCGAGCGCGAGCGCGGCCAGCGCGTGCTCGGACCGCTCGACCGCGGTGCGGCACGCGGCGCAACCGGACAGCAAATGGCGCTCGAAGACCGCGCGCTCGTCGCCGTCGAGCGTGCCGACGGAGTACGAGTCCACCAGCTCCTCGAACTCGGCGCGGCATGTGCTCATTCGGGCACCCCGAAGCGCGGGCCAAGGGACTTCCGAAGTTTCTGCAGCCCGGAGCGCATGCGCGTCTTCACCGTGCCGAGTGGCTGCTGCAGCGTCTCGGCGATCTCGGACTGCGAGAGGTGATCGAAGTACGCGAGCTCGATCGGGATCAACTGTTCGCGGGGCAGCTCGTTCAAGCAACGGCGGACGAACGCGGCGTCCTCGTCGATCGCCGTCTGCGCCGCCGGCTCGAGCTTCGGATCCGCGGGCTCGAGCGAGCCGCTCGGCCCGCCGAGCGACGACTGCGCGCGCCGCGTGGCACGGCGCCCCGATCGGAGGCGGTCCACGGCGTGGTTGCGCGTGAGGATCGACAGCCACGTGGACACGGTGCCGATCTTGGGATCGAAACGGTCGGCGCTCCTCCACACCTTGAGGAACACTTCCTGCAACGCATCCTCCGCTTCGTCGCGGTCGCCGAGCATTCGGAAGAGAAGAGCGAACGAGAAACTCGAGTAGCGATCGTAGAGGGTCGCGAGCGCCCGCTCGTCGCCGCGCGCGACGGACTGGAGAAGCTCCGAATCGCGGTCGCGATCGTCGGGCGTGCCGGATCCCTTCGCGGCGCGCCCCGTTTCGCTCGCGCCCCTCTGCCGCCCGGAGGCCGACGACGACGCCGACCTTGCGAACAATGGCAAGGCCAGCGCGTCGAGGAGCCCGCGAGCCGATTCGAATCGTGCGAAGGTCGCAACCATGGTCGCCCAACAGTACGACGGATGCACCCCGATCGGACTTCGGATTCTCACCGCTTCCTCTTTGCCGGTTGGTCGTGCGTCGACTCGGCGGCGACGACCCGCCGAGGCGCGAATCATAGGGCATCGGCCGTCCATTTTCCTCACGCGCGACGTTAGGATGGCGCGTCGGGGTGCGTCGAGTCGAGGCGTCGGGTCGGAAAAGATCGGAGGGATCCACGATGAGCGCCAACGTGACGGAAATCGCACGCGACGTGTACCGCGTGTCGGTCTACGTTCCGCAGTTCGACCTCGAGTTCAATCACTTCGTCGTGAAGGACGACGAGCCGCTCCTGTATCACACGGGCATGCGTTCGCTGTTCCCCGAGCTGCGCGAGGCGGTCGCGAAGATCGTCGATCCGGCGCGCATTCGATGGATCGGCTTCAGCCATTTCGAGGTCGACGAGTGCGGTGCGCTCAACGATTGGTTGGCGATCGCGCCGAAGGCGCAGCCGACGTGCGGCGTGATCGGCGCGGTGGTGAACCTCGGCGATTTCGCGATCCGTCCGCCGCGCGGACTGGAGAAGGGCGAGACGTTCTCGACGGGCCACTACCGGTTCCGCTATCAACCGACGCCGCACCTGCCGCACGGCTGGGACGCGGGCGTGCTGTTCGAGGAGACGCAGCGCACGCTCTTCTGCTCGGATCTCTTCCACCACACGGGCCGGCGCGAGCCGATCACCGAATCGGACGTCGCGTCGAGCTCGCGCGAGGCGATGGTCGCGATGCAGGCGAGCCCGCTGATGGACTACCTTCCGTTCACGCCGAAGACCGTGCGGCTCCTGAACGAGCTTGCGGATCTGCAGCCGAAGACGCTCGCGATCATGCACGGATCGTCCTTCGTCGGCGACGGCGCCAAAGCGCTGCGCGACCTCGCGCCCGCGATCGTCGACACGTTTGGAAAGGACGACGGTCGCTGAACGTTGTTCGCGATCACTTCTCCGCGCGCAGCTCGCGAAGCGTGAGTAGAGCCATCGCGGTCGAGTACGCGCGGCCGAGCGGTGGGAAGTCCTCGAAGCTGCCGTCGGCGAATCGCGCGTCGAGCACGTCCGCTCGGAGACCGTCGCGATAGGCCGAGCGCTCCTTCTCGGGCAGCGCGCGAACGGCCGCCGCGGCGAACCAGTAGTCGTAGAGAAGATAGTGCGCGCCGAGGCCCTCGGGCCCCGTGTGGCAAAGCGCCTTGTGCCACTCCTTCTTGAACGCGGTGCGATTCGCGTCAAACGTCTTCAGCGCATCGCGAACGCCGTCGACGCTGCCGATCCCACCGCGCTGGAGCAGCCACGCGCACGCGGGCCCGCGACCCGCGGCCTCGGCGATCGCGTCCGCGCCGGTGCCGCCCGGGACGTCCGGCATGTAGCGGTAGGTGCCGTCCTTTTGCCGCGAGCGGTCGAGGAACTTCAGTCCCTTCGCGATCGCGTCCTTCGAGACCGGCAAGCCCGCGTCGCGCGCATCGAGCAAGACGAGTAGGACTCCGGCGGTGAGAAAGCTCGCAGACGGATCGAAGCCCGCGCCGCTCGGATCGCCGGGGAGCGCCACGTACGGCCATCCGCCGCCGCGATGCTGGCTCTTCTCGATCGACGCGAGGAGGTCCTTCATCGTCGACTCGATCTCTTTCGCATCGCCGATTCCCGCGCGCGTGCACGACCCGAGGAACCAGAGCACGAACGTGCGTCCCCAGATCGAGTAGACGCCGGCGAGATCGGCGCGCGCTTCGAGCGCGTGGCTGCGATGAATCGTGAGCACGTAGTCGCACGCTTTTTTGACGGCGTCTCGCACCTTCGCGTCCGCGACGAGCGGGATCAAGCTGCGCGCACAAAGCGCGGTGACGGGCGTCGTGTAGAGGTTCGCATCGAGGCAGAACGCGTCGAGCGGAACGATCCACGAGCCGTTCGGCCGCTGGCTCGCGAGCAGATACGCAACGGCCTCGCGCTCGGCCCTTGCCGACTGGTTGCGATCGAGGCTTGCGCGTTCGGATCGAGCGACCGACGCGACGACCGCTTCGTCCGGCCATTCGAGCCGCTCGACTCCGTTCACCAGGCTGCCCACTTTCGAGAGGTTCGCGGCCGCCTTCCACGCCCAACGATCGTCCGGGTATTTCTCGACGAGACGTCGCCACCACGTCGTGTCGGGGTCGCCGCCTTTGTCGATGAACTGAAACGCGCCGAGTCAGAACCAGCACTCGGGGACGCGCGCGTGCTCCGGCCACTTGTGCTCGAACTCTTCGAACGCCGCTTTGGCCTCGGCGAGTTGGCCCATTCGCATCCGCACCACGGCTTCGTCCGCGGTGATGTCCGGCTCCAGAGATTCCGAGCCGCGTCGCGCAGCGTGGAGTTCCGCGAGCGAGCGCTCGCCCTGTCGTCGCTGCACGAATAGTCGCGCTCGAAGCCAGTGACCTCGCGGAGACGCGTCGTCGCCGAGGAGCTTTTCCGCGAGCGCGAGTTCGCCGCGTCGCAACAATGCCTCTGCGTGCGCGAGCCGATCGCCGGTACGCGGCTCGTCCTGCTTGGCGGCGGGCGACGCTTCGTCGAGAACGCCGCGCGCGAACTCCGCGAGGACCGACGCGTTCATGACGGCGGTCTCGCGGACGACCGCGCCGTCGGGCCGCACGAAGAGGACCGCGAGCTCCAGCCCGTCCGCGTGCGCGAAAAGCGCGCGCTCGCGCCGGCGGAACTTGATACCCGCCGCCTTCAGCAGGTTCTCGGACGGCTCCTGCAACCGGCCCTTGCTGGGGATCGCGATGCGGGAGAGCTTCGGTTCGAGCATCAAGAAGAGGGCTCCTTCTATTTTCGATTTCCGATTGCGGACGCGACACTTCACGGCCCTTCGCGCCTCAAATCCTCATTCGGAATGTTGCATCCGTAATCCAAAATCGCCAATCCGCAATCCAAAATCGTTACGCGTCGCGATGCACCGTCTCCATGGAGAACGCCGGCAGGCAGACGGCGAGGTACTCGGCGCCGTCGGGCTCGGGCGTGCTGTACTGGACCCACTCGCCCGGCCGCGCGAGGACGGCCTCGCCCGCGCGCACGTCCATCTCGCCACCGGCGTGCTTCACGCGCAGCACGCCCTTCAGCACCACGGTGTACTCGGCGAAAGCCGGCGTCTGGCCGGGCTCGACCCAGCCACCGGGGCTCCGCATGTGCGCGATGGAGACCGCCGCGTCCTTCGAGTTCACCCGCCCGAAGTACTCGTCGATCAGCTTCGGCTTGTTGCCCGCGGCCTCGATCCGCGTCGGTGCTTTGATGTGCGTCGGCATGGCGCTCTCCTTTATAGGGCGGCCAGACGGCCCGCCTGCCTGCGTCTCCTTATAGGAGCGCTCGGCTGCGCGGCAACGGCGCGGCGGTTGGACGGGCTCGCGCGAGCGTTGAGCCGGACCTTACGACCCGGGACGCATCCGGTTACGGAAATCGGCGATTAGCAGCCCCGCGCCGATGAGCGTGAAGACGCCGCCCAGGCCGCAGAAGACCGTGCTCAGGAAATACTGTTCGAGAAAGCCCACGAGCCGCCCGTCTTCCGGATGCCCGGGCGGATACATCACGGTCACGCGCTCGCCCACGCTGTAGGCCGTCGGCGAGGAACTGACGCGGCCGGTGATCTCTACCTCGCGGTCCTCGGCCTCGGCGATGAAGCGGACCACCGGCTTCGAGCCCTTGCCGCCGCCTTGGAGCCGCACCACTTCGCCCGGCGCGCGCACGGCGTCCTGCTCGAAGTCGCGGTCGAACTTCCAGACCAGCGCGCCCACGCTTCCAAACACCAACCCGAAGGCGGCGAAGATGCCGCCGATGAGTTTGAGCGAACCCTGCGGACGCGGCATCGTTAGCGGGTCTTTTTCTTCGGCGCTTCGGCCGGTTCGATCATCCGGTTCTCTTGCGCCGGCAGCAAGCCCGCGAGCCCGCGGCGGATGTGCTCGTAGGCGCTGCGCGCGGGCGAGTACGCCGAGGCCGAGTGCGACTCGAGCCCGATCTTCTCCGCGCCGATGGGTTCGTTGGTAGTGCCCACCCAGAGGATGTAGTCGAGCGGCAGCCAGAGGATGCCCTCGCGGATGTCGCCCATCTCGTAGACCTCCAGGCCCACGATCATGTTGTCGATGTCGATCCGGCCCACGCGGCGGATGTTCAGGATGTTGTCCGGGAGGTGGACGAAGGCGATGTGCTCGGGGAACTCCCCGCCGAACGTCTGCTGCAGCTCCACGAAGATCGAGAGCAGGCTCACGCGCGCCATCAGGCTCGGGTGCTTGTGCCGGAACTCGTCCACCTTTTTCGCGAGATGCTGGCGCTGCGCCGCCTCGTCGGCCGGGATCGCGTCGCCCGTTTCCGGCTTCGCGGGCCGGGTTCGCGAGGGCGCGGCCTTCGCCGGATGCTTCGCCCCGCCGCGCCGCTTCCCGCTCGCGCGGGCCTTCTTCATCCGGGCCATGGCCACCTCCTTATTGAAAGCCCCCTGCCGGCGAGGCTCGCCTCCTGTTTGCGAGCCCGTATTCTCTCCAAGGCCGCGGCGTTGTCCACGGCATGGGACGGGGACGAAGAGCGGGGGCGAGGGGCGGCTTCAGGACGTGCGGGGCCAGGGCATTCCGGCAGACTTACACTTTGCGTTAGCCTAGCGCACAGGTCTTCAACCTGTGGCACTCTCGACCGGGCGACCTACAAGCACCGGAGTGCCCCGCGTCCCTTTTCGTTGCGCCCTACGCCCGGCGCTACATACTACGACTAAAAGGAGGTGTGCTATGAACCAAATGAAACAATGGCTGGCCTATTCCATCTGCGCGCTTATGCCGCTGCTGGCCGCGGGCTGTTCCTCATCGTCCAAGAATCCGGGCGAGACGCCCGCCAAGGCCGATCCCCAGAACCCGCAGCCCACGCCCGAAGAGGTCCGCGTGGCGCTCAAGAAGAATCTCGACGCGCTCTACTTCGATGAACACCACAAGAAGGACCTCCACGTCGAGAAGGTTGCGTACGCCTTCGAGGACCTGCAGGTCGGTGGCCCGGTGCTGAAGTCGTTCGGCTCCGGCGAGCCCGTGCGCACTGTTTTTCCAGTGAAAGTTAAGGTCGAGGTCGAGTCCTTCGTCAAGGACGGCAAGCCGGCCAAGTACGACCGCGGCGGCGACGCCGAGCCGTTCTATTTCAGCAAGGATTCCAAGGGCGAGTGGCAGATCCTCAACCCTTGACGGCAGAGTCGCTGGTTGGCTGGTGCGCTAACCAGATACCTAGCGAACTAGAAAACCAGCGAACCAGGAAATCGGGGCGACAGGATTCGAACCTGCGGCCTCGTGGTCCCAAACCACGCGCTCTACCAAGCTGAGCTACGCCCCGACAAGCACTTACAAGATTTCAATGGCACGGGTACGCAATTTGGGTACGCCATTCAATAGGCCAAGTTAATTAAGGCGATGCATGGATGATAGTTGTTTTATTAAGTGTATCATGGCGCGCATATTCGACAAGCTTGCTAAGGAAATCGCAGCAATCCAAGGCTTCCTGATTCCGACTCATCCGCTGTGCATCGTTTGATGCAACTATCGGGCCTTCTCGCCCACTAAAAACAAACTTGCTTGCGCCGCGATGCCTCGGTTAGATAGGTAGCCACTAGCCTAGGAGTCCGCGCATGTCTGCCGCTGAAACTGACGACGTCTTTGCGAAAGTATTGGTCGAATCGGGGCTTCTTTCCGCGGAAAAAATTGAAGCGGCGCGCAAGACCAAAGTTGGATCAACGGAAAGAAGTTTGGGCGACATTCTCATAGAGGATGGCGCACTTAGTTCTAATGTAAAAGAAATCCTAGAGAGCCGAATTCGTGAAGGCCACACGGGACCCATGAAACGGCTCGGCAATTTCCTTATCGCTAAAAAGCTTGGAGAAGGGTCAATGGGCGGGGTCTTTTTGGGGCTTGAGATTCATGCGGACGCCCCTGCGAGACCGGTCGCCATTAAAGTCTTAAAAAAAGAACTTACTCAAGGCAGCAAGGCGCTGATTGATCGCTTCGTGCGCGAAGCGACTTCTGCCTCGAAACTTCAACATGAGAACATCGTCAGCGCTAAAGGCGCCGGCGAAGTGAACGGAATGCATTACTACGCGATGGATTATGTGGAAGGCGAACCTCTCGACGCTGTGCTTAAGCGTGAATCGAAACTACCTATTAACCGTGCCTTGCAGGTCACCATAGACGCGGCCAAAGGTCTTGGCTACGCCCATGGGCTTGGATTTATCCACCGCGACATCAAACCCGCCAACATCTATCTGACCAAAGGCGGACCCGCAAAGGCGGAGGACTTTGGATTGGTGAAGAACGTTTTAGCGCCAGAGCAAGATGCCTTAACGATTACGGGAACGGTTATGGGCTCCCCCCATTACATCAGTCCCGATCAGGCGCGTGGCGATAAAGGAGTGGATCTGCGCACGGATATTTATTCGCTTGGCGCAACACTCTTTCACATGGTTTGTGGGAACCCGCCCTTTCGAGGAAATTCTCCCGCAACCGTGATCATGATGCATATCAGTCAACCTCCTCCCGCTCCAATCGCTCTTTCCCCCGATATTCCACCGGGGTTGTCGCAAATCATACTCACCATGCTGGCAAAAGATCGTGAATCCCGATACCCCAACTGCGCAGTTCTCGTGGAAGACTTGGAGGAAGTTCAGGCTGGACGAGAACCCAAATTTAAGCCGACCTCCGGATCGCCTGATGCGAACGAGATCATGCCGACCGTTCTGATGGCGCCTGAGGTACTGGATAAAACAACCTTGCTTGAGCCAACTCAAATTATGCCTAAAAAGAAAAAGTCTTGGTGGCAGTTTTGGAAATAAGGTCCGAGCCGTCATTCGTCCTTCTAAATACCAAGTGCCTACATGGCGCCGCCAAGAAGATTCGGGGCGGCATTTCCGGTTTACGGCAACGTACGGGTCGCCACTGAGTTACCACTTCAAGTACGCGGGGGACGCGTCTCGGCCCTATGTGCGCGGCGAAGCGCCAGGACGAGCGCGGCGCTCCCCGCCGCCGCCAGCAGGATGAAGACTGCCGCCTGCGTGGCTCCCGCGGGCGTGCCGAATCCTTCGGCCTTTCCGGGCTCGAACGGCTGCATATACCAAACGTACATCTGGAGGCTGCCGTCCGCCGCGGCGAAGACCGGCCGCGAGCCGTCGTCGCCGTGCAGCACGCCTAACAGGTTCCACGCGATCAAGGCACAGGCGGCGTAGGTAAGTCCGCGGCGGGGCCAGCGGCGTGCGAGCGTTTCGCCGAGCAGGGGCAGACCCACCGCGGCGAGCGCGACCAGCGGCATCAGATAGCGCATCCAAAAGACAGGGAAATAATAGAACAGGAGCCAAAAGACGAGTTGGAGCGAGAATCCTAAGCTTATTCCCACACGCCATAAGCGCAGCGCGAGACCTTTCCCGGGATGGGCGCTTGGCGAGCGCAGCATCCATAAAACAAGCACCGGCACGATCCATGGAACCCGGACGAGCCATGCCAGCAGAAGCGACAGATGGCCCGGAAGATTGCTCGGGACAAAAAGCCGGTCCATCTCCGGTCCATGATAGGGATCGTAACCCGTGCGAAAAGGGCTGCCGTAATGGACGTAGTTCAACCACAGCAAGGCCGCCCCGGTCAGGCAAGGCGCCGCGGCGAGAGCCGCCGTGCGCGCGAGCTGCAACCGGCGCGAACCGGAGCGATCGACCAGAATGGCGCCCGCTAAGCCGAGCCACACGCACGCGACCAGAAGAACGCTGGTGTAATGGCACGCGAAAGCCCCCGCGAGCCCTGTGCCCGCCAGCAACGTCCAGGCGACGCCCGAGCGCCCTGCCGTAGCGCAGCCGCGCAAGTGCGCCCACAGTGCGAGGAACAGACAGAACGCCAAGCCCATTTCCGCATAGTAAAGCCGCGCATAACTGACGAGCGGGCTGCCCAAACCGAAGATGAGCGCCGCCCAGAGGCTGACGCTGGCCGAGCATCCCGTCTGTTGCCCAATCTCGTAGAGCAGCATACCGGCCAGGGCTGCAAAAACCGGAACCGCAAGGGCCGTAATCGCGCGTGTGCCGAGCGCTCCGTTGCTGACGCGTTCGATCAAAGCGCCGACGTAAACGAACGGCCCCGAAAGGAAGGGCAGGCCGAGCGAGAACCGGCTATAGCGCTTGGGCGCGGTCGGCGCTTCGCCCGGAGCCGGCGGGTCTGCGAGGTCGCCTTTCAGCCAGATGCGCTCGGCATTGTCGAGGTATTCGCGCAGGTCCAAGTATCCGCCGTCGCCCTTCCACACGGCCAAGTAACAGAGCAGCAGACCGGCAAAGAGCCACGGCGCGACCGGGCGTTGCGATGGGACGGAGAAATTCGGATCTGCAACTTCGACGCCTTGCGGCATAAACGGAGTCTCGGAGACGCTCTGCCCGCGCTGCAACAAAGAGGCGCGTCGAAAGCGGAGGTATCGTAATGACCTTCACTCATTGCTGCGAGGGCAATGCGCCGCCTTATAAAGGTGAACGAAGCGCCTTGGGAATAAGAAACTTCTTGAGAATCGAATTCAAACTGACATTCTCTAGGTGCACTTGCGCGTATAATCCTATGATATGTAAGGTAATGAATGCTGTTCCCTTTAATCTTTTGGTGTATCCAAGTCCAGACAGATTTCACTTGACCCTTTAGACCAGTGAGATAGAGTTTCTTCAGTTGAGAATGATTCTCAGTGGAATGTTTTTCTGGAAGATAGGGGCTTGATTTCAGTTCTAAAGCTACTAGCCTGAGAATCATTCGCAGTCAGAGGGGTGAATCCGATGTCACAAGTCGCCTGCATGCCTTTCCCCCTCAGTATGGCTGCGCCAAAGATGAGAGTTCGTGTCGTAGATGTCCAAAGCTCGGACGTAAATGTCAAACGCCTCGCCGATCTCGGTCTCGTCAAAGACACCAAGCTCGTGGTCTCGAACTGCGGCAAATGGGGCGTGCTGCTCCAGCTCGAC
>JACOTG010000199.1 GCA_016178505.1 Planctomycetota bacterium
CGCCTCGTAGCGCGCGAGCGCGTCCGGCCTTCCCTTGAACAGATCGGGCTCGGCCTTCGTGCGCACGTAGCCGGGCAGGATCGCGTTCGCGCGAACGCCACGGGGTCCGAGCTCGAGAGCGAGGCTTTGCACGAGCGCGACGAGCCCGGCCTTCGACACGTTGTAGGGGAAGATGCCGGGCGACGTGCGCTCGGCGTGCACCGACGCGATCGCGACGATCGCGCCGCGCTTCGATGCAACGAGGAGCGGCGTCGCCGCGCGCGAGAGATCGACGACCGATCGCAGGTTCACGTCGATGCAGCGCTGCCAGTCGGCCGACGTGCACGACTCGACCCCGCGAAAGACGTTGATGCCGGCGTTGGCGACGAGCGCATCGAGTCGGCCGAAGCGCGATTCGACGGGCGCGAGGATCCGAAGCGCAGCGTCGGGCTTTGCGACGTCCATCGTGATCACGCACGCTTCGCTTCCCGCCGCGGCGACGAGCTTCGCGGTTTCGTTGGCGCCGGCTTCGTCGACGTCCACGATGGCGACGCGCGCGCCTTCGCTCGCGAAGCGGAGGGCGATCGCGCGGCCGATTCCATGCGCGGCGCCCGTGACGAGCGCCACCTGCCCCGTGAACCTCACGGTCGCAGCCCGTAGATCGTGCACGGTGCGCCATCGGCGTCGCGCACGAAGAGCGGAGCGATCCAGATCTCCACGAATGGAAAACGCCATTCGCCGAGATTCACGTCCTCGACGAGGAGCACGAATCGATCGCCGGGCTCGCGGCCGAGCATGCGGCGGTGAAATTCGGCGCCCTCGTCGACGTGCTGGTAGCTCGCAGCCGAGACCGTGTCGATCGCGAGTGCGCGCAGTATGGGCGCGGCCTCTAGAAGGAAGTCGGCCGCGTCGGCGGCGAACCCCGGGCCGCGCCGACTGAAGCGGTGCGGGTCCGACGCGCGGTGGCGCGCGAAGCCCGTTCGCACGGCGACGAAGTCCGCGTGCTCGATGGCCGCCGCGTGCCGTCGCAGATCGTCGGGACCGATCAGCTCGAAATCGTCCTTGGGAACGTCGACGATCACCGGGCGACGGAAGAAGAACGCGCTCGTCGGCAGTTCGCTGATCGCCGGCATGTCGTCGCCGAAGTGAAGCGGCGCGTCGACGTGCGTGCCCGAGTGCAGCGAGCCGTGGACGAGCCGGCTGTTGCAAACATCGCCGTCGCGGATCCGTCGCTTGTGCGGAAATGCGATCGGCTCGCCGTCGCCGAAGGGCGGCGTGTCGTCACCCAGGTCGTACGAGAGTCGAACCAACCGCACCGGGTCGAATGACATGGCCGGGAAGATAGCGCTCGCCGCGCAGGCCCGCAAGGCGAGCGCGCGCTCGTGACCTTGCAGTCGGTTGCCGGATACCGCGCGCGCAGATTCCAGCGCTGCGATCGGCCCGCATCGACGACGCAGGGTCGCGCAAAGAAAGTCCGTTCGATTCGGGAAGGAACGGCCTTTGGTGCTCGGGAGGTGGCGCATGGTCGAGCGAGGCTCGGTCTTGGCAGTGATCGGCGTGCTGGCTTTGGCAAACCTCGCTCTCGCGAGCGGCGGAACCGTCCGGCCAGCCACGGCGGGCAATCTCGATTACATCACCGTTCTTCAGGTTCCAGGGGGTGCGAACGATCGCATCATCACGCGATGGGGGCGCGAAGGCGTCGCCTTCCCGAACGGCACCGAGTTCGACCCAAACTCCGTGATCTGCGGCGCGCGAACGTACTCGGGGCATCAGTCTACCGTCAGCGCCGCGCGCCCGGAGCGCCTCGACGTCCGCCTCGAAGACCCCAACAACCCGGGCTTCCCGAGCGTCGTGTCCTTGCCCGCACCGATGGGCTCTCTCACGTCGACGAGTCCGAGCTTCGTCACGGCGCTTGCGGCCGACAGCAACGTGTCGCCTGCGCCTTGTCCCCAGTCCGTGGGCTATCAGAACTACTCGTTCAACGGTGGGGTGGGCGTGCACGATCCCGAGGTCGCGATCTTCCTGACGTGGCAGACTCCGGCCGCTACGTCGAACGCCCCTTGCTACATCGGACTCGAGTTGGGTTCGGCGCCGAACAACGGCCGGACGAAATTCTTCGACAGCCTGACGTCGACGTACTTGAACACTTCCACATTCGGCGGTGGCAACGTATGGCTCGACGCCGTCGTCTTCACGCCGCACATCCTCGATCTGAACCTCCGCGTGGGCGGCTCTCCAAGATTTCCCGGCGATCGGGGAAGTCCTGTCTGGGCGATTCGCGGCGAAGAGGGCGACAGCGCCGGAAGCAGCACGATCGTCGACGACTTCATCACCGCGACCATCACCGTCAACAATGGCACGCCCGCGCCGCTCACGAACCAGACTCTGAGCCTCGTTGCCGATCGCAGCGTCATCAACTCGACGCTCGCGCCAAAGGACTTGGTTGCGGCGTTTCGTCTGGTCGGCAATCCGACGGCGTCGCTCGCGTCGGGCAATCCGTACTCGTGGATGCCGGGCCGCACGATTCTTCGCGCGAACATTCCGGCGACGATCAACGGCAGGCTCCAGTCGCTGTTTCCGAAGAACCTCCCGTGCGTTGCCGCGAGCCGCAACGTCGCGTTGCCGACGGGCACGGGCCCGCGAGATGCAAAGCGACGGGAACTCGGCCTGCGTCGCCAGCGCGGACAAGTCGACGACGGCACCGTGGAATTCGGACAAATCGTGCAGTCTCCCGCCATGACCGGCGACGTGCTCTCCGAGCGGTGGCCGTGGGATCGCGTGTTCCCGAGCCGAAGCGGCCCGATGGGTCCGAAGGTGGATCAGTTGTCGGTTTCCGCGATCCAGCTCGCGGCTGCGAGCGCCGGAGGGGCGACCGGCTTCGACGCAGTTCAGTTGCGTCGCGAGGATCCGGTCGTGCTGAACTCGGCGGATCCGAGCCCGCAGGGATTGATCGTTGCTGCGGGCACGAGCGGCACGGCCATCGGTGACGGCGTGCGCGTTCAGCCGCCAATCCCGCCCGATCCGAACTTCCATTACGCGTTCTTCGAGTACCCGGCTTCGGCGACGGTGCGAAGCGCCGACGGGGGGTTCTTCACGAACGTCTACATGTTTCCGAACGACTTCATCGGTCCCGCGCCTTACGGCACTTTCCTCGCACTCGACAAGACGCCGGAGACGATCACCGGATGTCTTTTCTCGAGCCGGGCGGGCGCGCTGCCGTACGTTCCGGACCCGACGGCGAACGCGATCGTGCGTGTGATCTTCACGGCGTCGAATCCGCTGAATGAGCCGGCAACGCGCGCCGTGCCTGCGGTGGTCACGAAACATCCGAGCCGAATCGGCTGCACGGACGCCGTTCCTCGTCACGTCGTTTTTTCGCGCTAGACGCGGCGCGCCCCGACTCGCCACTTCGCGCCGCGTGAGCGTGTTCGCGAATGCGCGGGCGGATGCGAAGATTCCCCGAATGAAACCGATCCGTCGGCCGATGAGGCCGGATGCTTCACTTCGTCGTCACCGGCGAGCCTCTCGTTGCCGGTTCGATCGCGCGGCGCGGAAGCCGTGACGGGGCCCGCTCGTCACGTGACCAGCCGCGTGTTCCTGGAGCGGGCGGTGCCGATTCTCGGGCTGCGGTGGGCCGGGTATCGCGGAGTGTGGCGATCCGTGCGCGGTCCGGCGCGGGCGCGCGCACGCGCGGCCGGGTGCGCGACTCTCGCCGAATACCTCGATCGGCTCGAGCGCGACGCGGCCGAGCGCGAGCGGGCACGCGCCGCGCTGAGCGTTGCGCCGGTTGCGCATGCGGGGAGGAGCCCTACACGCTCGCGATCTTCTGGCGCGAGCACGTGCTGCCCACACGTTCCGACCTCCCGCTGACGATCCTCGCGACCGACGTGCGCGAGGACGCGCTCGAGCGCGCGCGACGCGGCGTCTACGCCGAGAGCTCGCTGCGCTGGGTGCCGGACGCGACGCGGGCGCGATGGTTCGAGCGTGTCCCGGAGGGTTGGCGCGTCGCCGACGCACTGCGCGAGCGGATCGAATTTCGTCACCACGACCTTTTCGTCGACGCGCCGCCGTGCGACGTCGCCATCGTGCTTTGCCGCAACGTGGTCTTCACCTACTTCGGCGACGCCCTGCGATCGGAGGCGGTCGCGCGCGTGCATTCGGCGCTCCGTCCCGGCGGACTCCTTGCAATCGGCGACCGCGAGCACTGGGACGTTGCGTCCGCGATCGCCGCCGGCTTCGATCCCGTGCCGGGCGATCCCGGGGTCTTTCGCCGGAGGGAATGAGATCACGCGATGACCAGCTACGCGTTCCTCGAGGCGGCGATGCCGCTGCTCGGGCTTCGGTGGAAGGGATATCGCCGCGTATGGCGATCGGTGGGCCGGCGCGCGCGCGCGCGGGCGCAGGCGGCGGGATGCGCGACGCTCGACGTCTATCTTGCGCGCCTCGCCGTCGATCCAGCGGAGTGCGAGCGGGCGCGTGTGGCGCTGTCGGTGACGGCGTCGCGCTTCCATCGCCGCGCACATACGTTCGAGGCCGTGTGCGACGAGGCGCTCGCGTGGCCCGCGCGCGAGGTGCGCGCGTGGAGCGCGGGATGTGCGTCCGGCGAGGAGCCATATACGCTCGCGATGACTTGGCGCGAGCGCGTGCTGCCGGCGCGGCCCGATCTACCGCTGTCGATCCTCGCGACGGACGTGAGCGACGAAGCGCTCGAGCGTGCCCGCCGCGGCGTCTATTCGGCGAGCTCGGTGCGCGGCGTTCCCGAGTCGATGCGAGCGCAGTGGTTCGCGCGGGTCGCGAGCGGCTGGCGCATCGCCGACGCGATCCGCGAGCAAATTACCTTCCGCCGCCACGACCTCCTCGTCGACGACCCGCCGCGCGCCATGTCGATCATCTTCTGCCGAAACGTGATCTTCACCAACTTCGGCGACGCGTTGCGAGCGCGGGCACTTGCGAGCATTGCGACATCGCTACGTCCCGGCGGCCTCCTCGCGATCGACGAACACGAGCGCGGTACCGCGGCGCCCACCGCCGCCGCCGGATTCACGCGCGTTCCGGGCCACCGCGCGCTCTATCGAAAGAGTGCGCAAGCGGCGATCCTATAGACGGAACGTTTAACATCACGGCCGCCGAGAGAACGCATGATCGGAACTGTCGCCATCACGGACGAGGGCTGGTATCGGTTTCTCGCCGATCACCGCGACCTGCAAGAGATCAACTTCTGGCAGCCGTCTGCACGACGCGGGTTTCGAGCCGATCCGTTCTCGCCGTTTCTTTTCAAGCTTCGTGTACCGGACAACGCGATCTGCGGCTACGCGTATTTTGCGCAGTACTCGCGGCTGCCTCTTTGGCTCGCTTGGGAAGTCTTCGCCACCGGAAACGGATGTGCGTCAGTGGATGAGATGAGCAATCGGATTCAGCGGCTGCGACAAGGCATCCGCTATGAGGAGGGCACCGGCGCCGATGAGATCGGTTGTATCCAACTCGTTTCGCCCGTGTTCTTCGATCCTGCGGAGTGGGTGCCGCAACCGGCAGACTGGAATCCACGAATTCAAACGCCGACGCGTTATGACCTGACATCGGGCGAAGGCAAGCGTGTCTGGGATGCGTGCCTGTCGCGAACGCGTCGCCACGAACTCAACCAGTTGGATGTTGGTAGCCTGCCCGTCGGCGGAGAGCACGCGCGCCTCGGCGAGCCGCGACTGGTTTCACCTCGACTTGGCCAAGCGACGTTTCGGATCGCCGTCATGGAGGCCTACCGACGTGCGTGCGCGGCGACCGGCGAGCACTCGCTGCCCGCACTCGAAGCTACGCGCTGCATCCGATGAACGCAGCGTTGCTCACGAAGGGCCTCACGTTCTCGAAGCACTCGGGCGTGATCGCCGCGTTTTCGCAGCATCTCGTGAAGACCGGCATCATCCCGCGGGAAGTCGGACGCAAGCTCACGCGCCTCCGCCGTGACCGAGAAATCGGTGACTACGACGATTCCGCACAGGGAGACGAGTCGAGTGCCCAGATCGACGTGTCGACCGCATCGGAAATCGACGACCGAGTTCGTCGTGGGCTGATCGAGAATCAATTCATCTCGTGAGGCCGCGGATCGAGCCCATCCGGGTGATGCGTCGAGACTCGTCCCGCGCGCGCTGGTAGAGTCTTCCCTTCAAATGGCTGGCGATGCTGCGATTTCTCTGGCTCGGTTCACCGTCGAGGATCTGCGCGCGATGCTCGCGGAGCGGATCTTCGTTTTCGATGGGGCGATGGGGACGGCGATTCAGGCGCGCGGGCTCGGGGCGGCGGACTTTGGCGGACCTGAGTTCGAGGGATGCAACGAGAACCTGAACCTCACGCGGCCGGACGTCGTCGCCGCGATCCACGCGGGGTACCTCGAGGTCGGGGCTGACGTCGTCGAGACGAACACGTTTGGCGGGACGCCGCTCGTGCTTGCCGAGTATCGGCTCGGGCACCAAGCGCTCGAGATCAACCGCGCTGCGGCCCGCATCGCTCGCGAAGCGGCCGCGCGCTTCGACCGGCCCGGCCGGCCGCGCCTCGTCGCGGGGTCGATGGGGCCGACGACGAAGACGATCTCGGTCACCGGCGGCGTGACGTTCGACGCGATGTGCGACCACTACGCCGTTCAAGCTGAGGGCCTCGTCACCGGCGGCGCGGACCTGCTGCTCGTCGAGACGGCGCAGGACACGCTCAACGTGAAGGCCGCCCTCCTCGCCATCGAGCACGTCTTCGCGAAGCTCGGGATGCGCGTGCCGATCATGCTCTCGGCGACGATCGAGCCGATGGGGACCATGCTCGCGGGGCAATCGGTCGAGGCGCTGCACACCTCGGTCGAGCACGCGCCGCTGCTGTCGATCGGGCTCAATTGCGCAACCGGCCCCGACTTCATGACCGATCACGTGCGCACGCTCTCGGAGATGGCGACGTGCGCGGTGTCGTGCATGCCGAACGCAGGACTGCCGGACGAAGAGGGCCACTACAACGAACTGCCTGAGGGCTTCGCGGCAAAGCTTGCGCGTTTCGTCGAGCATGGCTGGCTGAACGTCGTGGGCGGTTGCTGCGGCACGACCGCGGCGCACATCCGCCTCCTCGCGCAGCTTGCCGACGGCACGAAGCCGCGCGCTCCGCAGACGCGCATCGCCGCGGCGACGAGCGGCGTCGACTATCTGTCCTTCGACGACGCGAAGCCGTGCATCGTCGGCGAGCGCACGAACGTCATCGGAAGCCGCCAGTTCAAGGACCTCATCGTCGGCGAGCTCTTCGAAGAAGCGGCGGAGGTCGGGCGGCGACAAGTGCGCGGCGGCGCGCACGTCATCGACGTCTGCCTCGCGAACCCGGACCGCGACGAACTCGCCGACATGATGCGGTTCCTCGACTTCGCCGTGAAGAAGGTGCGCGTGCCGCTGATGATCGACTCGACGGACGCGCGCGTCCTCGAGGAAGCGCTGAAGCGCTGCCAAGGAAAAGCGATCGTCAACTCGATCAACCTCGAGGACGGCGAGGAGCGCTTCGAGAAGGTCGTGCCGCTCATCCATCGCTACGGCGCGGCGGTGGTCGTCGGCTGCATCGACGAGGACAAGAAATCGGGCATGGCGGTGACGCGCGCGCGGAAGCTCGAGATCGCGCGCCGCAGCTTCGATCTGCTGACGCGCAAGTACGGCCTGCCGGCGCGCGACCTGATCTTCGACGCGCTCGTCTTCCCGTGCGCGACCGGCGACCAAGCGTACGTTGGCTCCGCGCGCGAGACGATCGAGGGCGTGCGCCTCCTCCACGACGCGCTCCCCGAATGCCGCACGATCCTCGGCGTCTCCAACGTCTCGTTCGGCCTGCCGACCGCGGGCCGCGAGGTGCTGAACACCGTCTTCCTGCACCACTGCCTCGAGGCCGGTCTCGACCTCGCGATCGTGAACAGCGAGAAGCTCGCGCGCATCACGCACGTGCCCGAGGTCGAGCGCGGGCTCGCCGAAGACCTCATCGACAACCGCGGCGCCGACCCGATCAAGGCGTTTGCCGACTACTTCAAGGCGAAGGCTGCGGCCGGCGGGCCCGCGATTGTGAAGGCGCCGACGGAATCGCTGACGCTCGATCAACGCCTCGCGCGGTGCATCGTCGAAGGCTCGAAGGAAGGGCTGATCGACGATCTCACGACCGCGCTGCGCGAACGCGAGCCGCTCGCGATCATCAACGGCCCGCTCATGGACGGCATGGGCGAGGTCGGCAAGCTCTTCGCCGCGAACAAGCTCATCGTCGCCGAGGTGCTGCAGTCGGCCGAGGCGATGAAGGCGGCCGTCACGTTCCTCGAAAAGCACATGAAGCACGCGTCCGACTCCCACAAGGGGACGATCCTGCTCGCAACAGCGAAGGGCGACGTGCACGACATCGGCAAGAACCTCGTCGAGATCATCCTCGGCAACAACGGCTATCGCGTGGTGAACCTGGGCATCAAGGTGCCGCCGGCCGATCTCATCGAGGCGAGCGCGAAGCACAAGCCCGATCTCATCGGGCTCTCGGGGCTGCTGGTGAAGAGCGCGCAGCAGATGGTCGTCACCGCGGAAGACCTGCGCGCGGCGGGCGTCGCGGTGCCCATGCTGGTCGGCGGCGCGGCGCTCAGCGAGAAGTTCACGTGCGGCAAAATCACGCCCGCGTACGGCGCCACGGTCGCGTACGCGAAGGACGCGATGAGCGGCCTCGACCTCGCGAATCGGCTGATGGATCCTGCCGCGCGGCCGGCCCTCGAAGCGCATCTCGCGAAGCGACGCGAGCAGCTCGTCGTCGACGTGAAGCCGAAGCCCGAGCTGCCACCGCCGACGCGGACCGCCATCCACCACGACGCGCCGCCGCCCGCGCCGCCCGACTTCCTGCCGCACGAAGTCCGCGACTTCGACCTCGACACGCTCTTCGCCTACGTGAACCCGACGATGCTCTACGGCCACCACCTCGGGCTTCGCGGACGACTCGAGGGACTGCTTGCTCGCGGCGACGCGAAGGCCGAGGAGCTGCATCGCGCCGTCACCGCGCTGCAAGACGAAGTCGTCGCGAAGAAGCTCCTGCATCCGCGCGCGCTCTATCGCTTCTTCCGCGCGGCATCCGACGGCGACGCGCTGCTCGTGCTGTCCCCGGACGGCAAGCGCGTGCTCGAGACCATCGCGTTCCCGCGCCAGCGGACGGGCGAAGGGCTGTGCCTCGCGGACTTCGTGGCGCCGCGCACCGCTGCCGTCGCCGACAACGTCTGCTTCTTCGTGACGACCGCAGGCGAGGGCGTGCGTAAGATCGCCAATCTGTGGAAGGACCGCGGCGACTATTTGCGATCGCACGCGCTGCAAGCGCTCGCGCTCGAGACCGCCGAGGCGTTCGCGGAAGTCCTCCACCAGAAGATCCGCGAGATGTGGGGCATCCCCGACCCGCCGACGATGACGCACGCCGAGCGCTGGAAGGCGAAGTACCGCGGCGTGCGCGTCAGCTTCGGCTACCCCGCGTGCCCGCGCCTCGACGACCAGGCGATCCTGTGGCGATTGCTCGAGCCAGGGCGCATCGGCGTGGAACTCACCGACGGCTTCATGATGGAGCCCGAGGCCTCGGTCTCGGCCCTCGTCTTACATCACCCGCAAGCGAAGTACTTCTCGGTCGGCGAGGAGTGACGCGACCGGGCGTCCATCACCCGCAAGCGAAGTACTTTTCCGTCGGCGATTGAGTTTCTCTGCAACACATCGTCGCCCGCGTCGACTCACTATGGCGCAGATCGACGACCGCTCTCGGTACGACGCGTTGCGCCCGCATTGCTTGGCGAAAGAGGATGTGTATGCTCCTACACATGATTCGAAAACAAATCCACATCGAGAAGTCCCAACAAGCCCGGCTCCGCAAGACCGCGGCGGAACTCGGTATCAGTGAAGCCGAGTTGATTCGTCGCGGGATCGACCTGTTCCTCGCCAGACCGCAGTTCCCGAGTCCAGCGATAGACCTCAGCTTGTGGGAGTCAGAGAAGAAGTTCATTGCCGCATTGCGGCGGCGGCAGAGAGGCCGAAAAGCGGCGAATTGGACTCGCGAGGAACTATATGACCGATTCGATCGCTAGGGTCTTCATCGATACGAACGTACTCGTGTACGCATACGATGCGGATGTCGCGCGACAAGCCGTGGCAACGGAGCTGATCGAGCGATTGAGTCGGAGTGAGCGCGGGGTCATCAGCGCCCAGGTCCTCGCCGAATTCTATTCCGTTTCGACTCGCAAGCTGGCGGCGCGAATGACCCCGAACGAGGGCGAGCAGAGAATCCGCAGATTCCGTAGGCTCTTTCCCGTGCTCGACGTCACTGCGTTGGTCGTAGCGGAAGCGGCTCGTGGCGTCGCGCACCACGGGATTGCATTCTGGGACGCGATGATCTGGGCGACATGCCGCCTGAATCAAGTGTCCTACGTCGTGACGGAAGACGTGCCGGCCGCGAAAGAGATCGAAGGCGTCGCCTTCTTCGATCCCTTCTCTCGGGACTTCAAACTCTCGCGGTTCCTGTGATCGACGGAGCCCGAGGCCTCGGTCTCGGCGCTCGTCGTCCACCACCCTCGAGCGAGTACTTCTCGGTCGGCGAGGAATGACGCGTCCGCGCATCACCGCGCCGTCCTCGGCGAATGCATGGCGCAACGTCGCCGAAACTCCCCGAGACGAAGGTGGTCGCAATCGGCGACCACATCTGGAGCCTCGCCTACGGCGTGAACTGCTCGCGATGGAGCTTTCGCTCGAGCGGCAGCCGCGTCTTCGTGAGCTTCGGCTCGGCCGCACGAGTGCCGACGGCGACGATGACGACGGGCAGCATGCGCCGCGGAGCGCTGACGACCTCACGCACCCGCCGCGCGTCGAAGCCCTCCATCGGTCCCGTGTCGAGGCCGAAGCTCGCGGCCGCGAGCATGAACGTCATCGCGGAGAGCATCACCTGTCGCGCGGTCCACAGCCGGCGCGCGGCGGGTAGGCACGACAGCGCCGGAGCCGGACGAAAGAGGCCGTACGCTGCGACGCCGAGGTGCTTCGCGAGCCCGCCGAGTCCAAGCGGCCCCGCTGCGAACGTCAGCGGCACGAGCTTCCGCAAGAGCGCCTCGTAGTCGGCCGAGTTTGCTCCCGCCTCGCGATCCATGCGGAGCACCTCTTCGAAGTGTGTGCGCACCGCCTCGAGGTCGCCGAGGAAGACGACGGTCGCCGGCGCTTCCTCGACCTGCTTTTGTCCGAGGACGGCCGCGCGCAGCCTCCGCTTCTGCTCGGGCGATCGAACGACGACGAAGTGCGTCGGTTGCAAGTTCCAACCCGAAGGTGCCCAGTTCGCTAGCTCCAGCGCGCGCTCGAGGATCCCGTCTTGTATCGGATCGGGACGGAACCTGCGCGTTGCCCGACGGAATCGCACTGCCGCTTCGACGGTCGACGACGGCACCAAACTCGGCATCATGAGCTCTCCCTTGAGGATCGCGCCTCCGCGCCGCGCTTGACTTCAGTCGGTCAACGAGTAAAAGGGAATGGGACGGTGGAATCAAGCGGGAGGAAAAGGGGTGAAAGGCATTGTGTGACCAGCCTTTCGCCAGCTTCGAGGCAACTTGATCACCTCGATGCGCGCAGTCGGACGCTTGGAGCTGCGCACATTGCGGGAGAGGATTTCGAGTGAGGAATCGCTCGACCCGGCCCGACCACGCCGCCGAAGCCCATCTTGCATTCAACTTGCTCCCCACGCCGAGGACTACGCCGTGGGTGAGTTTCAGAACCATCTCCCTTGGATCGCCGCTGCTCTGACAGCCATCTGAAAAGGAACGTGAAATGAACCGACTGCGCACCTGGGTTGCTCTTCTCGTTTGCATGACACTGTTCCGCCCCGCTACCTCACCCGATGGTCTCCGTCAGAACAATCGTGCAGTTTCGAGTGCTGCGCCGAACATGGAATTCGCCTTCGTGCCAAACGTTGGACAGTGGCCGCATTCGGCCGCGTTCATCGCGACGCAGAAGTACGCGGCGGTCTCCGTCGAGAACGATCGCTTTTCCGTTCGCGTGGGCCGAGGCGACGACGCGAAAATCGTTTCCATGCGCTTCGTGGATGCGGAGGAGAACACGCGAGTCGTCGGAGAAGACCCGCGCGAGGAGACCTACAACTATTTCTTGGGAAACGACCCGAAGTGTTGGAGGACCGACGTCACGGCATTCTCTGCGGTGCGGTACCAAGAGCCCTATGCGGGCGTCGACGTCCGACTGAAGAGTTCCGGCAGTCACCTCGAATACGACCTCATTCTCCAGCCTCGCGCAGACCTGCAACGGATCGCCATCGAGGCCGAAGGCATCGACGATCTGAAGCTGGCGAGCGATGGGTCGATGATCATGAAATCGGGTGATGCCGAGTTCCGACAGACGCCGCCCCGAACTTGGCAGGTGTCGGCCGACCATCAAAAGAACCTCCTGGCGAGCAGCTTCGAGCTTCTCGGAGGCAATCGATTTGCCATCTCGGTCCCGAACCGGAATCCATCGTTGATGACCGTGATCGACCCGGGCTTGGAGTGGTCGACGTACTTGGGGGGATCCGGACGCGACGAGATCAAGGCGATGATGCTCGATGCGGCCGGCGACGTCATCGTCGCCGGCGTCACGGAGTCGCCGGAGTTCGTGACGACGCCGGGCGCCTATGATCGCACGCACGGCGCGCACTATGGATGCACGTCGCCGATCAGCTGTGGCGATGGGTTCGTCACGAAGTTGAGCCACGACGGACAGCGAGTGATCTGGTCGACGTTCCTCGGAGGGACGAACGTCGCGGGTAACGACGCGATTCGTGCGATGGCCTTCGATTCACAAGGCAACATCGTTCTCGGCGGCAACACGTCTTCGAGCTGGCAATTCCCGATCTATCCGGTTCCGGGCGCCTATCGGACCAACTCGACGGTGCAAGGCGGACAAACGGAGGTCTTCATCTCGAAGATCTCCGGCCGCGGCAATGCGCTCCTGTACTCGACGTTCTTCGGCGGAACTCGCGCCGGCAATCGGCTGACGTCGCTTGCCGTCGATTCGCAGGATGCCGCGGTGTTCGGCGGCACGACGATCGGCGGACTGCCGACGTTCCCCAATCCGGGCGCATTCCAAACGGCGTTGAACTGCTCGAGCACTTCCGGGGGCGGCGTCCTGGTAGATCCGACCGGCGGCACCGGAGGCGGCGGGAACAACGCCTTTGGCGGCGGCAATCGCACCAACTCGAGCTGCGGAGGCGACGGCTTCATCGCCCGAATCACGATGCTGGCTCAAGGTACGGCCGATCTGACGTACTGCACGTACCTCGGCGGAACGAACTACGACTCGTTGACCGGGCTCGTCGTCAACGCCGACGATTCGGTGATCGCGACCGGTTTCACGAATTCGTGCGATTTCCCCACGACGCCCAACGCGCTCAGCGAGCATCCGCGCTCGCCCGATCTTTGCCCGCAACCGCTGATGGACGGGTTCGTCACGAGGCTGAGAATGCAGGGCAGCGGTCGTTTCGACTTGATGTACTCGACGTACGTCGGGGGATACGACAACGACTACATCTACGGCATCAGCCTCGCATCTCCGGCCGTCGTGGCGCTCACCGGTGCGACGTTCTCCTGGGATTTCCCGATCACGCAGGACGCCTTCTCGACGTCCATCACGAACCTCCCTGGCCTCAAGGCGGACGCATTTGCGCTGCTCTTGGACACTACGCCGGGGGTGCCGCCGTTCTCACAGGTCAATTACGGCACGTATCTGGGAGGCGACGAAACCGACAGCGGTCAAGTGATCGTGACCGATCCGGTCGACGGATCGATGATGGTTGCCGGATTCACCGAGTCGACGAACTTCCCGCGCTCGGGTGATCCCTTCCAACCGCAGTTCGTCGGGGGTTCGACGATCTCGCAGGACGTGTTCGTCTCGCGAATCGTGCCGCGAAGTCGCGACCGCGCCGACCTCGTCTACTCGACCTATCTCGGCGGAGTCGGCTGGGACAACCCGAACGCGATTGCGTTCGAAGCGTCGAACAACGTCATCGTCTCGGGATTCACGGCGACAGGCGGATACGTCACAAACGACTTCCCCCTGCAGCGTCCGTACGACGCGATCTACGGAAGCAACGTCACCTCCGACAACAATCGGGACGGGTTCATCACGAAGCTCGTTCTTCCCACTGACGTCTCGATTCGCGTCGTGCCGCAGTCGCCGGACGTGGCGCCGGGCGGACTGCTCGCCTACGACGTGATCCTCACGAACAACACCAGCGACCCTCAGACCGTCGGACTCAAGGTCGACGCGTACGCTTCGGATGGGTCGCCGTATTCCGGCAACCCGATCGATCGCCCGCGCGACTTGAGCCTGACGCCGAACCAAACGGTGACCGTCAACTTCGCTCACCGCATCCCGTCGTCGACGCACTCTCCGTCGGGGCCCTACAGCTTGCGCGCGAAGATCTCCCCGTACACTCCCGGACCGACGCAGGGAGTGGCGAGCTTCACCTTCATGGTGCGTTGAACTCGAATCGTCGGATTCGATTCAGCTCGACATGGGGAAAAGCGTCAGGAGATAGGCGATCACGGCTCGTCGATCGGAGTCGGCGAGGTTGCGCCAACCCGGCATCGACCTGCCATGAAGGCCGGTATTGAGCGAGAGAATCAGGTCGTCTGGCGTCGGGCGCACGCCGGTTCGTTCGCGCGAAGGGAACAGTCCGCGCGTGAAGTCGGGTGGATGTGGAACGAGCAGGTCTGCTGCGGCGCCGTCGCCCTTGCCTTCCGCACCATGGCAGGGCGAGCACTTCTCCGAGAAGACTGCGCGACCGCGTGCCGTTATCGAGGGCGAAGCGTCGGCGGACGTAGCGACCGAAGGGCGGTCGGGCTCGGTCACCGCCGACTTCTCGTGACATCCGGAGACGAGTCCGATCGAGAGCGCGCCGAACGCAATGATGCCGGTTCGGGACATGACGTCGGTTCCTTTCCGCGTCGACGGCGTTCCATCGAAGCGACGCGAGGTGAGGGAAGTTCAGCGAAGTCCATGCCGCTGCGCTCGAGCGATTGTGTTTCAGGCTCGCGCGCGACATCACGGGCACGCGAGAGTCGCGCAACTGCGGCGGCGCGCCGGCGCCGTCGGATCGGTGACTCGATCCCACCGATTGGATGAATGATCTGAAGCCGCCGAATCCAACTGCGAAATCGTACCCGAAGTCCGATGCCTCACAGGGAATTATCCGCAACGCTCCCGAGGCTACCGTCTGGCGGGATTCCCGGCGATGCGGCCGATCGATCACGTGTCTTCCGTCTCGATCATCGGCGTTCGCCGAAACGGCACGGCGTGCAACCGGGTCTCTGCCCCCGGGGTCCTGCCGTGCATTCGAGCGTCCATCGCGTCGCGGCCTTTCGGTTCGCCGCGTCGCCGCGTATAAACGCGACGCATGGCAGCCCTGAATCTCGTCGACGCCCACTGCCACCTCGACGAGCTACCCGACCCGCGGGCGGCAATCGCGCGAGCGCGCGAAGCCGGCTTGGCCACGATCGTGGCCGTCGGCATGGATCTGCCGACGTGCGAGGCCGTGCTGCAGCTGCGGCGAGAGCATCCCGACATGATCGTGGGCGGTCTCGGCGTCCATCCTTCGGAAGTGCCGCAGATGGACGACGCGACGCTGGAGTTGGCACTACGATTCGTCGAAGCGCACCTCGGCGAGGTCGAGGAGCTGGGCGAGGTCGGCCTCGACTTCAAAGACGCGACGACGCCGAAGGAGCAGGGGCGCCAACGCGCGGCAGTCGAGCGGCAGCTCGCGCGCGCCCGCGAGCTCCGCAAGCCCGCGAACTTCCACTCCCGACGCGCGGACCGGCCGGTGCTCGATCTCGCGATCCGGCATTCGCGCGAGGCAGGGCTCGGCGCGCAGATGCACTGGTTCACACACTCGACGAAGCTCGCGAGGATTTGCAACGAGAACGGCGTCTTCATTTCGGTCGGGCCGAGCGTGACGTTCAATCCGATCGCCCGAGAGGTTGCTGCGGTGATCGCCGACCGCTGCCTGCTCACCGAGACCGACAGCCCCGTCGCGTACGAAGGCGTCGCGGCGGAGCCGGCGTGGGTCGCGCGAGTCGTCGACGAGCTCGCGCGAATCCGGAAGACGACGCCGGACGCGATCGGAAGTCTCGTGCGCGAGAATTTCGAGCGGTTTCTCGCCGGAGGCTAGATGCCGAAGGAAGGCGAAATCCGCTGGCGCGGCGCGGAGATCTCGCGTCTCGAAGCGTTCAGCGATTGTGTCTTCGCGTTCGCTCTCACGCTTCTCGTCATCTCGCTCGAGGTGCCCAAGAACTTCGCGCAGCTCATGGACGCGATGCGCGATTTCTTCGCGTTTGCCATTTGCTTCGCCGCGTTCCTCGCGGTCTGGCGTGCGCACTACGTCTTCTTTCGGCGCTACGGGCTCAACGACGCGCCCACGATGCTCCTGAACAGCGTGCTCCTGTTCGTCGTGCTCTTCTACGTCTACCCACTGAAGTTCGTCTTCACCGCGCTTCTCCGACAGTTCACCGGCAGCGCGGCGGAGCGCCAGATGGAAGAAGCCGTTCGTCCATGGCACATCCCGAACGCCGAATGGCCGAACATGATGATCATCTACGGCCTCGCGTACGTCGCGGTCTTCGCCGTGTTCGCCCTCTTCTATCTGCACGCGTACCGGAAGCGGCGAGAGCTTCAGCTCGATCCCGTCGAGACGCTGGTGACGCGCGCGGAAGTCGAGGCGAACGTCCTTCTCGCAGCCGTCGGCGTTCTTTCGATTGTCATCGCTGCCGTCTGGCGCGATGCGGGGCTCGCCGGAATCAGCTACTTCCTGAACGCCCCGTTGCAGACCATTCACTGGACGCTCGTCCACGGCCGCCGCCGCCGTCGCCTCGTTGACACCCCGAACTGATTTTGAGACCCTGTCTCAACTTCGATTTGGCGACAGGTAATCCTCGGAGACCTTTTTCATGGCCGACTTCACGTTCGATCGAATCCACGACAAGTACCACTCCGCTCTACTCGACTGGCAGCACAAGAACTTCCCCGAGCTATCGCTGCTCGAGAAGAACTGGGACAAGTTCTTCTCGGGCGTTCCGAAGTTCGAGTTGGCAGCGAAGGTGGGTCACATCCAGTCGGACACGATCGAAGGCGGCATGCTGAAGGGTCAGAAGAAGTTCGAGCGCGCCGGCGACTTGAAGGGCAACATGTTCTTCACCGCGCAGACGATCATCCGCGCGCAGGCGTCGACCGAGCTGGGATCCATCCAGCAGCACCGCCTCACGCTCGAGCAGTCGATCAACGACCGAGCGAAGTACGCGGTCATGCGCGTCATGGCCGAGGAGCTTCGCCACGCGTACCAGATGTTCTGGGTGCTCGACCACGACCCGACCTGGCGGAAGATGGGGATGGGCGACGTGGCGGCCGAGACGATGGACGAACTCCTCGCGATGCAAACGGGCAAGCACGTCCTCGACGCGTTCAACATCGAGTTCGACAACTTCCTCGACAACGTGACCTACGCGACGGTCATCGACCTCGTCGGCAAGTACCAGCTCGACATGCAAAAGGTGTTCGCCTACGCGCCGGTCGGCCGCTCGATGGGTCCGATGTTCGACGAAGAGCGCTTCCACCTCGGCTCGGGTCGCAAGTTCCTCAAGGAGATCGCTCTCGACGCGACGAACGGCCGCGGCGATTTCTCCCTCGAGGACGTGCAGCGGGCGCTCAATTGCTGGTTGCCGCGCGGTCTCGAGATGTTCGGCAACGAGACTGGCGGCGAAACCGTGATGCAGTTCGGATTCAAGGACCGCATGAACGGCGTCGCGCAAAATCAGTACATCGACGAGGTGAAAGGCGTCGTCCGCAGCACGAACATCGCGATCGTCCGCGAGATCCACCGCGACATGCTTCCCCAAGACGCCGAGGCGATCGTGAACGAGGTACTCGCCAGCCGCGACACGATCCGAGGCATCAAGCTCGAGATGCTCGTCCGCATGCCCGACAAGAGATTCTTCCGCCGCCGCGGCACGGAACACGTCTTCAAGCCGTTCGACGTCGACGGCAACCTCATGACGGAGGGCGGCAAGGCGCTCGACGCCGCGGGCTACCTCAAGTATCTCGAGAAGAACTTGCCCGCCGGCTACCTCAAGACGAGCGAATTCGCGAAGTTCCGGGACGCGCTCGTCGCGATGGAGAAGGGCGAGAAGGTCGACACGGCTGCGAAGTCCTGGTGATCGCGATATCTTCATCGAGAGCGCCGTCATCGCGTTGCTGACCGGGAAGTGGGGTTGGCCGCTCGCAGAATCGAGCGAAGAATCCCGTGCACCTGGTCGATTTGATTGGATGTGACACTCGGCCGCGGACACCACGTACTCTCGCCGCCGATGTCGCACCCGCCGGCAACGCGCGCGACGAAAGTCGGAGTCACGCACGAACCCAATCTCCTGACCGTGCGAGCTGCCGCGATGTCATCGATGACGACAGACTCCTGGGCGCGACGAGTTGCAACTTGGACCTGGATCGTCGTCGCGCTCGGCGTTGCGGCGCGGGCGGCTCTGTACGCGTGCAACCGTTCGATCACCGCTGACGAGAGCTTCCTCTACTCCAACGTCCAGCTCCCGCTCGCCGAAACGTTCAAGTCGATGAGGGCCATGCAGGCCGCGCCGTTGGGGTTTCTCCTGATCGAACGCGTCGCGTTCCTGGCGCTCGGGGGCAGCGAGTATGCGCTTCGGTTGTTCCCCTTCGTCGCCGGCATCGTGTCGCTCGTCTGGTTTCGGAGCGCGGCGTTGCGGCTCCTCGCACCGACGACGGCGCTGATGGCGGTCGCGGTCGTCGCGTTTTCCGACGACGCGATCCTCTATGCCTCGGACTTCAAGCAGTACAGCTCCGACCTCTGCATCGCCTCGGCGCTCCTCTTCCTGGTGGCTCGCCTCGACGATCGGCTTCCGAGCCGGGCAGAACTCGTCGCCCTCGCGTTGGCCGGAGTGCTGGCGCTCTTCTTCTCGCAACCGGCGTGCTTCGTTCTCGCGAGCATCGGCGTCGCGATCGGGGCGGACGCGCTGCGCAGACGGAACTGGCGCGCGCTCGTCGGACTCACGGTCGTCGCTGGTACGTGGCTGGTTGCGTTCGGTGGCTCGTACTTCGTGTCGTCGAGGATGTCGGACGTCGCCGGGCTGCGCAGTTTCTGGACGCACGACTTCCTGCCGATCCCGCCGCGGTCCCTCGCCGAGGGATTCTGGATCTTCGATCACACGTTCAGCGCGTTGCGCAATCCGGTGGGGATCAGCCCTGGGGAGATCGGGGCGATCGTCTTCGTCGTAGGCGCGGCCGGCCTCCTGCGAACCCGTCGTCGCGTCGGCTTGCTCGCAACGGTTCCGTTCACTGCGGCGCTCCTCGCCTCCGCATTCCATTTCTATCCGTTCACCGTTCGGCTGCTGGTTTTCGCCATTCCGTCCGTCGTACTCGGCGTCGCGTACGGCACGGAGACGATCGTGCGTTGGTGCGGGGGCGTCCGTTTGCCGTCGGCCCGTGCGGCGTTGAGGGTCGCCGCGGTCGGAATTCTCCTCTGGCGACCGATCGTCGCCGTGTCCAGGAGCGTCGTCGCGCCCGGGCCGAGCTCCGTCGAGTGGCGACCGGTCATGGATGAGGTCGCGAAAGCAGCACGGCCGTTCGAGACGGTCTTCTTGTCCTCCTCGCTCGAAGACAACGGCGGATTCGACTACTACCGCCAACGGTCGGGGCTGGAGAGACGCGGCGTCGTCTTCCGAGGCTTGCCGACCGTCGACCGGATTCGCTCGGACTGGAAAGTCGACATCGACGTGGACGACGCGGCACCGGTTCATCGGGCATGGTTCCTGTTCCCGTGCCGATCGCGACGAGAGGTGAACGTGACCTCGCCGCGAAGCGACGACAGCCCCGACGAAGATGTCTCGAGGGTTCGCGACATCGTGGCGACGCTCGATCGGATGGGAACGCGTGTCGCCTCGTGCTCCTCGCACGGCGTCGAAGCGGCTTGCTTCGAATTCCGCAGCCAACGCCCTCCCTGGGTCGACTGAGCGTCACCGCGCGCGACCGCGCCGCCGGCAGTTCGACCGTCTTCACCGCTGGTATTGCCCGGGTGATCGGAAGGCCCACTCGGTTCCGACCGCATCGGACGCCGCGGCCGCGACGGGCCGAGACGACACGTTTCGATCGGGCTCGGCTGCGAAATTCCTCGGCGAGCCGCCGAATGCGCCGCTGGCTTTTGACGTTCCCGCCTACGGCAGTCAGCCCACCGCGAACGAAATCGCCAAGCGAAGTGCATCGTGAACCGCCGGCCCTGGTGAAGGTCGGCAACGCGATGCGATCCCCCTGAACGACACGGAGGACGATTTCCATGAACTCGATCACGACCCGCCTCGAGCGTCTCTCGATCGTCATCGCTGCCCTCGCGCTCGCGTGCTCGAGCCGAGCCGCGGCGCAGGACCCGTGGGACGCGCTCGATCCGCAGCCGGAAGCGCCGATTCGCTACGTGCTCGAAGTGTCGGGAGGCCTGCCGCATTTCGACGAGGTGATCGTCGTCGAGGAGGAGGGGCGCGTGATCCTGTCGTTCCAGGACTGGAACGGCGCGCGGACGATCGAAGATCGCGTCGAGGCTCGGAAGATGTCGCTGCTCGCGATTCTCGTCGAGGCCGCGCACTTCGACACGCTTCCATCGGTCTATGACGATCCGGTGCCGGCGGCGAACGGCGTCGAGTATCGAACGACGGTCCTGCACGGCGGTTTGCGCCATTCGGTCGAGAGCTTCACCGGCTCGGTCGTGCCGGAGGCGTTCGGCCTCGCACGCACGCAGCTCTGGGAGATCGGGCGCGACGTCCTGGAACGAGTCGTCTTGGAGACGACGGAATCGACGATCGGCTCGAGCCAATCGTTTCTGCTGAAGGTTCGAGCGTCCGGCAACTGGGAGTATTGGTCGCAGTCTGCCGCGGCCGGCAGCCCATTCACCGTGAATCGCGGGAGCTTCCGGCCCGCGGCGATGGAGTCGCTGCGCGCCGCAATGAGCGCCAGCCACTTCTTCGAGCTGCCAGCGACGTATCCGAGCCTCGACGTCGTCGGCTCGTCGGTCTACGCGACGACGTACTGCTCGCGGGGAGCGTGCGCGACGGTCCAATTCGCATCGACGACGCCGTCGGTGCCGACGGTTCTCCTGCGCGTTCGGGCCGGCATGACCCGATTGCGGAATCGATTCGCGCACTGATCGCAATCGAAGGCGAGAACGAAGGGGTTTCGAACCCGAAGCGGGAAAGTCGTAACCGGCAAATGAGACGGAGCCGCTGCGCTCGACCACCGACCGCAGGGGCGAGTGAAAGAAGTCACGGGCGGACGGGGGAGCACTGCCGCGCGTCGCAACGAACGGACGCGGCAGGCACCAGAAGTCACGGGCGACTTCGAAAAACCAAGAAAGGACAAACCATGCGTACTCATCGTTGCCTCTCCTCGATCGCCATCGCCTTCGTCCTCGCTGCGCCGGCCTTCGCGCAGGAGTCCGCGCCGCTCCTCCCGTACCCCGGATTCAAGTCGCGCTTCGTGTACGAGATCTCGGGCGGCTTCCCCTCGATCCGCCAGCGACTCGAGGTGCTCGAGTCCGGTCCGGCGACGCTGACCCTCGACGACGGAAACGGCGAGCGTACGATCGAGGAGGACCTCGGTCCCAACCGCGGCGCGCGGCTCAAGCGCATCTTCGAGGCCACCCGCTTCGACGAGCTGCTCCCGCGATACTTCTCGCCGACGCCGATCGCCGACGGCCTTTCGTATCGCATCTCGCACCTGACGGGCACCTGGTAATCGCTGCAAGACGATTCGCTTCTTCTCGACGAGCCCGAATCTCCCGAACGCGCTGACGCAGATCGAGCGTTCGATGGAACACCTGCGCCGCCGCGTCGAGGGCCGATAGCACGCATCCCATTCCCTCATTGCATGCCGGGCTCGCGACGAATCCCATGTCGCGGGCCCGGCCTCCTCGAATCGTCGCGGATCGAACACGGAACGCCGCCGCGGTCGCGGTCGCAGGGCGTCTGACGACCCATCCCGAATATCCCATCTCCCTTTTCTCGGGCTGCGGGAGCACCGCATGTCGGTGCTCTCGCAGCCCCACTTCCTTGATCCCGCCGCGCCCCTGTGCTTCCATCGAGCGACCGATAGGTTTCGGGATGGAAGAGAGGAGGGCTCATGACGCGGGATCGACGAATGGCGCTCGTGACGGGCGCATCGAGCGGCATCGGTCGGGCGACGGCGAAGATGCTCGCTCGCGACGGGTTCATGGTTGCGCTCGCGGCGCGGGATCGCGCGCGACTCGACTCCCTCGCGGTGGAGATCGGAGCCGCGGGCGGCGAAGCGCTCGCCGTGCCGACGGACGTGACCGACGCGGGCGCGCGCGAGCGTGCCGTTGCGTGGATCGTCGAGCACGCCGGCCGCATCGACGCGCTCGTGAACGCCGCCGGGATCATCGCGTCGGGGTCGTGGGAGACGACCACGCTCGAGGCGTACGACCACATGATGGACCTGAACGTGCGGTCCGTCTTCGCGCTCACGCGGCTCGTGGCGCCGCACCTCATCACGACCGGCGGCTCGATCGTGAACGTATCGAGCGTCGCCGGCACGCGCGCATTTCCCGGCGTGCTCGCGTACTGCGTCAGCAAGGCCGCCGTCGATCAGCTCACGCGGTGTCTCGCGCTCGAGCTGGCGCCGAAGGGCGTCCGCGTGAACGCGGTGAACCCGGGCGTCGTCGTCACCGAGCTGCATCGCCGCGGCGGCATGGACGAGGCCGCGTACGCCGCGTTCCTCGAGCGGAGCAAGACGACGCATCCGATGGCCCGAGTGGCCACCGCCGAGGAAGTCGCCGAGACGATCGCGTTCCTCGTCTCCGATCGCGCGAGCTTCGTCACCGGCGCGACGCTTCCCGTCGACGGCGGCCGCCAGCTCACGTGCCTGAGATAGGGACGACGATGGAACGCACGAAGGAAATCACGAACTCCGAGTGCCACGTCGTGCATCTCTGGTTGGAGCCGTGGGGCGACTTGATCGACATGCATCCGGGCGTGACGTTTCGAATCGTCGTCGAAGGCCCACGCGAAGATGACATCGAGCTCGAACAGCGCGACGATGGCTTGACCTTTTGGGCGCCATTCGAGTCGATGCTCCGCGTCTACGAGGGAGACACGCTCCGTCGTGCGTGCCTGACCCGATTTCCAGGACCGGCGAACAGCATGACAACGCGGGAGCTTCTCGGGTTACTGTTCGGCAAGGACCTTCTGCGTCCGGACGACTGAGATCATTGCCGCGGCGAGGGGACCTCACTGAATCGTGATCGTGACGACGTTGCTGACCTCGCACCGAGCGACATCGAGCGCTTGGACGCGAACGGTTGCGCCGCGCACGCGTGCGGGGACCGTTCGGCGGATCGATCGCAGCCCGCCCCCGTCCGCGATGCCGATCGCGCGAACGATTGGCGGCGACACATCGAGCGCGAGAGGGACGCAGGTCGGGAGTGAGACGGGTCCCGGCTGCGCGCCGGAGAGCAAGCGGAGGCGCGCGCCCGGCCGCGCTCCGACGACGGTGAGCGTCGTCGACTGGCCCGCCGTCACCGTGCCGGGATCGCAAAGCTGCAGCGGCCGCGTCGGCATGAACAGCAAGTAGCTCGCGCCGTTCATGCCGCCGCTCGAGGGCGCGACGAACGTCTGAAGAAGTGCGCCGCTCGTGCCGTCGTACTCGAGCACCGAGTGCGCCATCTGATTGGCGACGTACAGATTTCCGTCCCAGCCCCAGGTCATCGCAATCGGCGTCTGCAGCCCGCCCGCGTTCGCGAAGATGCCGAGGAAGTGTCCCGTCGAGTCGTATCGCAGAACCGCCTGCGTCATCGAGTCGACGACGTAGAGGTTGCCGTCGGGCCCAAACTCGAGATCTTGCGGCGACTGAAGCGGCGCCCCGATCGCCAATGCCCCGACGAGGCTGCCGGTCGTTCCGTCGTAGCGAAGGACGCGGTGGTTCGCGAAGCTGCCGACGTAGAGGTCGCCGTCGGGCCCGAACGTGAGGCCGATCGGCGTCGCCAGCGGCCCCGCAGGCGCGAACACGTCGATGAAGGCGCCGCTCGTGCCGTCGTAGCGAAGCACCTGGCTGGTACTCGCGGAGCAAACGTACAAGTTGCCGTCGTTACCAAACGCCAGGCTCATCGGATTCCGAAGCCCGCCGCCGCTCGCAAACACGCGATCGAACGCCCCCGACGTGCCGTCGAATCGAAGCACCGTGTTCGTCACGAAGCTCGAGACGTAGAGGTTGCCGTCCGGGCCGAACGTGATGCCGACCGGGTTCACGAGGTTCGGATCCGCCGCGAACGTGCCGAGCGGCGCGCCGGACGTGCCGTCGAACCGCAAGACCTCGCTCGTGAATCGACTGACGACGAGCAGATCCGGCGTTCCCGACGAGCCCGTGGCCAGCGCCACGAGGAGGGCGGACAGGTTCGACGCGGCGATGAGCGACATGGCGATTCCTCTCTTTCCCAATGATCAGGCGCCGTCGGGGTGCACGACGGGCCATCTTTCTCCAGATGGCGGTGGGATCGGTTCGGATTCAACGGCCTTCGCCCCGAGTCGTGACGTCGCCGACGTACCGGACGCGCACGCGGTCGGGTATCTTATGGCGATCATGTCGCTCACCGGATTCCATCCCACGATCCGAGCGTGGTTCGCCGAGAGGCTCGGCGAGCCGACGCCGCCGCAGCGCGAGGGCTGGCCGCTCATCCGCGAGGGACGGCACGTGCTCATCGCGGCGCCCACGGGATCGGGGAAGACGCTTGCCGCATTCCTGTCTGCGATCGACTCGCTCCTGCATCGCGGGCAGCCGCTCGCCGACGAGACGCACGTGCTCTACGTGTCGCCGTTGAAGGCACTGTCGAACGACGTTCAAAAGAACCTCGACGCACCTCTCGCCGAGCTCCACGATCGCAACCTCTTCCTGCCGGAGATCCGCGTGCTCGTGCGGACCGGCGACACGCCCGCATCGCAACGACAGGCGATGACGCGCCGGCCGCCGCACATCCTCGTGACGACGCCCGAGTCGCTCTACATCCTCCTCACGAGCGAGAGCGGCCGGCGAATGCTGAAGACGGTGAAGACGACGATCGTGGATGAGATCCACGCGCTCGCGCGCGACAAGCGCGGCTCGCATCTCGCGCTGTCGCTCGAGCGGTTGGAGGCGCTCGCGGGGCCGTTCCAGCGCATCGGGCTCTCGGCGACGCAAAAGCCGCTCGACGAGGTCGCACGATTCCTTTGCGGCACGGGCGACGATCGCGAGTGCGCGCTCGTCGACGTGGGCCACTTGCGCGCGCTCGACGTCGCGGTCGAGCTGCCGCCGTCGCCGCTCTCGGCCGTCTGCTCGCACGAGGTGTGGGAGGAGATCTACGAGCGGATGGCCGCACTCATCCGCGAGCACAAGACGACGCTCGTCTTCGCGAACACGCGAAAGATGGTCGAGCGAATCACCGCGAGGCTCACGCGGATCCTCGGCGAAGAAGAAGTCGCGAGCCATCACGGCAGCCTGTCGCGCGCTCGCCGCCTCGACGCCGAGCAGCGATTGAAAGCGGGCAAGCTGCGCGCGCTCGTCGCGACGGCGTCGCTCGAGCTGGGCATCGACGTCGGCGACGTCGACCTCGCGATCCAAGTGGGCGCGACGCGCTCGATCGCGACGTTCCTCCAGCGCGTCGGCCGCGCAGGCCACGCGGTTCGGAAGGTCCCGAAGGGGCGGCTCTTCCCGCTGACCATCGACGAGCTGGTGGAAGCGGCGGCGCTGCTACGCGCCGTGCGTCAGGGCGTCCTCGATCGCACGCCGCAGCCGCCGCGTCCACTCGACATCCTCGCGCAGCAGGTCGTGGCTGCATGCGTCTCCGAGCCGTGGAACGAAGGCGAGCTCTACGACCGCTTCCGCCGCGCGTGGCCGTATCGCGATCTCTTGCGCGAGGACTTCGACCAGGTCGTGTCCGTCCACGCGAGCGGACGCCGCGCGCTCCTTCACCGCGACGGCGTGAACGGCCGCGTGATGGCGACGCGGCGCGCGCGCCTCACGGCGATCACGTCCGGCGGCGCGATCCCCGACACCGCGGACTACCAGGTCGTGCAGGACCCCGAGGGCACGGTCGTCGGCTCGGTTCACGAGGACTTCGCGGTCGAGTCGAACGGCGGCGACGTCTTCCAGCTCGGCAACACGTCGTGGCGGGTGCTGCGAGTGGAGCCGGGCATCGTGCGCGTCGCGGACGCAAAGGGCCAGCCGCCGACGATTCCGTTCTGGATCGGCGAGGCGCCGTCCCGCACCGAGGAGCTGTCGGCCGAGATCGGCCGGCTTCGCGACGAGTGCACCGAGGCCGCGTGGGTCGCGCGCGAGACGGGCGTGTGCGAGGCCGCGGCGGTGCAGATCGCGGAGTTTGTCGCGGCCGGGCGCGCGGTGCTCGGCACGGTCCCGACGCAGACGCGCGTCGTGCTCGAGCGATTCTTCGACGAATCGGGCGGCATGCAGCTCGTCGTGCACGCGCCCTTCGGTGGTCGCATCAACCGCGCGTGGGGTCTCGCGCTTCGCAAGCGCTTCTGCCGCGGCTTCGGCTTCGAGCTGCAGGCGGCGGCGAACGAAGAGGCGATCGTCATCTCGCTCGGCCCGCACCACAGCTTCGCGCTCGACGACGTCTTCGACTTCCTGAGCCCCGTCACCGTGCGCGAAGTGCTCGTGCAAGCGCTCCTCGCTGCCCCGATGTTCACGACGCGATGGCGGTGGAACGCGCAGCGATCGCTGCTCCTCGACCGCATGCAAAACGGCAAGCGCGTGCCGGCTGCGATCTCGCGCATGCGCGCGGAAGACTTGCTGATCGCGGCGTTCCCGCAAGTGCTCGCGTGTCCCGAGACGTTGCCGCCCGGCGACCTGCCGGTGCCAACCGAGCATCCGATCGTTCGCCAGACCGTCGAGGACTGCCTGACGGAAGCGATGGATCTCGCGGGCCTCGTGCGCGTGCTCGAAGGCCTTCGCGCCGGCACGATCGAGCGCGTTGCGGTCGACACGCCCGAGCCGTCGGCGTTTGCGCGCGGCATCTTGTCCTCGCAGCCCTACACGTTCCTCGACGATGCGCCGCTCGAGGAGCGCCGCACGCAAGCCGTGCTCGCTCGCCGCGTGCTCGACGCGAAGACGTCCGACGAGATCGGACAGCTCGACCCGGAGGCCATCGCGCGCGTGCGCGAGGAAGCGTGGCCCGAGCCGCGCTCGGCCGAGGAAGTTCACGAGGCGCTCCTGTGGATGGGCTTCGTCACGCTCGACGAGGGTCGCGCGTGGCAATCGTGGCTCGACGAGCTTCGCGCGATGGGCCGCGTCGTTGTCGACGGCGATCGCTGGTTCGCGACGGAAGCCACACGGGATCCGAAGGCCGTGCTGCGCGGACGCCTCGAGGCGCTCGGCCCGATCTTCAGCGACGAGCCTCTGCTCCTCGAGCTGGAGCACGAAGGCGTCGCGATGCGCGCGCGCGTCGACGGCCGGCAGGCATCGTGCGATCGGCGCCTACTCGCGCGCATTCACCGCTACACGGTCGAGCGATTGCGGAAAGAGATCGAGCCCGTCAGCGCCGCGGACTACCTGCGCTTCCTCGCGTGCTGGCAACACGCGGACTCCGAGCACCGACTCGAGGGCCCGCGCGGCGTCGCCGAGGTCGTGCGACAGCTCGCGGGCTTCGAGGTGCCGGCCGCCGCATGGGAGGCCAGCGTGCTTCCCGCTCGCGTGCGCGGGTACAAGCGCGAGTGGCTCGATCAGCTGACGCTCTCGGGCGAGGCGGTCTGGGGCCGGCTGTGGGGCGGCGGCGCGTCGCCGATTCGCACGACGCCCATTGCGCTCGTGCTTCGCGAGGACTTGGACGCGTGGGCCGCGCTCGCGCCAACCCAAGGCGCGCGCGAGCTGTCGGCCGCGGCTCGCGAGATCCATGACGCGCTGTCTGCGCGCGGCGCCGCCTTTCCGCAAGACCTGGCTCGCGCGACGAGGCTTTTGCCGACGCAGCTCGAAGCAGGGCTCGGCGAGCTGATCTCGCAGGGACTCCTGACGTGCGATTCGTTCGCCGCGCTGCGATGGCTCATCGTGCCGCCGTCGCGACGGCGCGTGCCCGCGACGACGGTGGGGCGATGGAGTCTCCTTCGCCTCGCGTCGGAAACGCCGCCGTCCGCCGAGTTCGTCGCGCGACAACTCCTGCGCCGCACGGGCGTGGTGTTCCGAAAGACGATCGCACGCGAGAAGCAGCCGATCCCCTGGCGCGACCTCGTGCGCGTCTTCCGCTCGCTCGAGACGAAGGGCGAGATTCGCGGCGGCCGATTCGTCGCCGGGTTCGACGGCGAGCAATACGCGCTGCCGGAGTCCGTGTCGCTGCTCCGTGCGGTGCGACGCCGCGGCGAGATCGAGCCCGTCAGCGTGTCGGCCGCGGATCCGCTGAACTTCCGCGGCATCCTCACGCCCGACGAGCGCGTGTCGCCGGTCGCCCGCAAGAAGGTCCTCGTCGCCTGACATGGAATCGCAACCGATGCACGGATACGCGGGCGCGATCGTCCTCCTCGGCGACAAGATGCTGCCGTCCGTGCGCCGCGTTCGCACGGACCTCATGCAGACGTCCGAAGACGAGACGCGCCCGACGAACGTCGCGCTTCGAGAGGGGGCGCTCGTCGTCGAGTACCCAGACGGCATCGGCATTGCGTCGCTCGTTCCGGAGCCGCTTCCGTGGTCGGACCTCCTGCCGATCTGCGAGCAGTCGTGGCACTGGCCCGAGGCGGCCAAATCCCTGGAGAAGCATCAGGGACAGGTGGTCGTCAGCGTCGGGACGACCACGGACGACGCGATTCATCGCGAAATGTTGCTGACGCGGTTGGTGTCCGCCGTGACGTCGCAGTCGAGCGCGCGCGGCGTCTTCTGGGTCGATGCCGGCGTCGTGCATTCGCCCACCTACTTCGTCGGCCGGTGCATCGAGATGTCGCGGGAGTTGCTGCCGCTCGAGCTGTGGGTCGGCTTCAACGGCCTGGAGGATCCCGACGGGCTCGTTTCGATGTGCACGATGGGATTGCGCAAGCTCGGCTATCCCGAGATCGAAGTGCGTCATTCGTCCGCGTCGCAAGAAGACGTGTTCGACATCGTCTTTGCGGCGGCGCACTTCGTCGTCGACAACCGAGCCGTGTTGAAAGAGGGAGACGTGTTCGAGGTGTCGGACGAGCAACAGCTCCCCGTTCATCAAGTTAGCTCTTCGATGGACGCATCGGAGACCGCGATCCTCCTGGAGATGTGAAGGTTCACCGCATGCGCTCGCTGACGCTCTGGCTTCTCGCATCGATCGCTGCGGTGTCGTCGGCGCGCGCGCAGACGATCGCTCGCGCGAGCATCGACTCGAACGGAGTCGAGGCGAATGCTCCGAGCTTTGCACCGACGATCTCCGACGACGGGCGATTCGTCGCGTTCTCGAGCGCCGCGTCGAATCTCGCGCCGGCCGATCACAACGGATCGGACGACGTCTTCGTGCGCGACCGGCTGGTCGGTGTGACGGGGCTCGTGAGCGCCACCCCGACCGGCGAGCCCGGCGACGCGGCAAGCGACCGCCCCGTCGTCAGCGCGAACGGCCGATGGATCGCGTTCCACAGCTTCGCGTCGAACCTCGTGGCCGGCGACCGCAATGCGACGGCCGACGTTTTCGTCCGCGATCGCATTGCCGGCACGACGACGCGCGTGAGCGTCGACCTCGCGGGCGCCGAAGGCGACGGCTACAGCGTCAACCCGGCGATCTCAGGGAGCGGTCGCTTCGTCGCATTCGTGAGCGTCGCGACGAACCTCGTGGCGGGCGACACGAACGGCTGTCCCGACGTCTTCGTGTTCGACGGGCGGAGCGGCGTCACCACGCGCGTGAGCGTGCGCTCGGACGGCGGTCAATCGGACGGGCCGAGCTTCGCGTGCGCGATCTCGCGCGAGGGCCGATGGGTGGCATTCGTCGCGGATGCACCGAGCCTCGAGCCGCCGGGCATGACGGCGCGCTTCCGGCAACTCTTCCTGCACGACCGCACGACGGGCGTGACGACGCTCGTGACGGCTTCGGGTGGGGTGCCGGCGCCGGGACACAGCGACAACCCGGTCCTTTCGGCGGACGGTCGATTTCTCGCGTTCGAGAGCGACGCCGAGCTGGCGCCCGGCGCGAGCGATCCGCTGCGCGACGTGTTCTGCTTCGACCGCATCACTGGCGTGACCTCGCGCGCGAGCGTGGGCCCGCGGGGTCAAGCGGTGAACGTCGATTGCCGGTGGCCCGCGATCTCGCCCGACGGGCGTTGGATCGCGTTCAACGCGACCAACGATGCGCTGCTCTTCGACCGCGAGACCGGGACGAGCGCGTTCCTCAGCGTCGACGCGAGCGGCACGCCGGTTGGCGGCCTCAGCGGCGACGGCGGGACGTGGAGTCGCGGGCTCGCGCTCGCAGCCGGCGCGCACGTGGTCGCGTATGGGAGCCTCGCCGTCACGCTCGTTCCCGGCGATGCCAACGGTGCCACGGACGTTTTCATTCACCGGCGCACTTCCGAGACCGGTCTCACGATCGATTCGATCACGCCGTCGTCCGGCGCGGAATCGGGAGGTGAGCTCATGCGGATGTGGGGATCCGGTTTCGGTTCGATCACGGACACCGCCGTTCGCTTGGGCGGCACCGCAGCGGACGTGACGCTCGTCGCGAGCGACCACGTCGTCGTGCGGACGCCGCCCGGGGTCGGCGTCGCGGACGTCGACGTCGCACTCGGCGATCGCGAGAGCCCGCTCACGCTGAACGACTCGGCCGGCGACGCCGCGCGAGATGTCGTGATTCGCCCGAGCGATCCCATCCGCGTGAGCCTCGCGATTCCGTCGAGCCGCACGCAGTCCGCGTTCGCGCTCTACGCATGGGTCGGTGCGCCGAGCGCGGCGACTCTATCGGCGACGCGACGCGGTCTCGGCGACACCGTGTTTCCCTCGCCGCTCTCGCGCCGCTCGCCGCAGCCGCGCGCGATCTGGAACAACATCGGCATCGTTCGCGCGCTCGGTGCACCGACGATGCCGTCCTCGCCCGCGCCCACGGTCGTCCTGAGCGCGCCGCAGGGCATTCCTCATCGCGCGACGTTCACGGTGCAGGGTATCGTGCAGGACGCGGGCTCGCGGATCGTCGAAGGGTTCAGCGTGACCAACGCCGTCGTCGTGCGGGTTCAATAAGGTCGACCCGCATGCGATGTAGCGGCAAGGCCTGGAGATGAGCGACTTCATGAACGCGGCGGCAACAACTCGAGTGCCATGTCGATGAACGCGAGATTGCGCGAGGTCGTCTCGACACTGGCGAAGCACTACGGTCCGCCGAAGGGGCTCGACCTTCGCGATCCGCTGCAGCTGATCCTGTGGGAAAACGTCGCCTATCTCGTCGACGACGACCGGCGACGGGAAGCGTTCCAATCCCTGAAGAAGAAAATCGGCCTCGACGCGAAGAAGATCCTCGCCGCAACGGACGAGGCGATCATGACGGCGATCGAGCGCGGCGGGCCGTTCGCCGATCAACGGCTCGCGAAGGTGCGGCAGACGGCGCTCCTCGTGGTGGAAGAGTTCGGCGGCGATCTCCGGCCCGTGCTGAAGCGTCCGTTTCGAGAGGCGAGAAAAGCGTTGACGAAGTTCCCCGGCATCGGCGAACCGGGCGCGGAGAAGATCCTCTTGTTCACGCGCACCGTGCCCGTGCTCGCGCTCGAGTCGAACGGCCTGCGCGCGCTCGTGCGCCTCGGCATCGGCGAAGAGAAGAAGAGCTACGCGACGATGTACCGCTCGGCGCAATCCGCGGCTGGCGACGTCAGCGGCGAAAGCTGCGAGTGGCTCGTGACCGCACACGAACTCCTGCGTCGCCACGGACAAGAGACATGCAAGCGCAACGACCCTCTATGTCTCGAGTGCTCGGTGCGCGAGGGCTGCCGCTTCGCGATGATGCGGATGCGGTGACGCAGGGCTACTTCGCGTTCTGAGCGACGTACGCGCGCCATTCTTTCTCGACGGCGTCGATGTCTTTTCCCATCGCCTCTTCGAAGACGCCGGCCGACGCGTTCGACTTGAATGCCTTCGCTAGGTACGCGGCGAACTTTTCGCGGTACGCCCCGTTCTCGCCGTGCATCAGGAAATGGACGAGCGCGTAGACCTCGTTGCTCTTCGTGATGCGGGTCGGCGAATCGGTGGCGTCGGGGTTCGTCGTGATCCGGTTCATCGTCATCGTGAAGTCGCTCTGCCGGTCGTTCAGGATCCGCGTCAGATGCGCGAATTTGGGCGCCGCGACGAGCTCGGCGAAGCGCTTTCGGTCCACCGCATCGGCGGCGAAGGCGGGCTTGCCCGGAGGACCGGACATTGCAGCATCGAAGAACTCGCCGAATCCCTCGTCGACCCACGGCGGAACCGTCCCCGACTGTTCGCGCTGGAACATCGCGAAGAGGAGCGCGTGGGTGGCGTCGCTGAACATCCGGGCCGGCCGACCCGGAACGCGGTCGTAGTAAGTCTGCACGATGCGGCCATCGAGGTGAGCCTGAGAGAGCTGGGCTCGCGCGCTCGGCCGGCCTGGTCTTCCCGGATCCGACTCTCTCCACGGCCTACCCGGATGACCGGGCTCGAGTCCCGGGCGCAGTCCGCCGTTGTCGCCGCCCGCACCCGGACACTCCTCGCGGTTCTTGTATGCGTAAACGTTCATCGGTTCACGGGCGACGATCTCTCGCAATTCGAGATCGTTGCCGAGGAACGTGAAGAACGCGCTGTAGTACGACTCGAGATCGATCGCGAGGTCCACCGCGGCGACGACGCCCGCGTCGGTGCGCACGGCGTAGTGCTCGGTTTCGATCTCGAGCGCCTTGCCCCAGTCCTCGGTCGCCTTGTCGATGAGGCTCCACGCGACGTGGCCGCCGTCGATCGCGACGAACCACGTGTTCTTGTTGCGACGATGTCCCAGGATCTCGTGTGCCGTCTCATTGTTCGGATCCGTGCGCAGCACGACGTAGGCCTCGAGCTTCGCCTCGCGGTCGAGTTTTCTCTCCTTGCAGAACGTGGCGAGGTCGAGGTGGCCGGGGACGTCGTCGTCCTGGAGCCTTCGACGCTTCTCGAGCCACTCTTCCATGGAGCGAGCGACGGAGGCGACGGAAAGCACCTCGGAAGTCGGGATCGTGCGCTCGCGCGAGGAGGCACGCAACACGATCTTCGCGTTGCTCTCGAAGACGACGCGTCCACGAAGCTGGCCTCCGGCCTTGAGCTTCACGACGTCGCGCGCGTCTTCGTCGCTGGAAAACGCTGCCGCGAACGCCACGAGAAGCAGAGGATTCATGGGGCACCTTCCTCGCCGGGTTCCTGCGGGCTCCTTCGAACGAGCCAGCTTACCTCAACCTCGGCGGCTTCGTGAGCCGCGCCGTTGGTGGCAACGATTGGGAGTGGCCGTCGCGGTCGCGCGCCGGGAAAAAAACGAACCGCTACTTCGTGGCCATCTCGGCGACGTACTTCCGCCAGGCCTTCTCGACCTGATCGAGATCCTTGCCCATCGCTTTTTCGAAAACGCCGGCCGAAGCCTTCGACTTGAACGCATCCTTGAGGTAGGTAGCGAACTTCTTCCGATACGCCTCGTTGTCGCCGTGCACGAGGAAGTGGACGAGCGCGTAGACCTCGGTGTACTTCAGGGCCTGGTTCGACGACGCCCCGAAATCGCTCGGCTGGTAGTTGATGATCCGGGTGAGGTGCGCCGACTTCTGCGCCGCCGCGAGCTGCGCGAAGCGCTGCCGATTGACGGCGCCGAACGCGAACGCCGGCTTGCCTGGCGGACCGGCGATCGCCTCGTTGAAGAACTCGGCGAACCCTTCCTCGACCCACGACGGGACTTTGCCCGATTGCTCGCGCTGGAACATCGTGAACAGGAGTGCGTGCGTCGCCTCGTGGAACATCCCGTAGGGCCGACCGGGCACGCGCTCGAAGTAGACTTGCATGATCCGGCCGGACGGATCGAAGTACCCGCCGATGTGCCCACCTGCGGCTGGCCATTCCTTTCGGTTCTTGTACGCGTAGACGTTCATCGGTTCGAGGACCTCGCGAGCCTCGAGGTCGTCGCCGAAAACCGAGAAGAACGTGCTGTAGTAGGATTCGAGATCGAGTGCAAGATCGACCGCGGCGACGACGCCGGTATCGGTCCGGATGGCGTAGTGCTCCGTCTCGACTCGCAAGGCCTTGCCCCAATCCTCGGTCGACTTGTCGAGGAGGCTCCAAGCGACTTCACCGCTGTCGATCGTGACGAACCACGTGTTTTGGCCCTGGCGGTGCTTGAGGATCTCGTGCGCCTTTTCGTTCTTCGGATCGGTGCGCAGCACGAGATAAGCCTCGAGTTCAGCCTCGTGGTCCAGTTTTCGCTCTTTGCAAAACGATGCGAGGTCGAGATGCCCTGCAACATCGTCGTCCGGGAGCTTTCGAAGCTTCTCCAGCCACTCTTCCATGGAGCGGGCCACGGATGTGACGGACGTCACGTCGGACTTCGGGATCGTGCGTTCGCGCGACGCGGCCCGCAGCACGAGCTTGTCGTCGTTCTCGAAGACGACGCGGCCTTTCGCCTCGCCGCCGGCTTTGAGCTTCACGACGTCTCGCAGGTCTTCGTCGCCGACGAGCGCGGCTGTGAAGGCGATGAGTAGGAGTGAATTCACGATCCCGCCACCTCGACCAGTCGTTGTGAGGTCCTATGAACAAGGTAATCTACCGGACGTTGCTCGCTTTTTCAGGGCAGCGACCGATGTGGTTGTATTGCGGGCCATCGCTCGGGCCCGCGCTCGGATCGACCGAGGGTCGATCGACCAACAGGATCGGAGAATGACATGAAAACTTCCCACCGTGTCCTAGCCGCAGCTGCGATCGGCCTCCTTTTCGTTTCGTGCCAGACGGCGCCTTACACGGGCCGCAAGCAATTCATGCTCATCTCGGCTGCGACCGAGGCGCAGATGGGTGCGCAGGCGTATCAAGAGGTCAAAACCAAATCGACGCTGGTTCAGTCGGGACCGCAATACGATCAAATGATCCGCGTCGGGAAACGGATCGCCGCAGTGGCCGACGAACCCGACTTCGAGTGGGAATTCAGCCTCATCAAGGACGACAAGACCGCGAACGCGTTCTGCCTGCCGGGCGGAAAGATCGCCGTCTACACGGGGATTCTTCCCATTACGCAGTCGGACGAAGGACTCGCGGTCGTTCTCGGTCACGAGATTGGGCACGCCGTCGAGCATCATGGCGCGGAGCGCGTCACCCAGCAGACGGGCGCTGACCTTGCGTTGGGAGTCGCCGATCAGTTCCTGACCGGCGGCACCAGCGGGACGACGCACTCGCTCGTCATGTCCGCGCTCGGGGCAGGTGCGCAATTCGGCGTGCTGCTTCCCTTCAGTCGGACTCAAGAATCCGAGGCGGATCACGTCGGCCTCATCCTGATGACGAAGGCAGGCTATCCACCGGAAGAGGCGGCTGCATTCTGGAAGCGAATGACGGCGAAGGCCGGCGCCGGCGCACCGCCGGAATTCCTCTCCGATCACCCGAGCGACGAGAAGCGCATCGCGGCGATCGAGGGCTGGATCCCGGAGGTGAAATCGCAGTACTCACCCATCGGAACGTCGCGGACCGACGACCCGAGTCTGCGCCGCGGCAAGAAATCGAACGGTCGCTGAAAACACGAAATTTCTTGGATTTATCCCTATTCTTCAGCTAAACCGTTCGCTCGTCGCTTGCGCGCCGGACCCGTTCGAGTGGCGGGACACACCGATGGCGCATCGAGAGAATCAACACCACATGAAGGGAACAGGAGGTATTCAATGGCCGTGAAGACCGGGAACCGTCCGATGTCGAAGTCGCAGGTCGCGGGTCACATTGCCGAGCGCTTTGGCTTCAGCAAGAAGACCGGCGCCGAGCTGCTCGAGGAACTTGCATCCCTCGCGATCAAAGAATCGAAGAGGGGATTTACTTTTCCGGGACTCGGAAAGCTCGTTGTCGTGAAGCGCAAGGAGCGCATGGGCCGCAACCCGCAGACGGGCGAGGCCATCAAGATCCCGGCGAAGACCGTCCTGAAGTTCCGAATCGCCAAGGCCGCAAAGGATGCCGCCCTCAAGAAGTAATCGAACTCATCGCGATCGAGAGGGTCTTTCCGCAAACCCCGGAAAGACCCTCTGACGCGTCATAACTGATGCATACGGAGCCTGCTACGAAAATAGGCATCGGGCGAACGCCGTTGCGAGGAGGCCGTTCGAGCTTAACCCGAAGGGTTTTCATTGTTTCTGGACGACGCATCCGCGCGTCATGACGACTGGATCCTTTTTCCCACTTGTGCCGTTCGCCGAGCTCAGTCCATGAACTTGGCGCGGTACCCATACCATCACGGACCGCACACGTGTCGGTACGCTGAAGTTCAATCGTTAAACGTGTACCGGTACCAGCCCCACCACGGCCCCTCAACGTGCCAATAGTCGTCGTCGCGGCTCTCGGGAGGTTTTCCCTTCGGCGCATACGCGAGCCCGCACACGCCGAGGAATGCCCGCCCCGTAACCAGGCGAACACATCGATCGTCCGACTCGAGGTTCCAGACCCAGAAGAGCCCGATCTGCCGATCGTCGGGATACGTCTCGGACGTACCAGGAGCCACGCCGGCGACGGCGCGCTCGAGCGCCGCCTCGCTTGCGGCGAATCGGATTCGGAACGGGAAGTACGTCGTCTTCGCGAAGACGCCGATCGTGAGCGCGATGGGAAACGCGAGGCACCGAACGAGCGGACGGCGCGATCGCGGCGTGTCCGCGGCCGTCCCACGCGCACGTCCAAACAGCATCATCGCGCGAACCAGCCACGGGATTCCGAGGAGCAGGGCGCCTCCAATGAGAATCAACGGAACGCCGGGTAACTCGTCGGCCTCGACGTTGCTGTAGGTCGCGAGCACCCACGCAAGCCAAACGAGCGTGAGCGTCCACTCGATGAATGCGATCCCCGGCGAGGCGCGATGCGCACGAAAGTTCGCGGCAGCCGTGCGCGTGCGCTCAGGGGAAGCGCCCATCTCCGAAGCCATGCCGGCATTGTCGCCGGGCGACTCGACGCGAACGAGCGGTTACTTCTTGCTCGGCTGCTGGCCCGACTTCGCGAGGAGCGCGCGGTTCGCTTCTTCGAAAACGGCCTCGGCGATGTGCACCGGCGTCGGCGCATACTCGCACGGCTCCATCGAGTAGGTGCCACGACCCGCGGTCGCCGACCGGATGACGGTCGAGTAGCTGAACATCTCCGCGAGCGGCACCTTGCCTCGGATGACGCGAAGGCCGTTCTGCTGAACGGTCTCGTGGACTTCAGAGCGCCGGCGGTTCAGGTCGCCGATGACGTCACCGAGATGCTGCTCCGGGATCTGAATCTCGAGCTTCATCTTCGGCTCGAGCAGCGTGACGCCGCCCTGTTCCATGGCCAAGCGGAATGCGAGGTACGCGGCCTGCTTGAACGCCAGCTCCGACGAGTCGACCTCGTGGAACTGACCGTCATAGAGGGTCACTTTGAGGTTCGTGTAGGGGAAGCCGAAGCGGCCGCCGCGCGCAGCGGACTCGTGGATCGCGTCTTCGATCGAACCGATGTACTCGCGCGGGATGGAGCCACCCTTGGTGTCGTTCACGAACTCGACTTCGCCCGTCCCGTCGCCCGGCTCGAAGCGCATGCGCACGACGCCGAACTGGCCGTGTCCGCCGGTCTGCTTGACGTGCTTGCCTTCGACATCGACGGGACGCTTGATGGTCTGCCGATACGCGACCTTGGGACGTCCGACGTTTGCGTCGACGTTGTAGTCGCGCAGGAGGCGGTTCTTCAGGATCTCGAGGTGGAGTTCGCCCATGCCCGAGATGATCATCTCGCCGGTCTCTTCGTCGGTCTGATGCTTGAACGTCGGGTCTTCCTTCGCGAGACGTCCGAGAGCCTCGCCCAGCTTGTCGCGGTCTCCCGACGTCTTCGGCGCGATCGACATCGAGATGACGGTCTCTGGGAACTGCATGCTCTCGAGGACGATGGGATCGTCCGACGAGCAGAGGGTGTCGCCCGTGACCGTGTGCTTGAGACCGATGACGCCGGCGATTTCGCCCGCCGAAACCTCCTCGATCTGCTCGCGCTTGTTCGCGTGCATGAGGTAGATGCGACCGATGCGCTCGCGCGTGTGTCGCGTCGAATTCATGACCTGGTCGCCCTGGCGCAGGCGGCCCGAGTAGACGCGCACGAACGTGAGCTCGCCGTTCTTGTCGCTGGTCGTCTTGAATGCAAGCGCCGACAGCGGCTCGTCCGGATGCAGGATGCGAATCAACGGCTCGGTGGTGCGTGGCTTCAATCCCTCGATGCGGCCGACGTCGACCGGCGAGGGAAGGTAGTGCACGACGCCGTCGAGAAGCTGTTGAACGCCCTTGTTCTTGAGCGCGGAGCCGCACAGCACCGGCGTGATCTTGCCCTTCAACGTGCCCTTGCGGACGGCGTCACGAATCTCGCCCGGCAGAATCGGCTCGCCGTCGAGGAACTTTTCCATGAGCGAATCGGAGAACTCGGCGACCAAGTCGAGCATTTGCTCGCGCGCCGCCGCGGCCTTCTCGCGGTAATCGTCGGGGATCGGCTCGATCGAGAAGACCTTACCTTCGGTCGAGTCGTCGTAGACGATGCACTGCTCCTCGATGAGATCGATGATCCCCTTGAACTCCTTTTCGAGACCGTAGGGGATCTGCAGCGGCACCGGTGTGATCATGAGCCGCTCACGAATCGACTCGACGGCGGCTTCGAAGTTCGCGCCGGTGCGGTCGAGCTTGTTGACGAAGGAGAGTCGCGGCACGCCGTACTTGTTCGCCTGTCGCCAGACTGTTTCCGACTGCGCTTCGACGCCGGCGACTCCACAGAAGACACCGATGGCGCCGTCGAGGACACGCAGCGAGCGCTCGACCTCGGCTGTGAAATCGACATGTCCCGGCGTATCTAGGATGTTGATGCGCGTGTCACCCCAGAAGCAGATCGTCGCTGCACTCTTGATGGTGATGCCGCGCTCACGTTCCTCCTCCATGAAGTCCATGGTGGTGGTGCCGTCGTGCACTTCACCTTGCCGGTGAATCTTCCCCGTGTAGTAGAGGATCCGCTCGGTCACGGTCGTCTTTCCGGCGTCGATGTGTGCAACGATGCCGATGTTACGAATGCGCTCGAGCGTGGCGAGACCCGGGCGAGCCTTGCCGTCCTTGAGGTCTCTCATGACCCCATCCGAGA
>JACOTG010000200.1 GCA_016178505.1 Planctomycetota bacterium
CACTCCCAGAAATGCAACGCGTGAATTGGCTATCCGTTGCCGTTGCGATGGGCCCGCATAGGTGGCGGGACGTTCAGACTAAACTCGCGGATCAGCCGGAGCAGGTACGTGCGCTGGAGGCCCAGCGGCTTTACTTGCGGACGGCGGCGAAGCGGCAGCGCGCGCCCCACCCGCGGTCGAGCCAGTCGAGGAGCAGGAGGCGGCCGTCGGCGCGCCCCCAGAGGGAGGGTGCGCAGAGGCTACTCTGCCAGTGCCGCCAGACAGAAGCGAGGGCGACGACCGAGAACTCCCGCTGCTTCTCGGGGTACTTCGCGCCGAAGGCGAGGAGCTCGGGAAGCGTCGCGGGGCGGACGCCGCGCTTCTCGAGCTCGGCGAGCACGGCGTCCGTGTACATGAGGCGGTCGAAGTGCACGAGCTCGAACGAGACGTCCTTGGGACCGGGCGTGATCGGGAAGTGCTGCTCCGTGATGTCCGAGTTCACCCAGTTGTAGTGGCCGGCCTTGATCATCGCGGCGAGGGACTGCGTGTAGTCGATCGCGACGGAGAAGGTCGTCCTGATCGCGCTCCCCATCTCAAGCGCGAGGAGATCCGCGACCTTTTCGAGGAGGCCCTCGCCGTCCTCGGTCGCGAGTCGGGCGACGTTCTCCTCGGTAAGGCCTCGCGCCTTGGCTTTCTCGACGAGATTCGTGAGGATCGCGGCACCCATGCTCATCCCCTTCGCAAGGAGAGGCAGATCGGACAGATCGTTTGACATAGTGCGCCTCCTTTTCTGGCAATCGAAGAGGGGGTGATGGAGAAAAAGGTAGAGAGGCTACGTGCGGACGGCGGCGAAGCGGTAGGGCAGGCCCCACCAGTCGAGCCAGCGGAGATCCAGGAAGCGCTCACGCGCGTCGCCCCAGAGGCAGGGCGAGGAGCGGAGGTCACGCCAGGGCCGCCAGACAGAAGCGAGGGCGACGACCGAGAACTCCCGCTGCTTCTCGGGGTACTTCGCGCCGAAGGCGAGGAGCTCGGGAAGCGTCGCGGGGCGGACGCCGCGCTTCTCGAGCTCGGCGAGCACGGCGTCCGTAGACATCACGCGGTCAAAGCGTACGAGTTCGATCGTGACCTCAGCAGGGCCGGGTGCCACGGGGAAGTGCCTCGAGGTGATATCGGAGTTTATGTAGTCGTACCTGCCTGCCTTGATCATCATTTTGAGAGACTGGCGGTAGTCGACAGTCAGGGAGAACGTCGCGTGGTTCGCGTCCCCCACCGCGGCCACGAGAAGAAAGCTCGTGAGGACGGCGGCGCCGGTCGTCATGCTGGTCCTCCTTTCCCTGTGTGCGGGTAGAGTCCGGTAAGGGGGATGAGGTTTTCGTTCGTCGGCGGGCGAGGAGAAGCGCGTTGGCGATAAGAGAAACTCCCGCGGGGTGCGCGGAGCCCTGGAACGCGAGAAGAAAGCCTGACCGAGAGTGGCGCGCAGAGTGGATGCCGAGGCCGCGAAGATGGAACTTGAGAGGTCGGGCTGAAGGGTCGGTCTTTTAAATTACTATGCGAATCTTGGTATAAAAATCAGCTGTTCGTCAAGAGGACGGAGCTCACGGAGACCTCGCAGCCCAAAAGAAAAAGGGAGTGTCCCGTTAAGGATCACTCCCAGAAATGCAACGCGTGAATTGGCTATCCGTTGCCGTTGCGATGGGCCCGCATAGGTGGCGGGACGTTCAGACTAAACTCGCGGATCAGCCGGAGCAGGTACGTGAGCTCTCGACTTCCTGCTGGTAGACGTTGACGGGCGTCCTTCTCACCTCCCTCCTCCTCGTTGCCGGTCCACTCGCGGCAGTCTTGGTCGTATTCGCAGTCCTTGCACATCCAGCAGCCGCGGTTCGGGATGAAGACGCCGGCGCGGATGCCCCGTAGAAATTCCTTCGCGAGGTAGAACAAGCGCTCGTAGTCGCGCTTCTCGCGTCCCGTGGTGAGAGTCTCGATCTTCGGGTTCTTGGTCCGGACGAGATTGATGACCTTGAGGTCCTTCGTCGGCCGGCCGAAGAGCACTTCGTAGGCGTAGCTGTAGGCCGTGAGCTGGAGGTTGTCGGGAAGGTCGGCGAGCGACCAGCTCTTCAGCGAGGTCTTGAGCTCGCCGATCACGTCATCCTCCTCGATGAGGTCGATGACGCCGCGGAGCGGGACGCCGAGCACCTCGCCGGTGGCGTGATTCACGAGCGGGATCTGGAAGAAGAGCTCCGCGTCTTTCACGCGGCCGGCCGGCAGACGGTAATACTCCGAGAGAAGCTCTTTGCCTTTGAGGATCAGCTTCTCGGGGTCGTCGCCGTCTTTGAAGCGGATGTCCTCATCGAGGCATTGCGCGTGCCAGTCGGCTTCGAACGTGCGGAGCAGCAGGTCGAGGGGAGGATTTCTCCCTGCCTTGCGCTCCTTGTGGAGCCACTCGAGCGCCTTGTGGATGGCGCTCCCGAAGACCATGCCCGCCGCGCGGAAAAGCCTTGGCAGGCGGTCCACGTGCTGAAAGCGGTACTTGAGGGAGCAGGTGAGGTAGAGATTGAGGTGCGAGACGCTCACGGCCTCAGGCAGCTCCACCGGAGGCCTCCTTCTGGTCGGCGATCAGCTCCTCGATGAGCTGGCTTGCGCCCGCTTTCGAGACGTCGCGGAGGTTCTGCACGCGGAAGTAGTTCTTGAGGTGGGCCTCGGCCTGCTTCGCTTCGGTCCCCTGCTGCGCGAGAAGTCGGAAGAGGTAGCGCTTCTGCGGTTCCGTCATCCGGGGCTCGTCGCCCTGGGCGGGAGCCGGGCCGTTCGGGCGGTCTCGCCTCGCGGGAAGCTCGGGGACCGCCGGCGCCTCGGGCTCGAGGATCTCCACCTCGCAGTCGGCGATGAGCCGCACGAGGGGGCGTCCGTCGGGGTGCCTCAGGATGATCTGGTAGCGCTTCTGTCCATTCGCCATCGGGTTCTCCTTTGGTGTTGGGGCTCGGGGCGCACGCGCGCCTCTGGCCTGGTGATGGGAAGACGCCGGAGCGGAAACGCCCCGGCCGGTTCACGGCGGGACTTCGGCTACTTGCGCTCTGGGAGACGAAACGGTCGAAAGGCTTCGACCTTCTTCACGATCTCGGGCAGTGTCTCGCCGATGATTTCGCAGATCGCCGTCCAATCGGCCTCGCCCTTACGCTCGTAGAGCGCGACGAGATCTTTCGCGGCAAGAAGCAGCCCGTGTCGCGGGCAGTGCCACCCGCCGGAGGCGCTCTGCACCATCTCGTCCATGAATCGCGTGACGGGACAACCCGGATACTCGCAAGCGCGAGCCCGGCAGCCGTGGGGCGGGATCTCGGCGGGCATGCCCGCCCGCACGATGATGGCGACCCATTCGCCGCAGTCTGGACAGCGGCCGTTGCTTTCCTTGGCGGTCACGAGTGCATCCTCCTTAAGAGAGCAATCCGCGTTCTTTGAGGGACACCCAGCGCTCCGTGCCATTGCCGATGATCACGTGGTCGTGGATCTCGAGATCGAGGAGCCGCGCGCCGTCCGCGAGTTGGCGCGTAAGGCGTATGTCCTCGCGGGACGGCGTGGGATCGCCCGAGGGATGGTTGTGCACGAGAATGATGGACGCGGCGCCTTCCCGGACCGCCGGCCCGAGCACTTCCCGCGCGTGGACCAGTGCCGACGATTGCGTCCCGATCGAGACGAGCGTGTGCATCAGGTAGTAGTTCTGGGTGTTCAGGAAGATCGCCCAAAAGTGCTCTTTGTCGTCATCGGTCGCCTTCAAGAAATCCTTGGCGAGTTCAGCGACCTCCGCAGGGCCTCCCAGTATCCGAGGATTCGACTGGTTCGACTCGCGGACGACGACCCACGTGGCGAGCTTCAAGAGATAGCGCTTAGCGCCCATTCGTGCCGAGCCCGAAGAGTCGGCCGAGGCGCGTCGTGGCGCGAAAGGCCGGAGCCGGCGCCATCTCCCGGATGGACCGGGTGAAGGCGTTGTGGAGACCCCAGCGGGTGCGCGCGAGGACATCCGTCATGTCCGGCGCGGCGTGGAAGTAGTTGTTCGAGACGGCGGGGAAGAAGCGCAGTGGCAGAATCCTCTCGCGGAAGGCATCGAAGATGAGCGCCTTCGCGTCCTGGTCGAGGATCTGCTCGGACCGGAGCTCATCGATCTTCGCGTGAAAGACCTTGAGGTGCTCCTCGTAGCGATCGATCGCTCGGGCGATCTCAGAACTGAGATCGAAGCCTGCCGTGTGCTTCCGCCGCAGCGCGATCAGATCCCCCGAGAAGGCGAGGTTGTCGCAAACAAACACTCTCACACCGACCGCGATCTCGACGGCCATCGACTTGTCGTTCGAGGTCCGGAGGCCGAGCGAGGCGGAGAACTCTCCGGTCATTTCCCGGGAGAGGTCCATGACCCCGAAGAGGCGGGCGCCATCGCGCTGGACGGCGTACTGCTCCGTGCGGACGGCGAGGTCGCGCTTCTCGAGCTCGCGCTCGATGGCGTCCACGAGGTCCGCGTGCGGAATGGGGCGCCAAGTGGCGGTCGGCGCCGGCGTCGCAATCGACGGGAGCTGGTCCCGCGTGACGAGACGGCTGTTCTTGTAGACGAGGGTCCCTGGCATCGTGTGTCTCCTTTCCACTGCTCGTGAGATCTGTTTGGATGCGGGTCGGCCCCGCGCGTAGGCGGGGGCCGAGGGCCCCCTTCCCCCCGATAGGGGAAAGGGGGCAAGGAAGGTGCGGAGAGGTGGTGCTCAAGGTGATCGCGGCTTAGAAACGGGGAACTACTCGACGGGAGTGCGGTGAGGCAGGCTTAGACCCCGCCCACGCTGATGCGTCCTGCGCGTGCCTTGAAATTTGGCGTGTTTATCGCGGCAGGGTGAGCGGGACGTGGTAGCGGCCGGCCTTCACGGTGTATCCGAGACGTTGGAGCTGGTCCTTGCGCTCGTGGAAGAGCCGTTGGATCTCTTCCGCGCGCGTGCTCTCGGCGCTGGGCTTGAGGCCGAGGTAGTGGAGGAACTCCACGATCCTCGACTCCTCGAAGAACCCGGCCACCATGGTGAGGTAGGGAACGTTCTGCCGGTCGTAGCGGAGGCTGAAGGTGAGCCGGACCGTGCGGACCGACAGGCCGGCCTCGTCGAGCTCGTCGATGAACTCCCTCCAGTCGTGGAAGCGGACGATGACCATCGCGACACCTCCTCTCGAAGTTAGATTGTTAACGGACTGCGCTCAGCCTAGGAGAAGGACGAAGATGCAGAAAGAAGGACAACATTTCGTCTCACGCACATTTGTCCACCTACGCGCCTTCTCGACCGTCGGGCACCCTGAGCTCATGAAAAATCACATCAACTTCTTCGGCCGGATCAACTTCCGCACCGATCGTCGCGTCTTCGGCATTAAGCAAGCGGACCGACGCGCGCACATGTACATGATCGGAAAGACGGGCACCGGGAAGTCGACGCTCCTTGAGACACTCGTCCGGCAGGACATTATGGCGGGCCGAGGTTTTGCCCTCCTCGATCCGCACGGCGATCTGGCCGAGAAGGTCCGCGCCGCGATCCCCGAGGAGCGCAGGAACGACCTTATCGACTTCTACGTGCCGGATACGGGGCTCGGCTTCAATCCCCTCGCGCGCGTGCCCTCAGAGAAGCGCCCGCTCGTTGCTGCGGGTCTCCTCGAGGTCTTCCGAAAGATCTGGGCGGACTCCTGGGGCCCGCGGCTCGAACACATCTTCCGGAACTGCCTCCTCACGCTCCTCGACCAGCCAGACGCTACGTTGGCCGACGTCCTTCGGCTGTTCAATAACTCCGCCTTCCGCAGCCATGCCATCACGCATATCAAAAACGGCCGGGTCCGAGACTTCTGGCTCAGGGAGTACGCGAAGTATCCGGCACGCTTCCAGGTGGAGGCGATCGCGCCGATCCAGAACAAAGTGGGAGCGTTCATCACCGACCCGAAGCTCCAGCGGATCCTCACCCAGCCGAGAAGCTCCTTCGATCTCCGCGAGGTGATGGACGAGGGCAAGATCCTCATCGTCAACCTCTCGAAGGGCCGTATCGGCGAGGATGCCTCAGCGCTTCTCGGCGCACTCCTCGTCGCGATGATCGCGTTTGCCGGCCAGAGCCGCGCGGATCTCCCACTAGAGGACCGACGGGACTTCTACCTCTACCTCGACGAGTTCCACACGTTCACGACGGAGGGGCTGGCGGGCATGCTCGCGGAGCTCAGGAAGTACCACGTGAACCTGATCCTCGCGCACCAGTACCTCACGCAGCTCGAGCTTCCGGTACGCGATGCGATCCTCGGCAATGTAGGGACGACGATCGCGTTCCGCCTCGGGCTCCCTGACGCCGAGATTTTGGCAAAGGAGTTTGCGCCAGAGTTTTCCGCCCACGACCTTATGACCCTTCCCAACCACCACCTCTACCTCAAGCTCATGGTGGACAACGTGGTGTCCAAGCCGTTCTCCGCCGAATCGCTCCGGCCTTCCGACATACCTGCCTAGGCCGCGCGCCTCTCTTCCTCTTCGAGATAGAAGTACGTGAGGCCGAGGGCCACTGCGTCAAAAATGCCGTCCCGGTAGTCTTCTGCCATCCACGTCCTCCGCAACGGCGGCACCCAGACGGCCAGAGCCGGAAATCGTCTCGCGATGACTGTCGCGATCTCATGCTTGGTCGAGGCTTCCGCGTGGAAGAACGCCTCCTCGAGCATCGCGCGCGACACCTTGCAGACTTCGATATCCTTCTTTGACGCGAGCCCCTCGATGCGTTCTATAAGACGCTCCACTCGGCGGCAGCGGCGCGAGCCTGCGGCCTTACAGTTTTCGACGACCACCACGTCGGGCTCGTAGCGCCCGATGAGCTCGGCGACACGTCGCAGACTGACGCTGTTCTTATTGCCCTGCCGCGCATTCCGCACGCCCCAGTCAACGAGCCGCGTACCGCCTTCGATCACGGCCCAGCCAAGGCCCCGGTAGATGGGATCGATCGCGAGGATGCACTTTTCTGAGGAGGAGTTCATATGTTTTGTGGAGATGCGAGTACCTGCCCGGACGCGATCCGTCGGAGCAGTTCTAACTTTCGCGTCGTGATCGGATCGGGCGTTCTCGCGCTGAGCTTCTCGACCAGGACCTCGGCGCGCTTCCGCGTGGTCTCTTCGACCTTGTGACACATGCCTGCGAAGAGGTCCCGGAGGGGTGCGCCAAAGATCATTTCGTAGGCGAGGAGACTCTCGAGCGGCGGCCGGTGCATAAAGCGTTCGTGCTTTGAAATCTGGGCGGGCCCCTCGCAGCCCACCAAGAACGCAACCTCGCTCTGGGAGAGGCCGGCATATCTGCGATAGGTCCGAAGGTAGTTCGATAATTTCCGGGCCATAAGAAGAGGCTGCGTCGAGAGCCAAACGAAACGGCTCCGTGTGGCATTCACCGTAGCGGAGAAAAGACACCCGCTGAAGGCGGACAAATGTGCGTAACACGCTACGTGGAGGTGCGAGTCGGCGGTATCAAAACGCCGAACCTAGAAGGTTCGGCATGCCTGGACTGACGATTCATAACTAGACCACAAAGCCGTTGTTTTGTCAAAAGTAGCAGGTACTTAGGCCTATCACTCGGGACCCCGGTGCGCTATAAGCTCCTTATCAGGTCGCTCTGCTCCTGGCCCGTCGTGACAGCCCTGTGATTCGTCTCGAGCGCGACGTCGACGACGTGTTGAACGTATTCCTCCGGCACTCCCTGCTCACGGAGGCCGTAGACGATCCACGAGACGTACCACGCGCCGGTGATCAGTCCCGTAGAACGCTTGTCCCGCTTCACGAGAAACGTTACTGACGTCATCGGTTCTCTTCCTGGCCGGCGAACACGGATCTCCTTCTCTTCGTAGTTCGACCCTTCTATATTTTCGAGGGTCTTCTGGTCGTCCTTGCGCTTGCCCCGTATGAACTCGTCGGGAATGTCGTAGAGGACGCCCCAGGCCTTGCGTCCTGGCGTCGGCACCAGATCCCCAGCGGCGCACTTGTTCGTGGTGCTGAACACATCGAATGCGATATCGTAGTCTTCGACCGTCTCCGCCGGGCCGATCACGTCCCCGTGTCCGTTGAGGCGCTTGGGCCCAAGAAGGCGGGCCCGCGTGGCATTCGACCCATACTGAAACACGAGCGCCATGTGTCGCTCCTCTTCTGTGCGTCCGCGTCGCTATCGTGCCTTCAGTCGATATACGCCCGGCCGCCCGCGTACAAACAACTCCGTGTTCCCGCCAGGATTGCCCACGCGGTGCTTCGGCAAGAACGTCGCAGCCCGATGAATCTTGAGGACCACGTTCACCTCCACCGCCGTGAACTCCGTCCTGAGCCTACCGCGCCGAATGGCCTCTCGGATTCTCCGAATCGTCTCACGCTCCATGCGTTGCCCTCCCCAAGGGCGCCGTGGACTTCATGGACTTCAGGGACGTTGAGCCGAACGTACGTCATCGCCGGACCTCGAAAAGGCGCGCTAATCTATGTCTCTACTTCCCCATGATCACCGCGAGCCTGTCTCTCAGAGAAGTCCCTGAACTCCCTGAAGTCCATCCACCGCGGCCGGCGACGGGGCGGTGGTGCTGCCTCCGTTTCCCTCCTCGGCGCCCTCGCGGGCGAGTCCGTACTTCTCATAGAGGCGCACGAGCTTTGGCATCTCCTCCCGTGGAATGATGAAGACCCCGTCGCTCTTCCGTGTCCTGAGTTGGAGTCGGGTCCGAATCACGGAGCCGATCCACTTCGGGGTAACCGGCCGCTGATAGTCGGTGCCATGGCGGTCGCTAAACCAGCTCGCGATCTCTTTGATCGAGAGGTGCTGATCAGGTAACGCCACCATCTCTCGGATGATCTCGAGGATCTGCGCTTCCATGTCCATACCCCGCTCGGTGACCATCTCGCGGTCGTAGCGCCTCGCGAGCGCTCTGAGCTCTGCCCGTGCCTCTCCGTCGTCGACGATGCTCAAGAGCGGCACGAAGATCTGGTTTAGGCGGGGCTCGATGCTCCGGTCGACGAGATTTTCGTTCGGCTTGCGTTTGTGGAGATTTCGGAACCGGAAGAGGAGCAGTTTGTTTCGCAGATGAAGTGCCTCGTCCTTATGCGCCGCGGGCAAGTTGATCGGCACGTCCTCGCGCAGCTTGTATTGTCCCATCTCCTCCGTGATGCACCGGCTCTCAAGCGCCCGGTCCTCGAATGGCCGGCGCGTGGCCACGAGCTTCGGCCCGAAGACTGCATAGGCCCTCGGGTTGAACTCCCGGGTCGGCGTGGCCTCGCTGCGGAGCACCGGAAAGCCTCTCGCGTTGCCGTTGTTCAGGATCTTCACGATCTCCGCGCGCTCGTCGCTCAGGCGGAAGTCCGCTTCGTCGATGATGAGCGTGCCCCGGAAAGTATCGAGGATCCGGAAGAGCGGCGACACCGTCGAGGCGCCGCTCGCAAACATCGGCTTATAGCAGAGCGAGCCCACGATGAGGAGGAAGCGGGTCTTGCCGCTCCCCGGGTCACCGCGCAGGCGGAGATACGGCAGCTCATTGAAGCCGTCGTAGATCCAGGAGAGGAGCACGTAGTAGCTCGCAATCTTCTCGAAGAGCGGGCTTACGTCCACGTAGCGGTGGATGAAGGCCTGAATCTCTGCGAGGAGGCTCGCCTCCGAGCCGTACTCCTCCGGCTCGGAGGGCAGGAGGACGACGTTGTTCCGCAAGAGATTGTTGTAGGGCGAGTACGGCACCGCGATACGGCCCGGACTCAGCTCAACCGGCTCCACTTGGTAGTGCCAGGCATCATTCTTCCAGATAACAAGCGCGGTCCTCGACTCTTGCGGGCGGTACACCGTCTCGACGATGGTGCCGTTCTCCCAGATGGCCGATACGATCGGGACTGTCCGCGCTCCCTTCGGCCGAGCGCCATACTCATCGTGGTTCTCTGTCATGGTGAGGGATAAGCTTCTCGAGGGCGTCCAGGGCCTCCGGGAAGCTCAGGTGATTGAGTTCCCGCACGAACGTGATCACGTCGCCGTGCTTGTAGCAGCCGAAGCAGTAGAACGTCCTTGTCTCCGGGTAGACGGCAAGCGATGGCTGACGGTCCTCGTGGAAGGGGCAGCGTCCGACGAGGACGCTCCCCGAGCGCCAGAGCTCCAGGCGCTGCCCGATCACGTCCGCAATAGGCACGTCGCGCTTGATGCGCTCGATCCGTTCGCGGGACGGGTCACTGGCCCGCCATGTTCTCGTCCGGCTGGACGCGACTTCGGGGTCGGGCGGCACGGGCGGCGCCGCAGCCTGAAGCTTCTCGAAGTCTTCCCGGCTCCGGCCCAGCCGCACGAAGAAGTCCGTCACATCGCCGCCTTCGCCGGCCTCCTCGGGCAGCGTGACCACCTTGGCGTGAGCGATGAGGCCGCCTACGCGGAGCGCGCCCCGGCGCCCTGCCTCGTCACGATCGAAGCAGATGTAGACCGCCTTGATTCCTTCAAAGTCCTGGATCCAGTCACGGCGGAAGGTTCCGGCACCGCCGGTCGAAGTCACGGCGGGTAAGCCCTGAGCCTCGAGAACCAGGCGGTCGAACTCGCCCTCGCAGATCACGATTCCTTCGGGCCGGCGCAGGAGGGAGTCCCAGCCGTAGAGCTCGTACCGAACACCCCGGGGCGCCAGCATCTTAGGGCTTGGGCTGTGGTCCTCCGGATCTTTGGCGAGCTTGAAGAACGCGACCTCACCAGCTCGGTTCTGAATCGGAATCGTGATGCGCGACCCGTTCCAGCCAAGGCGCCGCCGGGCGATCACGTTGTCGGGGATGCCGCGACCGTTGAGGTATGTCCGGACTCTCTCCGGAAGGCCCGCGTGATAGTGCTCGGCGAGAACGAGCAGATCGTTTTGTGTTTCCATGACGCGAAGCCTAGAGACTCCGCATCACGCATCAAAGAAGGGCAATTGTGCCTCACGGGCAAGTTTGCCCGCCTTGATGTCCTCACTCTTCCGTCTTACGATCAATGTGCGAGAACGACGTCATCCGCGCAGTCGGCCAGTGGATTACCCCCGGAGGGTTCAGGCAACATTCACCACTCGATTCAAGCGTTCCGACTCGACCTTCTCAAGCAGCCGCTTGATTCCGTGAATTGTCTTAATCAGCTCCCTGTCGTCCTTTAGGGTTCTAACATCCTCTACGACTGCCAACAGATCAGAATGAGACGGCGTTTTCTCCCAGCGCCGAAACCATTTCGCCGCATCAAGACTTAGCATTCCATTTCTCAGCACAGGGTTCGAACCGACAATTTCAAAGATCAGGCGCTTGGCTTCTAAGTCGCCTTCTTTGAACCATTTCGCCGCTCTACTAGCGAACGAAATGATCAAACGGGCGGGTTCGAACGTCGACCCCGTCGCTTCTAGCGAAGCAAGGCTTTGGCGTAGCCGGATCTGCTCACGCTGAAACTCCTCCCGCTGCGCTACAAATTCCTCATCTGAGATGAGATCGCGCACTCGAAGGCGCGTCAGATTCTCCAGACCTCGGTTAACGGCCTGCTCTGCCCTCTCAAGCGCGAGCCGCTTTGCGGCCGTGTCGTCCCGTTGCGTTGACACATCCCGTTCCAACCGATCAAGCCCCCATCGATGAAGTCTGTCGGGAACTGCGATATTTTCGAGGTACGTCAGCATCTGGCGCTCCAAAGAGAGAACGGCCACATACGGCTGCCGGCAGCGATAGTCGACACGCCTCTTCGTGCAATGGTAGTAGACGTAGCGCGATCCGAACCGATTCACCTTTTCCTCCGCGGTGACCATGAGCCCACACTCTCCGCAACGCATCATCCCGGTGAACGCGAACTCTCGGCGCTTTGCCCGGGGCCGACCTCTCCGGCCCATCAGACCCTGCACCCGATCGAATTCGTTTAGGGTCACCATTGGCTCGTGCTTGCCCGGATACGTCTTTCCGCCCCACTCCACGATGCCGGCGTAGAACGGGTTCGTGAAGATGGTGTAGACGGCGCTCAGGGCAATGGGCTTATCCCCACTTCGCTTCGAGCGAACCGTCCGCAGGCCCCACTCGAATCTCGCCATTTCGAAGATCTTCCGCGGCGCGTACGCCCCCGTGAGCATGAGGCCCCACATCCGCCGGATGATCGGAAATCTCTCAGGGTCGGGAACGATCGTCCTCGTCGCTTTGTCATTCAGATAACCGATCGGAGCTTTATTCGGGCGCCAGCCGTTCTCCAGTTTCGTCCGGTTACCGCGCTTCACGTTCTCGCTCAAGCTGTCAACGTAGTACTTCGAGTAGCCGAAGGTGATTGACAGCATGAATTTGCCCTGGGGATTGTTCTCGAAGGTGAACGTCGCGAATCTCAGGTCCTTGAGGAGCTTCTTGTCCAACAAGTAGATAATCCGCCCGCCGTCGATCGAGTTACGCGCCAAGCGGTCCGGATGCCAGGCGATGATGCCGTCCGCCTGGCCTTTCTCGATTCGCTGGAGCATCTCATTGAAGAGCGTCCGGCCCGGTGCCTTCGCGCTGAACGATTCTTCGTAGACACCGATAACCTCGTCGCCTGCTCTCGACAGACATGTCTTCTCGAGTTCTCGGCGTTGCGACTCAATCGAAAGGATCTGTCGATCTTCAGCTTCGGAGGACCTACGACAATAAATGAAATATCGCATCTGTCCTACATGAGATTTCTCCTTCGACCTTTGGTGACGATTTGGGGGCCGTGTCCCTGATGGTCGATTACCCCCTATCGTCTATATTGATTTTAGAGCTTGCGCCGGCGTCTTCAAGGGTACCCTTCAGCTCACTCGGCAGGGGCCGGGCGAGGATTCTATATAGGTGAAGCACCCGGCTAGCCATTGCCCGGGCTTCCCCGTGTGAAAGCAACTCTCCGAACTCCTCTTCATAGATTTGCCTGAACTCGTCGATATCGTCGTCGCGCAAGGACATGCGCTGAGCGTTGTCCGGTCGATGGCGTCATCACAAGGCGGGCAAGCTTGCGTCACACGCAACCTCGGTCCCGTACGAGCGCACAAACGCCGCGTAGGACTCGAGCTCGAGTTCTCTCCACTACGAGACTCCACGACCGCTGCTCACTCGCGGAGAACCCTGATCGTTGGTGGCTGGTCAATTAACCCTGGCGCTCTCAAATCGCCTTGAACCGCTTCACCAAGAGTTGCTTTCTTGCCTCGGCGAAGTCCTCGAAGGCGTTCAGATCGTAGGAATCCAGTTCAGGGATCAGGTGTCTCCTTTTGAACCCATCGTCCCTGCCGGCGATCCATTTGCTGAACGGAGTGGAATTCTTCGACAGGTTCTCCGTATCCGTCAGCAGTTCCAAATTGAGAACCGTGTTGAATCGCGACAGATAGCGTTGAATCTTTTGGTTGTCGTACCCCAGCTTTCGCAGTCCGCGAACGCCGAACTCGGATGCGGGGAAGATGTGGTCTTCGTGGAAACTCGTGTCCTTCCAGTCGTAAGCTTCCCCGTCAAGTAGACACTTCAAAACTAGACTCCGCGGGGGCATTGGGCCTCGGCAGAAACACGAGCGGCGGCACCTGGCCGAGGCTGTCATGGGGCCGCTCCGTGTTGTAGGTCGCAAGCCAGGCGTCGGTGATCTCCTGCACCTGTTCGAGGGAGTCAAAGAGATAGGCGTCGAGGACCTCTTCGCGAAACGTGCGATTGAACCGCTCGATGAAGGCGTTCTGATCCGGCTTCCCGGGCTGGATGTAGCCGATGGCGATGCGCTGCGCCGCGCACCACTCGACGAAGGTCTCGGCGGTGAGCTCGGGCCCATTGTCGACGCGCACCCGGGCGGGGCGGCCATGCAGCTGAATGAGCTCATCGAGGACGCGAATGACCCGCGCGCTCGGGATCGACGTCCCAACGTCGATCGCGAGGCTCTCCCGATTGCCCTCGTCGAGGACATTGAAGGTCCGAAAGCTGCGGCCGTCGTACAGGGCGTCCGCCATGAAATCGAGCGCCCAGGTCTCGTTGAGGCGCGCCGGGGCCACCAGCGGGTGGCGGCGGCGCGTGGGGACGCGTCGTCGCGTGCGCCGCGGCAGATTGAGCCGCAGGGCACAGTACACACGGTGCACGCGCTTGTGATTCCACCGATGCCCGGCGCGGCGCAGGCGATAGAAGCACTTCCAGAACCCCCAGCGGCTGTGTCGCCCAACCACCTCATTCAACGCGGTGACGACGTCGGTGTCGTGCACCAGCCGGGAGCGCGGAGGCCGGTAGTACGCCGCCCGCGAGAGCCGCACCGCCTGGCAGGCGCGCCGCACCGGCACGCCGTGGTCCTGCACCAGCACCGCCAGGGCTTCTCGTTTCGCGGACGGCGTCATCGCTTTCGGCTCAAGACGTCCTTGATCGCCGTGTTCTCCAGGGCGAGCTCGGCGTACATCCGCTTCAGCTTCGTGTTCTCGGCCTCGAGTTCCTTCAGCCGTTTCAACTCGTCGACCGTCGCCCCGGCGTACTTCGACCGCCAATGGAAGTACGTCGCCTTGCTGATGTTGTGCTGCCGCAGGATCTCCGCGATCGGGACGCCCGCCTCCCCTTGCTTCAGGATGGCGACGATCTGGCTCTCCGTGAACCGTGACTTTCGCATGGACTGCTCCTCTCCACCCGGCGAAAGTCTACTTCTGAACTGTCTACCGGACGGGGAAGCTTACGCAGTCACGGTCTGGGTAGAGTAGCGACAAAACCAGGTACGTGTATTTACCGCGATACTTGTACGCAAGCAGATCCTCGATTTCGGCGTCGGAGAGCTTGGCCTCGATTTCCAGGGCGTCGTTCAACTCGCTAAGCGGGAATGCCTTGTAGGTGGTGATCTTCAGCAGAACATCACGCAGGTTCTTGAGGGTGGTGTCGGAAGAACCGCCGAATGCGTTCTTCAACAGGGCAAGCGTCAGCCATTTCTTGACCTCGGTCTGTGCTGCAACGTCGTCTCGTCTGGATGACTTATCGAAGGTGTCGTTCCCCTTTTTCATCAACCAGAACGAGATCGGGAGGAGCGCCAATGGCGCAACGATGTTCTCCCAGCGGTAGCCGAACTTCGCCACCAGTCGAACGGTCGTGGCCAAATAGGTCTTGATGTTCTCCCAGTTGTCCTCGATTTTGCGGAGATTCGACCTCGTGAAGTTCTTCACCTTGTACTGAATGGGCAAGTCCTGCGTCAGGTAGAGACTGGCTTTCAGCACGAAATCTTTGCCGAACTTGTACTCGTCTCCGCCGCCCAAATCGTTGAGATCATCCATCAACTTCACGATCTCCTCGCGGGCGTTCAATTTCTCCCACTTCGCCGTTGCGGTGGAGAGCAACAAGTCTGAGTAGCCAAGCGGAGTGCCGGCAGAATTCGCCCGCACGAAGACCGTCAGGACCTTATCGTAGTCCTGAGACCTCTCCTCGTAGTAGTTGATCGTCGGCAGGGTATGGATCTTGTTGTGAAGACGACCGATCAGCCTGTTGGCGTTCTCTTTGTCCGGCTCGGCCAGCGGGGCGATCAACGCTTTGATGTCAGCCTTCGCGTCTTCCGGATCGTCGAAGTCGAGGATCTTGCCGACCTCGTACCAGACCTCATCATCTCTCTTGGCTTCGGACGATTCCCTGAACTTGAACTGGTAAATCAGTTCCTCGGGATCGGCCTCGTTCGGCACAGGCCGCTTCAGCAGGTTCAAGTACAGTTTTTCGGTTCTCCATCGGTAGTGGAACCATCGATATGACCCCTTCAGCCCGATGAAGAGGGACGACATCCTTTGTTGACCATCGAGGACGAGGAAAATGTCCCGGGCGATCCCCTTAAGGCTCGCCTCTGGGTTATGCGGGTCGGCTTTGTCGAACTGTCTGATGAACTCAAAAGTCGTCCACTCTTCTTTGTTCTTTTCGTCAACTTTCCAGAACAGGAATGAACCGATCGGATAGTCGCCGAGAATGGAATCGAACAGTTTCTCAATCTGGTCGGGTTCCCACACGAACTCACGTTGGATCGCAGGCAGGAAGTAGTCCCTGTTAATCCCGCTGATCACGTCCTTGATCCTGACTGCTCTGTATTCCATAGGTGTCGCTGCTACCGTTCCGTTAGCGTTTTCGCTCTTGGTTGAATCGACCAGCTCCAGGTTTTCGTCGGCTTCCAGACAAAGTCCCGCTGGAACTCGGGTACGCTGAGTTGGTGGCCGACGGCGCGGTCCACGAGCTGCCACGCCTTGAGGTTGGGTTCGACCGCCATAGATTCTCCTCACAGTATCGAAAGTCGGCCCTCGCGTAAAGAACACTTTGCCGCACCCCGCAGCCGCGACTGTAGGGCCATGCGCCTTCCTGGACGCCGATTACGCCCGCCCGTTATCATTTGACCGATGCCCACCACGTCTCTCACCGTTCGCTATCGGCCCCTCCGCATCGGCTTTGTGGTACAGCCGGGCGACGTGGGCGCTCTCGTCAAAATCGCCACGCTCAACTCCTTGC
>JACOTG010000201.1 GCA_016178505.1 Planctomycetota bacterium
AACGAGAGGCAACACGACCCGCCGCAGCGCGGTGAACTTGGATGCGCCGAGACCACGGGCCGCCTCTTCGAGCGACGGCGGCACTTGTTCGAGCGCAGCTGCCGTCGAGCGAGCGATCACGGGCAGGTTGCGCAGGAAGTATGCGAGCGGGAGGATCCAGAACGAGCCGACCAGGGACGTTCCGAACGTCAGCGCACCGGGCTTCGAGAACGCGGCAATGAGGCTCATCGCGACGACCGTTCCGGGCAGTGCCCAAGGGAGCATGAGCACCGCCTCGACGGCGCCGCGACCGGGAAATCGATGCCGAACGAGCACGATTGCGGCCATGACTCCCACGACGACGTTCGCGGCGAGAGACACGAGCGTCATCTGGAACGAGTTGACGAGGGGGCCGAGCACTTCGAGCCGTCCGCCATGCCCGAACGCGCGCGCGAAGTCGCGTCCGATCGCGGCGAAATTGTCGAGCGTGTAGGCAGGCGGCAGCACCTGTGACGTCCACGTGCCGTTGCGGGCGAACGCCAGGAGCACGATAGACGCGTGCGGAAGGAGAAGCCACCCAACGCCGATCACGCCGGCGGTCGCCGCGAGTGCGCGCCCGAGTCGGCTTCGGATGCGAAGTCGCGAGCCCGTGACGCCCTTGCGCTCGGCGGGAAGGCTCGCGGCGCGCCCCATTCTCTGAAAGCCGACAAGAAATGCGATCGAAATCAACGTCGCGACGACGGTCAATGCGAGGCTCCCGCCCTCGTCGCCGTTCTGGCGAGCCGTGTAAATCGAAAGACTGAGTATCGGCTCTCCCGTCGCGAAGATGAACGGCGCACTGAAGCTCGCCATCGACGTCATGAAGACCAGGAGAGCGGCACCCGCCAGGGCCGGCCGGAGCAGCGGCCACACCACCCATGCAAAAGCCCGCCATCGACCGGCTCCAAGCCCTCGTGCTGCCTCGAGCAACTCCGGGTCGAGCTGGCGAAGAGCGGCCGACGCGAAGAGATAGAAGAACGGATACTGCGTGTAGCCGTGAACGAGAACCACGGCGTTCAGGCCGTGGACGGAGAAGGGCGGCGCAGCCATACCGAAGGCGTGCTGAAGGGCCCGCGGCAAGATGCCCGTTTCGCCGAAGAGAAAGTAGAAGGAGAGAGTGCCGACCAGCGGCGGAAGCATCACGGGAAGGACGGCGAGTGCGGCGAACGTTCCGCGCAGGGGGAAGTCGCAGAAGGTGAAGACCAACGCGAGCGGCAAGCCGATCGCGCCGGCGACGAGAACGCTCGCGAACGAGACGAGAAGGCTGTTCTCCAGGGCCGCCACTCCGCCTTCTCCGGCGAACGCGTCGCGATAGTGGCGCACGGTGAATCCGTGCTCGTCGTGCAGGCTGTTCACGAGAGTGGCGATGCAGGGATAGAGAACGTAGGCGAGCAGGACGGCGACCAGCGGAACGAGGAGCCACGTGAACGAGCGGCGCTTCATGCAACGGCGCCGCCGTCAGAGAAGACGAGAACGTCTGCCGGCGCCGCCGTGAGGGCGACCGGCGCACCCTCGACGAATTCGGCTCCATTTGCTCGGGGCACGACCGCCTCGATTGCCACTCCTCGTGCGGCGTCGATTTCGATGCGAAGCCGAATCGATTCGCCGCCGTATTCCAGACGTGCGACGCGCCCTTTGATGCCGTCGTCCGGTGCGCACACGCGAAACGCCGACGGGCGGATGGCGACGGCAACCGCAGCGCCGACCGCTGCCCCCGTTGGCACGCTTCGCGTTTCGAGGCGTCCACCTGGAAGCGCGACGGCCGATCGCCCATCGGTCCTGCGCTCGAGACGAGCGGCGAGGACGTTCGCGCCCGAGACGAACCCGGCGACGAACGCAGACGACGGTCGTTCGAAAACGTCCGATGGCGTTCCCACTTGTTCGAGTCGGCCGGCTCGCAAGACGGCGATTCGATCGGAGATTGCGAGCGCTTCTTCACGATCGTGCGTGACGTAAAGCGTCGTGATGCCGAGTGTGCGTTGGATGCGGCGGATCTCGGCGCGCGTTTCCTCGCGGAGTTGCATGTCGAGGTTCGACAGCGGCTCGTCGAGGAGTAGGATGCGCGGCTCGACGACGATCGCCCGTGCAAGCGCGACACGCTGCTGCTGCCCGCCGGACAGGGACTGAACCGATCGAGTCCCCGTACCGGAAAGTCCGACGAGCTCCAACGACCGCTTCACGCGGGAAACGATCGCATTCTTGGCGACGCGGCGCGTGCGAAGTCCGAACGCGACGTTGTCGAAAACGTCGAGGTGCGGGAACAACGCATAGCTCTGAAAGACCATCCCGATCCCTCGATTTTCGGGAGGCCACGAAGTGACGTCGATGCCGTCGAAGGCCAGTCGACCGGAATCCGGCCTCGCGAATCCCGCGACGATTCGAAGTGTCGTGGTCTTGCCGCAGCCGGACGGGCCGAGCAAGGTCAGGAGTTCTCCCGACTTCGCCTCCAGCGAGAGTCGTTCGATTCCGCCGCCGCTCTCGAAGCGGTGCGTGATCTCCTCGAAGCGGACGCTAGACATCGTGAAAAACCCGCTGCCTCCGACGAGACGTCGCCCTCGCGATCGCGAGGCCCGGGAGCAACACGACGATGCTTCCCCAAAGCAGCGCTCGAATCCACGTCGGACGGTCGTCCGTTCGGCCGACGCTCCCCTCGGCAGCACCCGTGAATCCGCGCACCTCGGATTCCCAGAACTTCATCCAGCCGGGCTCGAGCTTCGACAGCGTGATCCAATCGATGTCCTGCGGCTCGTAGTGAAGTGCGGCTTGCCAGGCCGGCAGCCGGTCGATCGGGATGTCGCGGCGTGCGGGGATTCGAAAGTGCGCGTTCGCGAGACGCACGCTGGCGTCGATCGAGGTCGCGTACTCGTAGAACTGGCGCGCAAGGTCGGGCGAGGGTCCACCCTTCACGACGGCGAGGCTGTCGGTGATCACGGGAACGTCGCGCTCCGGCACGACGGTCTCGAAGTGGTAGCCGTACCGCTCCCGCTGGAACACGATGTCCGTGAGATTCCAGACGGTGACCGTCGCTTCACCGCGCTCCATCATCTGATTGAGCAGCGTCGAGTCGGCAGCGTACCCCTTCGTGTTTCGCGCCAGCTCGCGGAGCCAAACGGCCGCGCGCTCCGGTCGTGCCACGGGCCCATCGAGGCGCGCGACCGTCGCGGAAAAAAAGCTGCGCATCGTCCCCGACTCGATCGGATAGCGAATGACGATTTGGCCGCGGAACCGCGGATCGAGGAGTTCATCGAAAGTGCGGGGTGCATCTTCCGGACGAAGTCGCTCGGAGTTGTAGGCGATGCAGATCGGAAGCGAAAACTGGCCGAACCAGAGATCGTGCGGGTCACGGGCGGCCTTCGGCACGGCATCGGCCCAGCTCGGTCGATAGGAATCGAGGAGTTTCTCCTCGGCGGCGCGGATGAAAAGGGTCGACGGCCCGCCCCACCAAAGGTCGGCCTGCGGGTTCCCGCGTTCCGCACGAATTCGGTCGAGGCAGGCCTGCGCACCGAGATCGAGCCAGCGAACGTCGACTCCCGGGTGGGCTTCCTCGAACCCACGTTCGAATTCCTCGAGGATGTCCTTGCCGTGCGGCGAGTAGATCGTGAGAGTGCGCGCGGGCGCCTCGCGTAGGAGGCTCGCGAAGAGGAATAGACTCGCCAGTGCCGGGAGATCGAGCATCGCGGCCACTCTACCAGTCACTTTGTCCCCGGCAAGCGCGCGCCGTCTCACGCTTCGTCGCCGCGGAAGGCTCTGATATGATCTCAAGCCCTTTTCGTCACGGGTCCGATAGCGAACCGTCGGCGGAAAGTGCGGCGGCCGTTGCGGGCGCGGAGGAGAGGACGGGGGACGCGCAGGAAACGAAAGGACCGTTTTTTTGAAGATCGGGATCCTCGGGGCCGGCGTGACCGGACTCATGACCGGTAATCTTCTCCGGGAGCGCGGCTACTCGGTTCAGCTCTTCGAGTCCGAGTCGAAGCCCGGCGGCCTTTGTCGTAGTTCCGTCGTCGACGGATTCGTCTTCGACTGGGCGGGCGGCCACATCCTCTACACGAAGGATCGCGAAGTCCACGATCACGTCACGCGCATCATCGGCGCCGACCAAATCGTCGAGTCCGAACGGCAGACGAAGATCTTCTATCGCGGAAACTTCGTGAAGTACCCGTTCGAAAACGGACTCGCGGATCTGCCCAAGTCGGACAACTTCGATTGTCTCGCCGGCTACATCGAGGCGGCGTTCGCACGACGCAACGGCGCCTCAGCGAAACCGTCGAACTTCAAGGACTGGGTGCTTTGGCGATTCGGTCCAGGGATCGCGAAGCACTTCATGTTCCCGTACAACGAGAAGATCTGGAAGGCCGATCTCGCGTCGCTGAGCATCGATTGGGTCGACGGCCGTGTGCCCGATGCACCGATCGAGGACGTCATTCGATCTTCGATCGGGATTCCCACCGAGGGCTACACGCACCAGGCCCGATTCCGGTATCCCCGTCGCGGCGGGTTCGGAACGCTCACCGACAGACTCGCCGAGACGCTGGGCGAGGACGTTCGACTTTCAACGCCGGTCCTTCAAGTGCGCCGGCTTGGGAGCGAGTGGGAAGTCAACGGCGAGCGGTTCGACCGCGTGATCAATACGATTCCGCTACAAGAGCTATATCGTCGTCTCGAGGGCGCCGACCCGACGGCAAGAGCGGCGGCGGAAGGCCTTCAATTCCGCGGGCTGGTGTCCATTCTCATCGGAGTCGACGGACCGGAGCCAACTCGCCACTCCTGGATTTATCTGCCACACCCCGAGAACGGACCAGCGAATCGGATCACTCATCTCGCCAACTACAGCCCAGAGAATGCGCCTCCGGGAAAGCACAGCCTTCTTGCCGAGGTCACGTACGAGGGCGACCTCCGCGTCGATCAACGTTTCGTCGACGACGTCGTCGACGGACTCCACAGAAGCGGCCTGGTCGACAAGAAGAAGGTCGTGACGACCGCATTTCACAAGAGTCATTACGCTTACGTCCTGTTCACGCACGGCTTCCAGCGCAACCTCGACACGGCGACTCACTGGCTCGACTCGATCGGTCTCCACACGGCGGGGAGGTTCGGGCGGTACGAGTACTTGAACTCCGATCAATGCATGCGCCGGGCGATCGACCTCGTCGACAAGCACTTCCCACCCGTGAAATCGAACTGACCTCCCGAGGACTCCCGCGGACCGTCGCCTACGGTTACCCAACGAGCCGTGCGTCACGAGTCCGTGACTGCCCACGACGCGGTACACCTGCGATTCCCGCAGTTTCGACGCGGCACGCGCGGTGCGTCCCGCCCTTGCCGTCCCAGCGCCGGACGCAGGGGCGCGCGATCGACGTGATCGGAGGCGAACCGAGATCAGGGAGGTGACGAGCCATGAACGCGATTCGATTGGCCACAATGATGTCGCTGTCCGTTCTCGGCGGGTTCTCGTCGGCACGCGCGCAGTGCCCTCCGATGCCGTCGAGGCCCGTGCCGCCGCCGTACGTCAAGCCGCTTCCCGCGAAGCCCAATGCCGGAGTGACGCCGAAGACCGAGGCCGGAGCCGCGCCCGCGCCGACGCCGGAGCCGACTTCGTGGTGGGGGCTTTGGGCGCGTGTCGGGGCACCATACGTCTTCGATCGGATCGCAGCCACGGAGCCAACGACGTCCGCCGCCGATTTCCTCCTTGGGCGATCGGGCGGCCGATCGGCTCCTACGCGAGTGGCTCTCGTCCCCCGCGCAGCCGCCGACGCGTCAATCTCGGCGCTTCTCGACGCGCTCACGGATCCGAGCGCGGAGGTTCGCGCCGCGGCGGCAATCGCCGTTGGCCGCGCCGGTGATCCATTCGTGCGAGCTCGCCTCGAACGATCGCTCTCCGATTCGAACGACCGCGTATGTGCATCGGCAACTCTGGGACTTGGCATGATGGGCGTGAACGACGAAGCCGACGCGCTCCGCCATCTCCTCGCTGACGACGTAGCTGGACGGCGACTCGCCAGACGGGAATCGGTTCCGACTGCCGCGAGGGCTTCCGCGGCGAGGGCTCTCGGGTTCCTCCGCGATGCGTCGAGCAGCGGTGCGTTGATCGCCGTCCTCACTGGCCGCGGGAGCGGCGCCCAGGACGACGTTGCACTCGCCGCGCTAGAAGCGCTGGGGTCGATCGATTCGGACGCGTCGACGTCCGCGCTCGTCGGCATCGCGTCGAGTGGCGGTCAAAGCGACGTGAGGCGTGCGTCTGCACTGGAATCGCTCGGGCGACGTGGAGCCCGCGCCGGTCTGCCATTGGCGATGCGTGCCTTGCGGGACGGAGGACGCGAGAGCGCGAGGTCTGCCGCTTTGGCGCTCGGTCGGCTTGTCTCGTCGGCCGATTCACGCGTGGTTGCCGAAATCGGGGTGCTCGCGGAGCGCCACGACCGTGACCCGATCACTCGCGGCATCGCTTGTTTGGCCCTCGGTGCGCTCGGAGGTCGCGACGCGCAGGAGATTCTCGGCCGAGTGATCCAACGCGACCGTTCCGACGCCGCGCAATTTTCAGCGATTGCGCTCGGGTTCCTCGCTCGAACCACGACGCCAACCGTGACGGCGATGGGCGAGACGGCGACGTCGATCCTCCTCGCTTCGATGGCATCGGCAGACCAGCGCGGCGCTGATTTCCGCGCTGCCGTCGCACTGGCCCTTGGTCTCGCGCGGGCCCACGATGCGGAAGAGGAACTCCATGTCATGCTGAACTCGCCGGGAGACAAGCTCGTCCGGGTTCGAGGCTCCGCGGCGATCGCGCTCGGCCTCCTCGGTTCTCACGTCGCTGTCCCCGACATTGCGGCGCTCACCAGGCGATGCGGGATCGAGCAACTGCCCCAGTGCGGCGTGGGGCTCGCACTCCTTTCGAGGCGTCAATCTGCGGCCGAGATCGAAGCGCGGCTTTTTTCTGCTGAGACCGACGTCGAGCGCGTCGCGGCCGTCGCAACGCTGGGTTCGATCCGTTCACTGGACTCGGTCCCGGTTCTCGTTGCCGCCGCACGCGATCGATCCTCGTCCGAATCGCTTCGATCCGCCGCGATCTCGGCGCTAGGCCGCATCGTGGACGCGAGGACCATCCCAATCGTGGTCTCGTCGAATTCCGTCGATTCGACCATGGAGCGCGCGGTATCCGATCTGCTTTCTCGACTCTGATTTCACATTGCAGCCCGCCCTCCGGCACGCGCGGGCTGCAATGTCGTTTTTGACTTGAGCCACGCCGCCGCCTATACTCGCGCGCGCGAAGTCGGAGGTAGCCTTTCCTCCCTCCCTAAGTCGAGCCGAGTGCCGCCACCGAAACACCCATGATCGTCAACGGCCGGTATCGCGTCGCACGCGAGTTGGGGCACGGCTCGTATGCCAAGGTGTATCTGGCATCGGACAAAGAGCGACCCGGCGCGCACGTAGCTCTCAAGATCCTCGATCTCCCGGCGGACACCGCGGCGCCACGAACCGCCGACACGCGGGACGACGACGCGCGAACGGCATCACGCGACATCAAGAAGGAATTCCGTCTCCTCACACGCCTCCGCCATCCGAATCTGGAGGAGGTGTACGACTTCGGCGTGGACCGCGACACCGGCCATCTCTTCTTCACTGCGGAATTCATCGAAGGGTCGGATTTCGTCACTGCAATCAGGACTGCCACGCCCGACGAGTTCGTGCGATTCGTCGTTCAGATCCTCGAAGCTCTCGAGTTCATCCACGGTCGGGACGTCGTTCATGGCGATCTCAAGCCGGAAAACGTGCTTGTCTGTGCCGCGACGGACGACGGCTCCGTCGCACGGCAAGTCAAGCTCCTCGACTTCGGACTTGCGGGCGCGCGACGACGGCTTGCTTCGGGAGACGGCGGAGCACGTGGCACGCTCGGCTACGCGGCCCCGGAGGCTGTCATGGGCCGCGAGGTCGATGCACGCTCCGATCTCTACGCGCTCGGGATCCTCCTGTTTCAATCCATCACCGGCGCGTTACCGGCGACGAAGGCCGCACTCGGTTCGCGCGAGCATTGGAGCGAGATCGAGATGATCGTGCGCGAGAAGTCGACCCAGTTTCCCGAGCCGTTCGCGACGATGCTTCCGAGGCTCGTCGCCGAAGATCCCAACGCGCGTTGGACCTCTGCGCGCGAAGTTCTCGATCTCCTTCGTCGGGCGCAAGTCGGTTCCGTTCGTGATCCGGCGTCGTCTCGCATCCCTGCCGAAGTGCCGTTCGTCGGGCGTCGCGAGGAGCTCGCGATCCTCCGACGACTTCACGACGACGTTGCCGAACGGAAGCACGGCCCGCGAGTCGCGGTCGTCGTCGGCGAGCCGGGCTGCGGCAAGGGGCGACTTCTAGATGAGCTGAAGTACCACGGACAACTGCGCGAAGGGGACGTCGTGTCCGTGAACGCAGCTGGAGCCGGCGACTCGGCACTGGCCCTGATTCGCCAGATCGTGCGAAGGCTCTCCGAGTCACTCGACCCGTCGGATCTCGCAGCGCACGCCTCCCTTTTCGCGTCGCTCGGGCTTCGCGACGGGGAGGGTCGGGTCCTGACGCGACCGGTGTTGGGAGCGATGTTCGTTCGCTTTCTGTTGGCGCTCGCGGATCAACGGCCGCGCACGATCGTAGTGAAGAACGTCGGCGTCGCCGACGCAGCGAGTCGGGACTTGTTGGCTCACGCCGCGTGGCGGCTGTCAGTCGAAGGTGAGGCCGGTCGAGCGCCGTTGCTCCTCGTCTTCTCTCTCGATCCGGCGATCGCTACACCGGGATTCGAGGCGGACCTTCGCGCCGAGGGAAAAGCGGTAGAGATCCGCCTTTCGGGTTTCGACGTCACCGAAAGCCGTGCGTTTCTCCAGTCGTTTCTCGGGGGCGGCTCGGCAACGTCGGACCGAGCGGCGTTCGAGCGATTCGCCGACGAACTTCATGGCGAGTCGAAGGGAAACCCATTGTTCCTTCGTGACCTTCTGCGCTTCGTTGCGGACTCGGGGCGGCTCGCGTGGGACGCCGGGAACTGGCGGATCCAGCGGACGAAGGGTCGCGGACCGGCGCTTCCGCGTGCGGTATCGGCACTGCTCGAGGCGCGATATCGATCGCTCGACGCGCCGATGGCATCGGTGTTGGAGGCGTTGTCGGTGGCGAGGCGGCCCATTCATGCTTCGTTGATCGCGACATCGGTAGGCATTCTAGAGCCAGAGGCTCGAGCTCTCGTCGAGAAGCTTGTCGCGCTCGGAGTCGCTTCACGGGATCCCAAATCGGATCTGTTCTCGACAGGACACCCGCTCATGCAGGCGGTCGTCGAGCGCTCGCTGGCGGAAGAAAAACGCCAGGCGCTCCATGCTCGCCTCGGCGAAGCCATGTTGGCGACTTTGGGCGATCCGAATGGGCCGGGCGCAGGCGACGTTGCTCGGCATCTTCTCGCCAGCGCGACTCCGCGTCTGGGGATCAAAATCGCACTTCTCGCGGCGGACGAGGCATTGGAGCGTGGCGATCCGGGCGCGGCAGCCGACCTCTTTGCGCGCGTCGCCGAAATCGTTGAGTCGCCGGACGCGCGCCCGCCGAGAGGTAAGGGCGTCAATGGGACGCCGCCCGTCAGCGAGATTCACGTGCGCCACGGCACGGCGGCGTTGCGAGCTGGGCGATTCGAGGAAGCGGAATCTGCCGTTCGTGCCGCGATGCAGGGTGAACGCGACCCCGCGAGGCAAGCTGCGCTCACTCGCTCGCTCGGCGAAGCACGTCAGCGACGGGGAGATTTCGACGGTGCGCTCGCCGCGTACGAAGAAGCGCTTGCCATGGCGCGCAAGTCGGACGATCCAGCGACTGAGGCACTCGCACAGAACGCCGTCGGCTATTTGCACTCGCTTTGCGGACGGTACGAGCAGGCGCTTCGTGCGGCTCAGTCCGGGCTCGATCGACTTCGATCGGCGAGGACGCGCGAGCGCGCACTCTTGCTGAACTTGAAAGCCGTGTGTGAGCTTCGGCTCGGGCGCCACGAGGCGGCCATAGAATCGGCGCGGGCAAGCCTATCGCTTTTCGAGGAGCTGTCGGACGAGTCGGGTCAGGCGTCGGCGCTCAACAACCTCGGCATCATCTACGACCGTCGTGGCGAGACGCCGCTCTCGCTGGAGGCGTATCGAAACGCCGCGCGCCTCTATGAGAAGGCCGGAAACGTCTCCGATCACGCGACGACGTTCAACAACATGGGAACGGTTCTCCTTCTTCAGGGTGCGCTCGGTCCAGCTCGGGAACTCTTCGAGAAGAGCCTTGCGATGCGCGAAGAATTGGGAGATCGCTACGGCGTCGCCACGTCCATCGCGAACCTCGGTACGGTGGCACGCGACGCCGGGCGCTTCGCGGACGCCCTCGATCGATACGAGCGAAGTCTCGCGCTGTTCGAACGCGTCGGAAGTCCGCGCGAGGAAACCATCGTTCGAAACCACCGAGCCGACCTCTTTCTGCAGCTTGGTGACGCCGACGCCGCGCGCTCCGAAATCGCCCGGGCTTCGTCGATTGCCAAGGCACACAAGCTTGCCACGGAAACCGCGCGATCGACCCTGTTCAGCGCGCGACTCGTGTTGCTGGAGCATGCCGCGACCGGAGATCCGGCGTGTCTCGCGAAGGCGCGCGAGGCGTTGAGCGCGGCCGATTCGATGTTGCGCGAGATCGGCGACGCACGGCTGCGATGCGAGGTTCTCCTCGATGTCGCTGACGTCGACTTCGAGCGCGGCGACGCGTCGTCCGCCAGAGAGTCGGCAAACGAAGCAAAACGCATCGCGGACTCGTTGCGCCACGTCGATCTATCCGCGCGAGCCGCCATGGCGTGCGCGCACGCGAGCGACGACTCCGATGCCCGGCTGAGGCTTCTCGTGTTTGCCGGAGAGCGTGCCGTCGAATCGAGCCGTCCGATCGTTTGTGCGCGGGCGTCGTCGGCCCTTGCCGCAGAGTACGGCCGACGCGGAGACGCGAAGTCGGGGGGGGAGTGGCTCGTGCGCGCGGAAAAGGCGATGGCACAACTCCGCCTTGGCGTACCCGCTGCGCGGCGCGCCGCGTTCGATCGATCGCCCGTCGTCGCCGCCATCGATTTCGCCATGCGTGCGGCGCGGGAAGTCCCAGCGCCGGCGACCACGACCGCCGCTGGCGCAGACATGGAGCGCGCGGGCCGTGCGTCGATGATTGCGCTTCTGGAGATCAACAAGCGTCTGAACACCGAAGGCGACTTCGATCGGCTCCTCGAGTTCATCATAGACTCCGCGATCCGGCTGACGAACGCCGAGCGAGGGTTTCTGGTGTTGACCGGAGACGACGGCTTGTCGTTCCGCGTGGCTCGCAATTTCAACATGCGCGACATCGATCGCCCCGAATTCGCCGTGAGCCGCTCGATCCTGAATGAGGTGATCGGAAGCGGTCGGCCGATGATCACCTCGGACGCGCAAGCGGACGCACGGCTTCGCGCATTCACCAGCGTCAGCGACTTGAAGCTGTCTTCGATCCTGTGCACGCCATTCAAGGCGAAGGATCGCGTGCTCGGGGCCATCTATGTCGACAACCGATTCGAACGAGGACTCTTCGGAGAGGTCGACCTCGAGCTGCTGAAGGCGTTCGCGGACCAAGCCGCGATCGCGATCCAAAACTTGCGCCGTACGGCCGAGATCGAGGCGCTGAATCAACGACTCGCCGAGCGCGTGCAGATCCAAGCAACTGAAATCGAGGGGGCGCGAAAGGAGCGCGAACGGGAAAGCGAGGGGTTCCGACGGCGTTTTGCAGAGATCATCGGCCAAAGCCGGAAGATGCAAGACGTCTATCGACTCATCGACAAGCTCGCGCCGAGCGACATTCCCGTGTTGATTCTCGGCGAGAGCGGCACGGGAAAGGAACTCGTCGCGAAGGCGATCCACGCGGCGAGCGTGCGCAAGGACAAGATCTTCTTGTCCGAGAACTGCTCGTCGATTCCAACGACGCTGCTCGAAAGCGAGCTGTTCGGGTATGCAAGGGGCGCTTTCACGGGCGCCGTCGGCGACAAGAAAGGACTGTTCGAGCTCGCCCACGGCGGAACGATCTTCCTCGACGAAATCGGAGACATGCCGCCGGAGATGCAGATGAAGCTCCTGCGCGTGTTGCAAGAGCGTGAGTTTCGTCCGCTCGGCGCCAAGGACGTTCGGCACGTCGACGTCCGATTGGTCTCAGCGACCAATCGGGATCTCCCTCGCGCGGTCGGCGAAGGCTCGTTTCGCAGCGATCTCTACTATCGAATCAATGGAGCAACGATCGTGCTTCCGCCGCTTCGAGAGCGGGCCGAAGACATTCCCCTGCTGCTAGACCACTTTCTAGCGAAGTTCAGTCGCGAATCGGGCGTGCACCACGAGTTGTCTCCCGATGCGAGAAAGGTGCTTCTCTCGTGGCGTTGGCCGGGCAACGTTCGCGAACTGGAGAACGAGGTTCGGCGCGCGGTCGCGCTCGGCGATCGCGTCATTGACGTCAATCTGCTGTCGCCCGATATCCGCGAAGCGCGTGTAGCACTCGTGGATCCGGCGACGTGTGCCAGCCCGCCGATCAAATCGCTCGAGGAGATGGAAAAGCAAGCGATTGCGGTGGCACTCCAGCAATGCTCCGGCAACAAGCCGGAGGCGGCGCGTCGCCTCGGCATTTCGCTCGCCTCGATCTACGTGAAGATCAAGCGGTACGGGATTCAAACCAAATAGCCTGGGCTCTACACGGCGGCATCATTTTTGTTGCGATGCGCTTTCGTGACGGCTAGATTGAATTGCACAACACTAGTGAGTCGGGGCTGTTCGAGGGTCGTTTGAGGGGATGCCAGACATGGATCGAAGAACATTCTGCTTCAGCATCATCACTGTTAGCATGACAGCGTGGGCGAGTCTGTGCCGGGCTGATCAACCCTTGACAGGAGATCTGAACTTCGATCGCGTCATCGATGTGTCCGATTTCAGTCTGCTATATGGTTACATCCAGGGAAACAATGGGTTAAGTACGGATCAGCTCGCTGTCGCCGACATCAATCACGACGGTGTCGTGGATCTGATGGATGTCCGACGCGGGATGACTCGGTATGGCCGCCGTGTTCACTTCGAAGTTCCGCCGTTCGACCCGTTCGATCCAGCACGTCCAGTTCTCGACAAAGTCATGCCCGGATTCGGGCCAACCCGAACCCTGGTGACCCTGATCGGGTCCGGATTCGACCCGGTCGCAGCGAACAACGTGGTCCGGTTGGCGGGCGACGTCATGACCGTATTGTCCGCGTCGGCCACAGCGCTCACATTTCGAGTGCCATCGACTGCGCGGACCGGGAGCATCACGGTCGAGATCGGTGGGCTCGAAAGCTGCGGGGTCCCGTTCCTCGTGGGCGACGCGCCACCGACGACGAACCCCAACTCGGCGACGATCGGAAGCGAGGACGTCGGCCTCGTCCTTCCCAGCATTGCGGTTGCGCCGGGCTCTCGAATCGAGATTCCGGTGGAGTTCGATTCCGGCAATCATGATTTGGTCGGCGTCGATTTTCGCATCACGTTCGATCCGACCGTCCTCCATGCCGTCGAGATGGAGCCACTGCCAACGGTTCGGTTCGGCCAGCACTTCTATCGTTGCATCGACAACACGACGGGCGTGATCGCGGGAGCGTTCGGATTCGGCCGGACGCCCGGTCGTGCCGTCCAGGTCGCAAATCTGGTGTTCGACGTCGTCGGGACGCCGGGTCGAATCGGGACCGTCGGCGGTCGCTTGAATGCCATGGCAGACATGGCGCAGCCAACGACTCTTGCCAGCGGTCCGAGATTCCTTTCGTCGAGTCAGAGCTTCGTTCTGGTTTCGGACGGGACTTTTTCGGAATCGTTGCGCCTTCTCAGCGAGGCAAGGGTTCACGCGACAGCCAACGCCTTGCCGGATGGACGCGTCCTCATCGCGGGAGGGGACTCGACGAATGGACAGATCCTCTCGAGCGCGACGATATTCGATCCATCGACGGGCGTCGTCACTCCTCATCCCACGGGAATGGCCACCTCACGAACCGGTCATTCGGCGACGACGCTCAGCGACGGGCGGATCGTGATCGCGGGTGGCCGCAGCGTCAACGGACCGTTGTCGTCGATCGAGATTTTCGAGCCGAGTTCGAACTCGTTCAGAACGGTTTCGCGACAGCTCTCGTCGGCCCGTTCGGATCATGCGGCGGTCCTCATGGCCGACGGGCGAATCGCTTGGATTGGCGGGCGGGGCGCGTCTGGCGTTCTTGCGAGCGTCGAGGTGTTCGACCCTGCGCTCGAAACGGTTACACGTCTTTCGCTGCCGATGAACGTTGCTCGATCCGGCCCGTCGGTCGCGCTCCTCTCGACGGGCAACCTCATCGTCACGGGGGGCGTCGGAACGGACGGGCAAGGGGTCCGTTTGGAGTTGACCGAGATCTACGATCCGATCGGTCTCTCGACGACTTACATCAACGAGAGTTCGGGTCATCGAGTCGGTGCTTTGCATCGGGCGACGCGCCTTCCGTCGGGGACGGTAGTGCTCAGCGGAGAAGGTGAAGCCTCACGGTTCGACGTTTCGGATGGCGAATACGAATCGCTGGCAGTGCTCCGCGACTCACGCACCGGACACGTTGCGGTGCCGCTTCCCGATGGCGCTCTGTTCGTGAGCGCGGGATACGGAGTTGGAGTCCCGGTGCTCCGTACGAGTGAAATCCTCGGCCGAACCTCGGCTACGGTCACGTCGCAAGGACCGTTGCTGTTCACCGCGCGAGCGGAGGCGACGGGAGTCGCGTTTCCGGATGGTCGCGTGGTCGTCGTCGGAGGCCTCGATTGGAACGGGAATCCGATCGCTTCGGTCGAGGTCATGCGACCCTAGCGCGTTCCCGGCGAATCTGATATCGATCGTCGAGCGCGATGCCGGCGTTCGACGGTCCTCGGGTCCAATCCAACGGCTAAGCACCGACCTTTGCGCCCATCCGCCGCGGAAGCATTCACTCGGCGAAGGTCGGGCTCCGTTCGACGACGTGTGTCCACTGCCGACGGTTCATCTCGATTCAATCCGCGGATTTGCCCCATTGGGGTTCGTTTGATTCCGTCGGGGCAGCGGGTATAGTCTGTCGCATTTATTATCGTCACGCAGGGCAACGTGGAGGCGACTGCCATGAGAATCCGCCGAGGAAACCCGGGTTTCACCATGGTCGAGCTGCTCGTCGTGATTGCGGTGATCGCGACGATTTCGTCGATCATCTTGCCGAGTCTGCTCGGCGCACGGATGAGCGCCGCTGAGAGCGCGGCGATGGCGACCCTTCGCACCATCTGTTCAGCGGAGACGAGCTTCCACGAACGCCAGAGCGCCGACCGCGACGCTGATGGCGAGGGCGAGTACGGATTCCTCGCGGAAATGGCGGGCACCGTGATTCCGCCCCGGGCCGTGCAAGTCGTCAACCCGCCGATGCTCCCGAACTCCTTCCGCGTGATGAGCTCCGGGTACGTGAGCCGAACGGGCTATCTGTTCCGAGTGGTCCTCCCGGGCCTCGGCGGCGTTCCCGCCACCGAGGCGGCGACGGGAGGCGAGGACGCGGCGGCGCCGGTCGATTCGAACTTGGCCGAGGCGATCTGGGTCGCCTACTGCTGGCCGTCCGTCCGCGGCACGACGGGATTCCGAGCGTTCATGGTGAACCAGAGCGGTGCGATCATGCAGACCGACAACGTCGTCCAGGGCTACACCGGGTACACGACGCCGATCACACCCGACGCCGCGTTTACGTCGCCGAACAACATCGCGTCGCCGGTCGCATTCAACGCTGCGGGCAACGACGGAGGAATCTGGAAGCCGGTGCGCTAGACTTTTCATCGCAGATTGCGAAACGCATAATGCCGAGGTGAACCGCACCTCGGCATTTTTCGTGGCCGGAGTCGACGACCTCGTCGATGTCATCGTGCGCGCAACGGTGCGCCACGAGTTCACGACCTACCTCATCGGCAGTCGGCTCCCGTCCTCGCTGGAGCCCGGAGCGGCGCGTGAGACCAAGCGGTTGCTCCACGCGGACATCTCGAGTGCGCTCGATCGGAAGTGGTTCGGACGACGAGTCGATTTCGACGATCCCGAAATTCGAATCCTCGTCGACGTCACCCACCGAGAGGCGACGGTTTGGTCAGCGCCGGCGTGGCTGGTTGGTCGCTATCGGAAGTTCGACCGAGAGCTCCCGCAGAGTCGCTGGCCTTGCCGCCGTTGCCGCGGCTCCGGATGCGAGCGTTGCCTCGGCACCGGCAAGACCTACGTCGAGAGCGTCGAGGAAGCGATCGGCGGTACGGCGCTCCTGGCGTGCGAAGGTGTGGCGACTCGATTCCACGCCGTCGGCCGCGAGGACGTCGACGCTCGGATGCTGGGGACCGGCCGGCCGTTCGTCCTCGAGATCGTGGAGCCGCTGCGTCGAGCTGCGGATCTCGACCCCATCCAGCGAGTCGTGACCGAAACGTGGGCGGGGCGAGTCGGCGTCAGCGGACTTCGTTGGGGAAGCGCTCACGACGCCGAAGCCGTCAAGGCTCGGGAATGCGAGAAGAGCTATCGGGTCGTGATTGCCGCGCCGCGTCCGCTGTGTTCCGAGGATGCGGCTCGCATCGCGGATTTGACGTCGGCCGAGCTGAAGCAGGAGACTCCGAATCGGGTTCTTCATCGACGGGGCGACGTGCGTCGACGACGACGAGTCTTTCGAGCGGAAGCACGTTCGATCCGCGGAGGTCTCATCGAGGCGCGCTTCCGGGTCCAATCGGGAACCTACGTCAAGGAGCTGGTCTCGGGGGACTCGGGCCGAACGACCCCGAGTGTCTCGGCGCTTCTCGGCACGGCGTGCCGGGTTCTCTTACTCGACGTCGTCGCCGTTCACGATGACATCACCGCGCTCCCCCACGACTCATGAGCTGGTTTGGCTTTTTCCTCAACCTCGCTCTCGTCGCAGGGCTTGCGTTCGGCGTCTACTCTTGGTGGAAGTGGCGCCAAGCGGTCCGCGCGCGGCGATTTCGCCTCGATCCCGTGTCGTCGCCTCCCGGCCCGTGGGTTCGTGCGACGCGATGGTTGTTCGAGTCACTCATCGTGCTCGAAGTCCTGTTGGCGATCGCACACCTTGGCGGCGGCGTGAGCTCGTTCGCCGACGTCGTTTCCGGCGGAGCGACGAATCGCTTGCTCGTGGCGGTCGACCTCGTTTTCTTCGTTTTTCTGCTGCGATCGGACGTCGTGTCGAGCGCGGCTCTCTTGTGCGACGACGCGATCCGGATGGGGTGGGGCATTGCTGCGCGTTACGGCGAGGTGGAATCGGTCGAGTGGCTCGGCGCGGACCTTCTCGTCGTGCGGACGCATTCGGCACGCCTCGCTTTCTCGGTGCGCGAACGCGAGCGCGAGTCGGTTGCCCGATTCATCGGTGAGAAAACCGGAAAGGTCGTGGCCGTTCGGTCAGATCGCTCCTGAACCGGGCGTTCTCGGGCGGGCGAACAGGACGAACACCGCCCATAACACGACCGGGAAGAACAGAATGCCCATCGTGCTGAAAAACGTGTGAAGGAAACGATAGATCGCCGCCGTTCCGGGAGCGATTGGGGCGAGTCCGAGCGCCGCGTAGTTGAATTGAAGCTCGAAAAAAACGGCGAGCACTTGAGTGAGCAGTAGCAGGGGAAACGCCAGCGCCGCGCGTACCGATGCGGAGAGAAGTGGTAGGTCGGTAGCCCCGAGAAAGAGCGCCAAGAACGTCGTCACGTCGAAATGTCCGGCCGTTCCCTTGAACGGAATCACCGACTCGCCGCCGCCCGCGGCGCGAAGGACGATCTGGATCCTGTCGCCGCGGACTCCGATGCTCTCGAGAAGTCCCTGTGGGTCGATCGGGGGGAGAACGAGGTTCGATGCGCTAGCGAGGAGCCAGTCCAGCAACGGCGAGGCCAACCACCACACTCCAAACGCGACGGCGTACGCGAACGCGAACCTAGCGAGCCTCCGCCGCCAGGTCGCCGGTCGGGGGACGGAACGTCGTTCGGGCCCAGAGGGCCCAGACTCCGAAGACGAATGCGATGAAGAACGTTTGCCAGACATACACGTGTATGAACTCGAACGCGGAACTCTCGCGACTCGCCAGGTAGAATAGCGTGACGACCCGCACCAAGTTGAGCAGGAATATCGCCGGCAAGCCCACCAGGAGACCCAAGCCGCGAGAACGCCACGATGCCGGAAACGCGACGATGGCAGCAACGAACAGGATCCACTCGTACGTGACGTCGCATCCGTGCGCAATGGTGATCGCCGAGCCGCTCGAGGGAACCAGCGTCAATCCGTTTCGAACGACGGCTTCGCCGAGGACCTCGAGCACACAGGCCGCACTGGCAGCGGTCGCGCTCATGAACGGCTCGACGACCGCATCCTCGAGCGCGGGAACGAAGAGGAGCGCGAAGAGCACGATGACGATTCCGCCGAAGCGCAAGCAGAAGCGAAGTGGCGCGGAGCGCGTCCCAATCCGCCCGGATTCGGTCGAAGGCATGGGCGCAAGCTAGCGGTGCCGGATTCCAGCGTCAAGGCAAGCCGCGGCGAGATCGCGTGACGCGTCGCGTCCGGATCGTCGTCGTCCTTGCGTGCGTCGTGGTCTCTGGTGGAGTCCTGCGGCACTTCGATCAACACCCGATCGATCTCACGCGCTTTGCGCCCGCCGACGCGAGCGTCGCCCCACACGAGCCACCGCGCGGCATTGCGGGTGGAGCGCTCCTCGTCGTTTCACCTGAGGTCGTGGCACGCGCGTCGGGCGCGGACGCGAGCTTCGCGTGGCTCGACATCCTGGAGAACGAGTACGGCGCCACACGTTGGATTCGTGCGGACGAATTGTCCCGCGACGCCGGCGCCGTGACCCTGGCCGTCGTGTCGCGAAGTGCAGCGTCGGACATCGACGCCCGCGCGCTCGATCGGCTCGCGACACGCGCACTCGTGATCGTCATCGACGTCGACGGATCGGACGCAGCGCGCCCAGCGCATGCCGGGTCCGCGCCGATCATCGCCGTCGACGACCTGGCAAACCGCGTCGCGCGTCGCCGCCAGGGTCTCCTCGGATCGCGACAGACGATCGACAAGAGACTGGGGCGCTACCCGCAGGTGCGAGAACCCGAGGACCTCCTCGAATCGCCAGATTCGCTCGACCGAGAGTTTCCCGACGCCGACCGACTCGTCGCCGACCTCGCCGCTCGAATCGACACGCTCGTGGCGATTCCGCGCCTAGCGATGCACCCGGCAGGATTCGCGGGAACGTTTCTGATGACGCACGACGAGGACGAACAAGGCGGCGCTTCGACTCTTTCTCTCCTGCGACGAGAAGCCGAGTGGGGCGGCCGTTCGACGGTGTTCCTCGTTCCGTCGGGCCGACTCTGGGAGTCCTGGTCCGATGCCGAGATCGCCGAGGCCAGACGGCTCGGCGCGGATCTCGAGCTCCATTGGAATCGCTTCGCGATGCCCGCGGGCGTGTGGAAGGTCGAGCCGTACAAGACCGTGTACCGCCTCTCGACGCAGCGCGAGACGTTGCGCCGGCGCGGGCTCGAAGCCACGATGAACCGCACGCACTACCTCCACCTCGGATCGGATCTCTCGGAGTTCTTTCGCACGCTCGACGCGGCCGGCATCGAAGTGGACGCGACCTTCGGTCCGAATCGCGCCGGGCGTGGCCACCTGTTCGGAACGGCGCGGCCATTCCATCCGATCGATCGGACCGGCCTGCCGTCGCCCGTGATGGAGGTTCCGTTCCAGACGCAGGAAGATTGGGGCGGCGTCGACGAAGCGTTCTTGGCTCGGCTCTTTCGTCAGAGCGCCGACGTGGATCACTAGACTCTCGCGGCGATCATTCACCCCCACCTCATCGTGCGCGACGATGCCGGCGCCCGCCTTCACCGGCGTCTCTTCGAGCTCGCGCGCGAGACGCAGCATTGGGTCGCAAACCTCGGGGACTATCTTGCGTTTCGCCGCGCGCGACTCGCGACCGTCATCCGGTTCACCCGTGCGCCGGACGGTCGCGTTGTCGCTCTCGACGTCGACGTTCCGGATGGCGTGCCACCGATGGCTCTTCGGGTTCCGAAACGCGCGCCTCTGACGCTGCTCGCCGGCCCGCACCACGTAACGCTCGAGGACTGATCTCGCCGCGAGTCGATCGAGTGCGAAACGAGTGGGCGAGAGCCGAACGGCTTCAGGAAGCGCGACGGAAGAGGAACGCCGTGTAGAGGGCGATCATTGCTGCCAGCGCCGCGATCCCGAGGGGGCCGATCGCGGAAACCTCCATCGGCGGCGGCGGGGGTGCGGCGAACCGCTGAGCGAAGATCCCGTCGGATTCACCGTCGGCGCCGCTTCGATCCTCGAATGCGATGACGGCCTCGCCGGAGTCCGCGACCGCCACCGATGGCGCTGCCTGGTCCAGGTTCACCGTCGAGTTGACGCGAAACGCGGGACCCATCGCCGCTCCGCTGGCGGCGAAACACCGCGCAAAGATTCCCGAGCCGCTTCCGTCGCGACCGCTCGTCTCGATCCACGCAACCGTGACGCGGCCCTCGTCGTCGATTCCGACGGGAGACGGAAATTGGTTGCCCGAGACGACGTCGTTCGCGCGCACCTGGCCCGTGGTCGGTTGACCGAAGCGATCGAACGCGCGGAAGTAGACGCCGGCGCCGTCGCCGTCGAGGCCCGACCAGTCCGTCCATGCAACGACGAACCGGCCGTCTCGCGTCATCGCGACGTAGGGGTCCTTTTGATCGCCGGCGACGACGACAGGCGCGGCGACATCGCCCGTCCGAGGCGTGCCACCCGCGCCGAACAATCGAAAGAAGACGCCATGCCCCGAGCCGTCGGCCGCACCACGATCCATCCACGCGATGACGCAGCGCCCGTCCGCGGCCATCGCGATCGCCGGCCCCACCTGGTTGCTCTGGGTTCGAACGTTGACGAGAACTTGCGGGCCGCGCGGCGTGCCATCGGCCAAGAAGAAACGCGCCCAGACGTCCGGCGTCCCCCCATTCGTGGAGTCGACCCACGCGATGGCAAAGTTACCGGCGGAATCCATTGCCGCCTGCGGCTGGAACTGGGAGCCGGCGACGATCGACGGCACCACGAACTCGGGACCCGCGCGTACGCCGTCGCTCGTGTACCGTTGTGCGATCACGCCGAGCGCGTCGCCATCTCGGCCGTTGTAATCGGTCCATGCGACGACGAAGTCACCGGAGTCGTCGATTGCGACTGTGGGTTCGTTCTGTGTCCCGGCCGTGGTCGCATTGGCCACGTGCTCGCCCGTGATCGGGGCTCCGTCCGCGCCGTATGCGCGCACGGAAACATTGAGTCCGGTCCCGTTCGACCACGTGACGACGAATTGCCCGATTCGGTTCATCGCGACCTCGGGCTGATTCTGCGCCCCTCGAGTCGTCTCGTTGACGCGAAATTCGCCGCCCTCAGTGCCTCCCCCCGCCGCGTATGCGACGCGTGACGCCAACGCCAACGCGAGCACGAGCCATTCGATGGACCAGCCACGGCCCGCACGGTGAGACGGCTCAGGAGCGTGATTCAACGGTCTTCTGGACCCCCTTGGAGGATGCTTGAACGGTCGACAGTCTGTCCGCGCCGTGCGCCACGGTCAAGCCCGCCTTGCCGGTCCGACGTCGCTCCGTGCCGATGCGAAACGTCGGGTCCGGCTCGGATTGCGCGGCTGTCACGAAGCCCTTACAATCCGAGTCCGAGAATCGATGAGCGACCGTCCGCGTCGGTCGGGCCGTTGCTCGCTGCGGGGAGTTCTTGGAGACGCCGGCTCGAATCATCGTCGTTTGCGCGTGGAAACCATGGAGTCCGTCGAGGAACTTCGCGAGATCTGTCAAAGGCCCGTCGAGACGTTGAACGACCTTCCGGGGCGACTCTACGGGAACCGAATCTCGATCTACGTCACGCGCTCGTTCTTGCAACTCGGAATCTCGGCGAACGCGGCAAGCGCTCTCATGGCGATCTTCGGGCTCGCCGGTGCCGGCCTCTTGGTGTTCGGCCGCGTCGTGGCCATCGCCGGGTTCGCCCTGTTGGAAATCTCATACATCCTCGACTGCGTCGACGGCGAGATCGCGCGCTACCAGCGCCGCACGTCACTGCTGGCGGCTGCGTACGACTACGTCACGCACCTCCTCATCAAGAGTGCGGCCTACATCTGCCTCGGCATCGGTTTGTTCGGCGAGCTGCACGAACCGTGGGTCTTGATCGCGGCGTTCGTCGCTCTTCTCGCAACGCTCCTCCAAAAGTTCCTTTGGGATCTCGCATCGATCCTTTTCTGCCGGAAGCTCCTGCTTCTTCCCGATCGCGAGGAAGCGATGCGATTCATCGAGGAGCTGATGCCCGAGGGCGTGCCGGAGGCGCCGCGCATCGTGCGCCGCGCGGGACTGCGCCGCGTGCTCGGTGCCGCCCGGTCGCTTTTCCTCAACTTCGACGTTGCGGTGATCTTGCTCCTGTTCGCGTCGGTTGCCGACGCCTTTGGCGCGCGCTGGACTGTCGGCCACATCGTTCTCAACGCGAAGGCGACGCTCCTCTTGGCGCTCGCGATCGCGCTGCCCGTTCACTTCGTGGATTCGCTGATCACCTATGTTCGAAAGGGTCACCTCCATCGCGACCTCCGACGCCTTACGGTGAGATCTCGGGAGATCGCCTCGCGCGAAGTTCGGCCCGCACGCGGTCGAGAAGCGAGCGCCGCTCCAATCGCGTGAACGTCAGGAAGAACGCTGGCAGCCAAAAAAGCAGTAGCGACCCTCCGAAAACGGCGGCCAAACTTCCCCAATCGTCGATCGGCCCGATCCCGCGCACGGCCGCGAATCCGAGGACGAAGGCCGGCACCGCCGGCGTCATCGCCGGAACGATTGCCTCGCGAACATAGCTCGCCACCGACGTGCCGAGCGCGCGACACGCGATGATGGGCAGGACGATGCCATTGGAGATGGCAAGGGGGATCGCCGTCCCGATCGCGACACCGAACAGTCCCATCGATCTCACGAGGGCAATCGAAAGGGCGAGGTTGGCGACGGCCTCGCCGACGTAGAGGAACGCGACGGCGCGGACGTGCCCGATCCCTTTGAGCACGGCGACGCCGGGCTGCTGCGCGATCGCGAGAAACAGAGCGGACGTGAGCACGGCGAGTACCGGATAGGCGTCATCCGCGTAGGCCGCGCCGACCCATCGCCTCAGAAAGTCGTGACCCGCCGCGACGAAGAAAAAGATGGCGGGAAGCGCGAGCACGATGACGCCCTTCGTCGCGATGAGATGGAGCCGACGAAGCGATTCTCGCTCCCGCCGAGCCTCGTAGCTCGCGGCGAGCGGCGTGAGGATCATGACGGCGGCCCACAAGAGGTCGTAGAGCGGGTCGACGAACTTGCGTCCAAAGTCGTAGGGCGTGACCTTCTCCGTGGAGAGAAACCGTCCGACGACGATGAGGTCCGTCGGTCCGATGACTTGGATCGAGGCGGCGATCAAGAAGGCGTAGACGTTGTACGACGCGATCTCTCGAAAGGCGGATGGTTCTGCCAGACGCATGCCGACGTCGACGCCCGGGAGGAGCCGTCGTGCGAGAACGGAGAGCCCGAGTCCGCGAAGCGTGCTTTCGATCAGGGACACGAGTGCGATCGTTCGCACGCCGAAACCCGCTCGTACGAGGAGAACGAGGAATACCGTCTTCACGCCGAGGAGCGCCATCGTCCACGCGTTGATCGCGCCGTATCGCTGCAGTCCGACGAGCGATGCGTTCCAGACGGCAAACGCGAAAGTGATCGCGAGATCGATTCCCGCGAGCAGGAAGCAAACGCGCGCCTTGTCGACGACGTCGTGCGGGACGTGGAAGAGGTTCGGCACGAGCACGGTCCCAACGAGCGTCAGGAGGACGATCACGGCCGACGCGATCGCGAAGAAGACTCGGCTCGTCGCTATCGTCCGCGATAGGCCGCCCGTGTTCGCCAATGCCGCATCGCGCGCGGTGAAGCGCACGACACCCGAGTTCATGCCGAGATCGAGGAGCTTGAAATAAGCGACGGTGCTCAGCAGCTCCGACCACAAACCGTAGTCGAACGGCCCCAGATGGCGGACGAGGAACGGCGAGAGGAAGAACGAGATGAGGGCGACGGCGAGGAATTTGGACCAGTTGGAGAAAACGCCGGAGAGAAGCCGAGGCTCGGCCATTCGCGGGGCGAAGGTATCAGACGGCGGGGCGGCGCGCTACGCGATCAACGCCGGAAGCTCCGTGAGGCGTCGGATGCGCAGGCCGTCGAACGGCACCGTGCCCGTGCGATCGAGGAACACGCCGGTCATCCCTTGAGACTGCGCGGCCCGCGCGTCCTTCTCGGGATGATCGCCGACGTGCATGGCGTCCTTGGCCGCGACGCCGATTCGTTCGAGTCCACGGCGGAAGAACTCGGGCGCGGGCTTTTCCATCTGTTCGCTGGCGGAGTCGAGCGTCACGGTGAACGCGTCGCCGAATCCGATGCCTCTGAGGATCTGCGGCAAGTCGACGCCCCAGTTCGACAGCACGCCGAGTCGAAGGCCGCGCTTTCGAAGCGTCGCCACGGCCTCGATCGCATCCGGGAACGCGACGAAGGTCTTGGGGTCGGCGAACGTCGCGAAGATCTTGGCAACGCACGGCTCGAGCTCGCCCCAGAACCCGACCTCGTCGAGAACGCGCTCGACGTAGCGACGGAACCACGCCGGTGAGAATCGGTAGCCGCCCTGCCAGACCAGCGGAAACGTTTTGTCCGCCGTTTCCATGACTTTCTTCATCAAGACGACGTCGACGGGATCGCCGAATTCGGAGGCGACGTGGGCATAGATCTCGTGGCGCGGTTGGCGAAGATCGAAGAGCGTTCCTCGGCCATCGAAGAAAACGGCCTTCACGCTGACGGGCACTTTCGTGGGCGTGGTCATGGCGGAACTTCCTACCACGGGGTCGCAACGATGGCTACAGCCCCTCTCACTTGCCGGTAATGTAGCCCAATGCCCGCAAGCGCCGTCGCAATTCGTCGTCGAGGAAGCCTCGATTCCTCGGTTGATTCTCGGCGGTCCGATGGAGCCACTCGTCGAGGCGCTGGGACATTTGGCGCTCGACGTCGGGCTCGCTGCCCGAGACGTCCGTATGCTCGCCCGGGTCCGAGTCGAGGTGGAAGAACCGGAAGAGCGGCTCCAAGAGATCGATCCGCCAGAGCTTGCGGGCGCCCTGCCGGATCGCGCTGATGCGGACGCGCTTCTTGAAAGACTCAGCATCTCGAAGCTCGCCGATGCCTTGCTCGGTGGTCGTGAACACCGGGCGGTCGGCGGCGCCGTTGGCGAGCACGTTGCAGCCCGCGATCGGGACGTCGAGAAGTGCGGCGAGCGTGGGCAGCACGTCTTCGCTTCCTACGGGCGTGTCGCTCTCGCCCGCCGCAACCCTGCCAGGCCACCAGAAGACCAACGGCACGTGGACGGTTTCCTCGCTGACGTCGAACTCGTGCCCGAGGAATCCGTGTTCGCAAAATGCCTCACCGTGGTCGGACGTGAAGACGATCACGGTTCGATCGAGGATGCCGCGCGCGCGCAAGTCGTCGCGGAGCCGGCCGAAGCACTCGTCGAAGTACCCGATCTCCCCGTCGTAGCGGTCACGAATGAGGTCGATTTCTTCGGGCGTGAGCGCCAGACGTTGTCCTTGTTGGAGCGCTGCGTTGAACGCGTTCACCCGGGAGTTCACCGTGGCACCGAGACGGGTGGCGACCTCGGGCGACGCGAAGCGGTTGAGCCACGAGCCGGGCGCTCCGTAGGGCTGGTGCGGGTCGAAGTAGTGGAGATAGGCGAAGAACCGCGACTGAGAGTTTTGGTCGAGCCAATTCTCGAAGGCGCGGTTCACCTCTTCGGCACGAAGGCCGACGAGCTCCTGGAATTCATCGAATCCGCGGGCATAGCCGCCGTCGCGCGTGATCCACGGGTTCGTCACGAACGCCGCCGTGGAAAAGCCACGAGCTTGGAATCGCTCGGCTCCGTGTTGCACGTCTTCGGTGATTCGCGCGCGGTCGTAGGCGATTGCGCCGTGCTCGAGCGGCGGGAGAGCGGTGAGGATCGTTGTCGTCGACGGCACCGTCCACGACGACGCGGCAGTACACCGCCGGAAGAGAAGGCCCTGCGACGCCAGGCGATCGACGTTCGGGCTCGTATGTCGCGTGGACCCGTAGCAGCCGAGATGGTCGGCACGCAGCGTGTCGACGAGCACGAAGATCACGTTTGGCTTGCCCGAGTCGGCCACGTCCCTAGCGACCGTCCGCTCGCGAATCAGCGCGGCTCGCGTCCAGAAGAGCGGTGCGTATCCGTTGCGCCCATCGGCCCAGCTCGTCTGGAGAACGACCGGCGCCGGTTCGTTCGATAGTCCTGCGACGCGGAACCGCTTCGAATGCAAGCGCTGCAACGCGGCTTCCGTCATCGAGACTCGCTCTCGCAATTGCTCGCGGCCCGCGACGGACACGATGAACTCGACGTCGCCCTCAGCCGGGATGACGTCGTCTGGATGCAGGGCACGCGCGATTTTGGCGAGGGCACCGAATTCCACTTCCAGTGCCGCGCCTGCCGGCAGCGTCACCATCGCCGAGAGTCGCGAATCGGGCGGCATCTCGAGAAGCGGCTTGCCGTCGCCCTTGCCGACGACGACCGTGTTCGCCTTCAAGTCGTCGTATCCGTCCGTGCGGACGACCGCGCCGGTTGCCCACTCGGCGCGGAAGTCGCGCACGAGGTCGATCTGTGGAGTGTCGAGGACGATGAGAGCGTCGTCGCCCTCGAGCAGAGTTCCGTTCGAGAGGAAGAGCGGGTTTGCGAAACCGGCGAGCACGCTCGTGTCGTCGGGATGTCCAAGCCCGGCGGCGCGCATCTCGAGGTCGACCGTCCGGCCGCGAAAGCGCGAAAGGTCGAGGTCGGGGAGGTCGCGCCATGCGCGGTCCTCGCCGCGCTCGCCGGGGCGAAGTTCGACCACGAGCACCTCTTCGCCGCCCGCGAGAATCGAGAGGCGCGTCGCCGACGTTGGCTTTCCCCAGGACGCCGGATCGACGGCGGCACCGGCGAGAAGTCGCGCGCCCTCGCCGAGCACGAACGATGGGAACGTGACGCGCATGCCTTGCTGCAGTCGAATGACCTTTCGTGCTTCCTGGTTCACGAAGAACACAGGCACGCTGCGCAGGTCGGGGACGTCGGGCTCCATGCGGACGCGCGGGTTGGTGGAGTAGTCGCCTACGAGGTCGCGGGACGTGTTCGATCGGAAATGGGTGTCGCCGTGTTTGCCGTGGCAGCTCCCGGACACCATCGCGCCTGCAACGCAACACGCGGCGAGAACGACCACCGTCAACACATGGGTCGATCGGCGCGATGCCGGGGTTTTCGGGCCGGGACGGTGTGACAAGGAGCCTCCAAGGGTTTGCGCCGCGCCGACATCTTATTCCGAAAGGAGCCGGGCATCATCTGCCGATGGTATCGGACGCGAAAGGAGTCGAGCTTGCCCCGAGATCTCCCCATCGGAAACGGAACCGTGCTCGTGAACTTCGACACGGTCCACCACGTCGTTCGCGACATCTATTTCCCGAGCGTCGGCCTGGAAAACCACACGATCGGCCACCGCCAGGCGTTTGGCGTGTGGGTCGACGGACAGTTCGCTTGGATTTGGGACGGTTGGACGATCACGCGTCGATACGAAACGGACACGCTGGTCACGAACGTCGTCGCGCGACACGATGTGCTCGGCATCGAACTGCGGATTCGCGATGCCGTCGACTTCCACCTTTGGGCGTATTTGCGCGAGATCGACGTCACGGATTTCCACGGTCAGGACCGCGAGGTGCGTCTCTTCTTCCATCTCGACCTGCACATCTCGGGCAGCGAGGTCGGCGACACGGCGCACTACGATCCGGTCACGCAGTCCGTCGTGCACTACAAGGGCGCGCGCTATTTCCTGCACGGCGCGGCCGTCGAGGGCCGTCCGGGCATTCACCAGTGGGCGTGCGGCGCCAAGGAGATCAACGGTGCCGAAGGAACGTGGCGGGACGCCGAGGACGGGCGGCTCGAGGGCAATCCGATCGCTCAGGGCGCCGTCGACTCGACGGTTGGCGTCACGGTGCGCGTGCCCGCGTTCGGCACGTCGCAGGCCCATTACTGGCTCGTCTTCCACAATGAGTATCGGGGCATCGCCAAGCTCGACCAGCTCGTGAAGGAGAAGGGCCCGAGTGCGCTGATCCATCGCACAGCCGCTTATTGGCGCGTCTGGTTGAATCGCGAGGACTGGAAGCTCGCCGGCCTGCCCGAGCGCGGCGTGCGCCTCTTCAAGCATAGTCTGCTGGTCCTGCGAACCCAGATCGACAACGGCGGCGCGATCATCGCGGCCAACGATCACGACATCACACAGTTCGCACGCGACACCTACTCGTACTGCTGGCCGCGCGACGGGGCGCTCGTCGCTCACGCGCTGTCGATGGCGGGATTTGGCGAGGTTTCGCGCCGGTTCTTCGAGTTCTGCAAGAAGGTCATTCGCGAGGACGGCTGCTTCCTGCACAAGTACAACCCCGACGGTACACTCGCCTCGTCGTGGCATCCCTGGTATCGAAGCGGCCAGCCGGAGCTCCCGATCCAGGAAGACGAGACAGCGCTCGTCGTATGGGCACTTTGGAAGCACTTCGAGCGTTATCGCGACACCGAGTTTCTCACGCCGCTCTATCGCCATCTCGTTCTGAACGCCGGCGACTTCCTCGTTCGTCACCGCGACTCGGCGACCAAGCTTCCGTTGCCATCGCACGACCTGTGGGAGGAGCGATACGGCGTCCACCTCTTCACGATCGCGGCGGTGGTCGGCGGACTCCGCGCGGCGGCGAACTTCGCGCGGACCTTCGACGACGTGACGAACGCTCGGCGCTATGCCGCCGCGGCCGATGAGGTCATCGAGGGACTCGGCCATTTCTTCTGGCACGAGGAGGAGCGTCGCTTCGCACGGATGGGAACCCGCAACGAGCGCGGCTACACCCTCGACATGTGCACGGATGCCTCGGCGTACGGACTCTTCGCGTTCGGCGCGCTCCCCGCGAACGACCCGCGAGTCGTCGCGATGATGGAGGCCGTGCGCGAGCGGCTCACCGTGCGCACGCCGGTCGGTGGCGTTGCCCGCTACGAAAACGACCACTATCACCGCGTAGCGGACGACTCGTCAAAGGTTCCCGGCAACCCGTGGTTCATCTGCACGCTCTGGCTCGCACAGTTCGAGATCGCGCGCGCGACGAGCATCGACGAGCTGCAGCGTGAAACGCTGCCGATCCTCGAATGGGTGTGCGACCACTGCCTTCCGACCGGCATCCTTGCCGAGCAGGTCCACCCGTTCGACAACCGACCGATCTCGGTCTCGCCGCTCACCTGGAGTCACGCGACCTACGTGACGACCGTCCTCCAGTACGCGGAGAAGCACCGCCGCCTCTCGACCCCGCACCGCCGCGCCAACGACACGCGCATCCCGATCGCGTAAGGGTTCTCAAGGATGCCGAAGGTCCGAGCCGGCGATCTTGCGGCGCAACCGCGCGAGGTATGCTCGCGCGATTCGCTGGCGGAGGGGAGCGTCGGGAAAGGTGATCGTCGGATCAGAGAATCCAGCCCAGCCAAAGCGCACGTCGGCGGCCTCCGTGCGAAATGCAAGCGAGATCGTGCGACCGGCGAAGGGCCCGAGGTCGACCTCGACGGGATGCCAGCGACGATCGGCGGCAATGTTCTTCGGATCGACGAACTGGGAGCGAAGATCCGTGCGCTTGCCCCCCGCGAACGCGGCGATCGTGAACGTGACGCCGGCGCCTTTGTCGGGGCTCCAGACGTCTGGGTTGAGCGCGAACGCGGTGCGCAGCGTCGCCGCGCGCGGCACGCGCACGCGAAACCGCACCTCGCTCACCGGATGCACCAGCAGCGTCGGTCGTGGGTCGCCGCCGACCGTGAACACCGTTTCATAAACGCTCGTGCGATCTCCTGCGACCACCTGCGCTCGCGCGAGTCGACGCAAGAGCCGAAACGTTCCGCCCGTTTCGTACGGATCGTATGCGGCGAGCGCCGCGCCAATCACCCCTGCGCCGGCGATGAGCGGCGCCTTCACGCCCCACCCGAATCGCTTTCCTTCGTCGATCGGACTTTCGGCGACGACGCGCTCGTTCTCGCGCCACTCGTAGCGGAACGACGCCACCATGTCGGCGACGGTGTGGAAGTACACGAGCCCGAACCAATCCCGCGCGCACCACTGGTCGAGGTAGAGACGCCGAAACGTATGGCGGATCGTCGGCCGGTGCGAGTGATAGACGAGCGAGCGCGGCTCGAAGACGACGCGATGTCCCGCTAGAATCGCCTTCCGGCTCCAGTCGACGTCCTCGGCCCACAAGTTCTCTGCAATCGGAATCCGCTCCCACACGGATCGGCGCCGCGCGGACGACACGTCGTCGAAATTGCAAAGCATCCGGCGCTGCTTCGGCGTGAGCTCGGCGAACGCTTCCGGCGAAGCGATCTCGGAGACCCGCGGCTCTGCCGCCGACGTCATCCACGCGAGCAGCTGGCGGCGCTCGACGGGGTCCGCCGCTTCTCTCGGGAGCTGGCGGCTGTAGGCGCCGGCCACGCGCGGGTCGCGATCGAAGTTCTCGACGAGCATCGAGAGCCACGCCGAATCGGCCGGCATCGCGTCCGCGACGAGACAGACCAAGATCTCGCCCGTGGCCGCCTGGCATCCGAGGTTTCGCGTGGCGCCGTGGTTGAACTGAGTGGGCCGGATCTCGATGAGGCGAGCCGGCGTGCGGCGCACGATCTCCTGCGAGCCGTCGGTGGATCCGGAATCGATGACGATCACCTCGAACGGGGCGGGGAAGTCCTGCGAAAAGACGGCGTCGAGGAGTCGCGGCAAGTTTGCCGCCTCGTTCTTCGCCGGGATGACGATCGAGACTTTCAGTGCGTGAGGCCTCGGGCGTCCAGTTCCTTCTTCGCCGAGTCGAACCGGTCGGCTGCGGTCTGCGTCCGCACCCAGCCGAGGAGATCGTCGACGCCTTTCTCGAACGCGACTTTTGGCCGGAATCCGAGGAGCTGGGTCGCTCGTGAGATGTCGGCGGCGCAGTGGCGGATGTCGCCCTCTCGGAACTTGTGCTCGACCGACGGCGTCAGCCCGCGCCCCGGCTGCAGCTTCGAGATGAGCAAGTTCGACAGCTCGAGCACCGAGAAACGGCGACCCGTGCCGATGTTCACCGGTTCGTAATCGGCGCCGCTCGTCTCGAGCGCGAGCACGTTCGCCTGCGCGATGTCCGAGACGTGCACGAAGTCCCTCGTCTGCAAACCGTCCTCGAACACGACGGGTCGTTGCCCGTTCAGCAAGCGTCCCGAAAAGATCGCCGCGACGCCGGTGTACGGGTTCGAGAGCGCTTGGCGCGGGCCGTAGACGTTGAAGTACCGCAGCGCGATGGTGGGGATGCGGTACGACCATCCCACCGACAGGCACAGCTCCTCCTGATCACGCTTCGTCACGGCGTAGACCGACGTCGGTACGAGCGGCTTCTGCTCGTCGGTCCCCACGGGCTCGAGCGTGCCGTGGCCGTTCGGGCACTCCACTTCCCAACGACGCGCTTCGAGCTGTGCGCGCGGCCGCAGCTTCGGCGCGAGATCGCCGCACGTCTTGCATCGGTAGCGGCCCTCGCCGTAAATCGACATCGACGACGCGACGACGAGCTTCTTGATCCGGTCGCGACGCTTCACGATCGCTTCGAGCAGACGCGCGGTGCCCACGCAGTTCGCTTCGGTGTAGGCATCGATTTGGTACATCGACTGCCCGACACCAACCTTCGCCGCGAGGTGCAGCACCCAGTCGATTCCGTCGAGCGCGCGCTCGACGGCGGTGCGATCGAGCACGTCACCGCGCTGGAACTCGACCTTCTTCGAGAGGTAGTCGGGCGGCCCCGAGAGGGAGCCGTGGACTTGAGGATCCAGGCTGTCGAGCACGCGGATCACGTGCCCGCGAGGCAAGAGCGCGTCGATCGTGTGCGAGCCGATGAACCCGGCGCCGCCCGTGACGAGAACGTGTGCCATCCGCTACGCTCCCACGGCCAGGTCATGGCCGATGGGGCTCGGGCTCGGCTGGAACGGCGCCCCCGGCAACTTGATCTCGATTCCGCTCCAACGCTCGATTCCGATCGCTTGCTTCAAGTTCGGCATCTCGGCCTCCACCCGGTTGGTCGTGAGGCTGTCGAGGAACGCGTCGCGGCGACCGGCCGCGAGGTGGTCGAATTGGTAGTTGAGGAAGAATCGCACGTACTGGCGGACCGCGTTCTCATAGGTCATCCGATAGAGCCAATCCGTCTCGACTTCGCTCACGTTCGCGCCGATCCCCGTGCGCGACGCCTCGACCCACTCTTCGAGCGACGCCGGCGGGACGAAGTCGCCGCGCCGCACGCTGAGATCGAAGAGCGGCGTTCCCGGCACGGGCTGGTAGACCTGGATGCAGTTGAGCGTGGAGGGAATGAACCGCATGAGGTCCATCGTCTGCTCCATTTCTTCGCGCGTTTCCGTCGGGAAGCCGAACACGTACGAGGCGATCGAGTAGATCCCGGCCTTCGACAACGAGCGCGTCACTGCAGCGACCACCTTGCGATCGATTTCCTTGTCGAGCATTTCGAGGATTCGGTTCGACCCGGACTCGACCCCGAAGAAGAGCATCTCGCAGCCGGCGCGCGCCAGGAGTTGGATCAACTCGTCGTCGAGCATCGACTGGCGACCGGACGCGTACCACTTCGCATCGAGGCCGCGGCCGATGAAGTAATCGCAGTACTCGCGCGTCACGCGCCGATTGAAGATCGTCAACATGTCGATGAAGTCGAATGCCGTCACGTCGTGCCGCGACAGGCTGCGGATGAACTCGATCTCGCGGACGATCCGCTCGGGGTGCGTGTAGCGGTACTTGCCGAGGTAGTCGCGCACGTTGTCATTGGCCTGGAAGCAGAACGTGCAGCGGTAGATGCAGGACCGCGACGTGTTCATCTTGATGCGCCAGCGGTCCGAGAGACGCAAGTCCTCGCCGATGCGCGTCGCGTAACGGTCGATGTCGGGTAGGAGGTCCCACGCCGGAAGGGGCAGCTCGTTGAGGTCGACGCCGTCACCGTGCGGCGGGAAGACCTCGATGCGCCCGCCGTCCTTTCGCTTGATCGCGACGTTGTGGAGCCGCACGCCGTCGCGCCGGCCTTGAAAGTGTCGCAAGAGGTCTCGCGTCGCGTGCTCGCCTTCTCCGATGACGACGGCGTCGATCGCCGGATGCTCGAGCGTTTGTTCCGGCAAGATCGTGGGATGGGGACCGCCCCATATCACCGTCGCACCCAGCTCCTTCGCGACCTTCGAGATGAGGAGCGCGCGCCCGAGCTGCGGTCCGGTGAGCGCGCTGACGCCAACGACGTCGGGGGTGTGGCGCTGGAGCGCGGCCTCGACCGTGGCCCGATCGAGCGGACGCCGGTCGTAGTCCTCGATCGCGACCTCATGCCCGTCTTCACGAAGCACGGCCGCGAGGGCGATCGCCCATAGGGGCGGGTAGGTGGTGTCGTATCCGCAGACGTCGTCCTTGCCGGGATTGAGGAACAGCACCCGCATGTGGTCGAGCTCCGGGACGTGAAGCCGAGGTTACCGCCGCCGATCGGCCGTTCGTGACGCCGGGATCACCGCCGACCGTGGCGCGGGCGTGATGCCGGGATCACTACCGACGATGGGGCGGGCGTGATGCCGGGATCACTACCGACAATGGGGCGGGATTATAGCGCAGCAGGGTGCAGATTCAATCGTGGCGCACTGGACGGTCCCGCGGCACGCCATTACACTCAGTCGCTCTTTTTGTTCTGTGCCTCGTCGAACTGCGGCCCCGCATCTGGAAACGCCATGTTATCTGGGCTCGCGCGCATCGCCGGTTTCCCGGCAGAGCTGTACCGCTATCGCGGCCTGATCTCGACGCTCGTGCGGCGCGAGATCAAGGGGCGGTATCTCCAGTCGGCATTCGGGGGGATCTGGGCCGTCGTCAACCCACTGTTCATGCTGGTCGTGTACACGTTCGTCTTCTCGGGGATTTTCCACGTCGAGGCACCGGCGACGGCGGCGCTGAAGACGGAGGGGCAGAAGACCGTCGCGGCCGCTCTCTACATCTTCTGCGGGATGATCCCCTGGATGGCGTTCGCCGAAGGCCTCCATCGCTCGACGATGATCGTGATGGAGAACGCCAACCTCATCAAGAAGGTTGCGTTCCCGTCCGAGATCCTGCCGGTGTACGTCGTTCTCTATACGGTCGTGAACGAGCTGATCGGGCTCGGCCTGCTCGTCATCGCGACCGCCATCCTGCTCCATACCGTGTCGCCGTTCCTGTTCATGTATCCGGTCCTGCTGGCGATGCGGATCCTGTTCTCGTTCGGCATCTCTTACTTCTTCGCCGGCTTCAACGTCTTCGTGCGCGACTTCGGGCACGTGGTCGGCCTCGTGGTCACGATGTGGATGTTCCTGACGCCGATCTTCTACTTCCGCGAGAAGATCGGGGAGGAGTGGGTGCGCACCGTTCTCGGGTTCAACCCGATGTATCACCTCATCAACTCGTATCGAGACGTGTTCTTGAACGGGCGAATGCCGGCACTCGACAGCCTCGGCATCTTCCTCGCGTTCGCCCTCGTGTTCTTCACCGTGGGGTATCTCTTCTTCATGTCTTCCAAGCACAAGTTCGCGGACGAGATTTAGCGCGTGAGCGACGACTTCGCCGTCAAGACCTGGGACCTCAGCAAGAAGTACAAGCTCTACAAGAAGTCCTACCACCGCGTCCTGGAAGCGCTCTCCGGTCAACGCAAGCGGTACCACGAGGAGCTGTGGGCGCTGCGCGACGTGAACATCGAAGTGGCGAAGGGGTCGGTGCTCGGCATCGTGGGATCGAACGGCGCCGGCAAGTCCACGTTGCTGAAGCTCCTCACCGGGACGTCGTACCCGACCACCGGCCGGATGCAGGTGAACGGCAAGATATCCGCGCTCCTCGAGCTCGGCGCCGGCTTCCATCCCGACTTCACGGGTCACGACAACATCTACATGAACGCGTCGATCCTCGGTTTCACGCACGACGAGATCGACGAGAAGTACGAAGACATCGTCCGGTTCTCCGAGCTCGGCGACTTCATTCAACAGCCGGTCCGCATCTACTCGTCGGGCATGGTGATGCGCCTCGGCTTCTCGGTCGCGATCTCGATGGACCCGGACGTGATGATCATCGACGAGATCCTCGCGGTCGGGGACCAGCACTTCCAGAAGAAGTGCATCGACCGGATTCATTCGTTCAAAGAGCGCGGGAAGACGATCCTCTTCTGCTCGCACACCCTCTATCACGTGCGCCAGATCTGCGACCGCGCGATCTGGATCAAGCAGGGTCGCGTCGAGATGGACGGCAATCCGATCGACGTCACGAACGAGTACGGCAACTTCGAGAGGCGGCTCTTCAAGGAGGCGATGACGCACGAGGCGAAGCACTACGCTTACGTCTCGGGCACGGAAAAGAAGGAGCTGCCGTTCATCGAGTCGGTGGAGCTGTCGCCGGCGGGAAAGAACGCGCCGATCCGGACTCTGCGCACGGGACAGGACTTCGACGTGACCGTGCGCTACACCATCCCGGACCGAAAGATGAAGGTGAACGTCGGCGTCGCGATCAACCGCGCAGACGGCATCTTCTGTTTCGGCTCGTCGATCGACCACGACAAGATCGATTTCGAATCGCAGGGAGGCATCGCCGTCTATCGAGTCCAGAATCTGCGGCTTCTCGCCGGCGAATACAACGTTTCTGTCTACCTCGCGGACGACAAGTCCCTCGTCGTCTACGATCAGAAACCCGAAGAGCTCGAGTTCAAGGTCGAGTACTCGGGCTACCACATCGGTCTCTTCCTCCCGGATAGCCAGTGGGTCTTCCCCAAGAACTCTCAGAACGGCCGCAGCGAAACGAAGAAAGGCGAGTGAGCGCGCGACGATGAGCCACCCTTCCAGCGAGGGCGAGAACTTCCTCGGGCCGGTCTACCCGACGGCGAACGCGGCGCGCATGGTCGAGCGGTTCGGCATCCGAGAAACCGACCGCGTGCTCGACGTCGGGGGCGGCTTCTATCCATTCAAGCGTGCCGACGTGATCACCGACCTTTCGTTCAGCGACACGACGAACCGCAACGGCGCGCAGATGCTCTTCACCGAGGGCAAGCGCTACGTCGAGTGCCCGGCCGAGACGCTGCCGTTTCGCGACAAGGAGTTCGACTTCGTCTTCTGCTCGCACGTACTCGAGCACACGGTCGACCCGGCCGCCGCGTGCGGGGAGATCCAGCGCGTCGGCAAGCGCGGGTACATCGAAGTGCCGCACAAGTTCTCCGAGTACCTGACGGGGAATCCGACGCACCGGTGGCTGGTGACGCCGAAGGACGGCGGCCTTCGCTTCGAGGCGAAGAACTTCATCGAATCACCGTTCCAGAACGTGCTTCACAGTCACATCGTGAACGACCCCGAGTTCCAGGGAGTGGCGGCGGGCTCGTTCCGCAACCTGCTCAACATCCAGCTCGCGTGGACGGGCTCGTTCCCGGTGGAGGTCGTGCGAACCGTGGAGCGCGGCGAGCGCTTCGACTACGACGACCCGCGTCAAGCCGGGCTCGCGCATCTCCTGTTCGCGTTCAACAACCTCAAGTGGGACGCCAACTGCGAATATGCGCTGTGCGATGCCATCGAGGCGACGCGCTTCCTTCCCGACGATGCGGACGCCTGGCACGTGCTCGGGATCTACTACTTGCGGCTCCTGATGCTGCGCGAGGGGCGAGACTGCCTCGTGCGCGCGCGAGAGCTGCGGTCCGGCGACGCGACGATCGAGCACAACCTCGCACTCGCGGAGCGTTTTCTCGCGGAGCATCGATGCGATCTCCGCCAGGTCGCGTTGCCGAAGATCCGCCGCGCGATCGACGGCGCGAAGCCGCGAGCATCTCTGGCATCTGCTGCATCGCCTCTCGTCAGCATCTTGTACCGCGCGCCGGCGACCGCGGACGCGATCCGCGAAGGGTTCTCCAGCATCGCGGCGCAGCGATATCCGAACCGCGAGACGATCATCGTGAGCGAGGCCCCCGACGACGCCCGGCGCGCGCTCGCCGGTTTGTCCACCGAGATGTCCGTGCGATACGTGGCGACGCCGCGCGGGTCGTCGCCCGGCGTCGCGTTCAACTCGGCGCTTCGCGACGCGAAAGGGGAGATCGTCGCATACCTCGACCCGGACCAGCTCTATCAGGTCTACCACTTGCCGCGCCTCGTCGGCTTCCTGAACGCGTCGGGCGAGTCGGTTGCGTACTCGGATGCGCTCCGCGTTGGCTTCTCCGAGTCCGCAGGATCGCCGCGTCGCTACGCTTGGGACTCCCAGGTCGTCCTCTCGACCGAGTTCGATCCGCGCGACCTCGAGGGGCGGCCGAGCGCTGCCGTGCCGATCGGCGCGATCGTCCACCGGAGGTCGTGCGCGGACGCCGTCGGCGGGCTCGACCCCGTGATGCGCGACCTGCTCGGGCGTGATCTCCTTACGCGCCTGTCGCGAGGCTTCCGGATCCACCACGTTCGCGAAATCACCCTCGAGTGGCGAGTGCCGTCGGCCGGCGCGGCGACCAGCGCCGACCCCGGCGCGGTTCCGGCGGAAGGCCAGCGATTGCTCGACCGATACTCGCACTTCGAGCCGCTCGAGCTCATGCGCAAGGTCGTCGAGCTCTACAACATGAACGAGTACTTGCGGCACGAGCTGGAGCGAACGAAATCGGGCTCGTCGGCGAAGACGCCGTGACCCTGGGCGCGACATAGTGGCCGACCTCGCCGTCGTCGTCGTCAACTACAACTCCGCGGACTTCTTGCGGGGATGCGTGGAGTCTCTTGGTCAAGCGGGCGGCGGATCTCTCGAGATCGTGATCGTAGACAACGGCTCGGAGCCGGACGACCGCGCCGCCGCGCACGCGCTCGCGGGACCTCACGTGCACGTCATCGACGCGCCGGACAACCCGGGGTACGGCGGCGGGCTCAACCGCGGGATTGCGCTCACGACGGCGCCGTTTCTCGCGCTGATGAATCCCGATGTTCGCGTCTGCCCGGGCGCGTTCGACGAGCTGCGTCGTTGGGTCGAGGCCGACGCGCTGATCGGCGCGGCGGGTCCGCGCACGTTCATGGACGAGGGTCTTCTGATCCAGCACCCGATGAATCGTCTCCTCACGCCGGGGCGATTCCGAGCGGCCGCGCGGGCGCTCGACGATCCTTCGACCGCTCGTCGATTCGTCGGAGGCTACACGCGCTATGCACTGCGGTACTGGGCGTCGGTCTTTCCGAGGCCGATCGAAATGCTCTCCGGCGCGTGCCTCTTCACCCGGCGCGACGTCATCGAGAAGGTCGGCGTCTTCGACGAATCGTTTCCGCTCTACTTCGAGGACGCGGATTGGTGCGCTCGAGTCCGCGAGTTCGGTTACCGCCTCGAGTACGTTCCGGCGGCGCGCATCCTCCATTTCCACAACATCAGCGGCTCGCGATCACCCGAGGTCGCGGCGAAGCGCTACGCGGTCGCGGAAGCGCGATTCGCTACAAAGCACTTCGGCCGCCTCGGGCAGTGGCGATACCGTCGTGAGTCGGCACGTCGAGCCGAGCGACTCGCCGCCGGCCCACCCTTGTCGCCCTGGCCGCTGATCGACCTCGGGGCCCTCGGCGAGCCGCCGGCGTTTCCAGCACGCGGGCCCGCGCTCGCGGAGGTCGCGGGAACGCCTCTCTTCGACTACCCGGTTGCGAGCTTCGTCGGCGCCGAACCGTTCAGCATCCCCGACGACGTGTGGGCACGAATGGGAAGCGGGCCGTGGTTCGTGCGCGTGGTGCTCCTTGACGCGACGACGGTGGTCCGCGCGTGGACGTTTAGAAAATGAGCAGCATGCAGCGGAAGATCGCGGATCCGACGACGCTCGGCGAGTGCGTGCGGACGATGTTTCCGGAATCGTCGGGTCGGACGCGCAAGCAGTTCCTGGAAGCCGGGCGAGTGCGGGTGAACGGCGTCACGCAAAAGATCGCCCGCACGCCCCTCGCGGCCGGTGACGTCGTCGAGGTAGGCGATGGTGAGGTGTCGACGAAACTGCCGCGCGGCGTCGAGATCATCCACGAAGACGACGACCTCCTGGTGATCGTGAAGGGGCCGAACCTCCTCACCGTCGCCAGCGATCGCGTGCGCGACCGCACCGTTTATGCGTTCCTGACGGACTACGTCCAGAAGCGCGCGCCCGAGGCACGGGTCTTCATCGTTCATCGCCTCGACCGCCTCGCCTCTGGGCTGCTCGTGTTCGCGAAGACTCCGGAGATGAAGATCGCGCTCCAAGCGCAGTTCGAGGCGCACACGGCCGAGCGCGTCTACGTGGCCGTCGTCGAAGGCCGCCCCGAACGGCGAGAAGGGGTGATCGACAAGCGGCTGGCTGAAGATCCGACGTCGGGGAAAATGCGCGCAGCGCGCGCGACCGACGTCGAAGCGCGCGACGCCATCACCCGCTGGCGCGTGCTGCGCGAAGGCACACGTACGACCACCCTCGAAGTGCGCCTCGAGACGGGACGCAAGAATCAGATCCGTGTCCACCTCGCGTCGGTCGGCCACCCGATCGTCGGCGACGAAACGTACGGCAGCCGCGTCGATCCCATTGGGCGCCTCGCGCTCCACGCACGGACGCTGGCGTTCGATCATCCGCGAACCGGCGCGAGACTCCGCTTCGAGTCTCCGCCGCCGAGCGCGTTCCAGAAGATCTGAAGCCGCACTCGAGGGTGCGAGCGGTTAGAATCCGGCGTGCCTCGGCGCCGGGAGAATCGGTTCTCCTGGCACGGCCGACACGGGAAACGCAGTCACCAACGAGGTGCTCGTCATGAGAAAGTCGCTTCCGATCTTCCTCGCGTGCAGCGCACTCGCACTGACCAGCGGTCGCGCGCTCGCGACCTTTTCCATCGTGGCCGTCGACAAGAACACCGGCGAGGTCGGCTGCGCCGGGGCATCGTGCATCAGCTCGGTTTACATCATAGGCGACCCGATCCAGGGGCTCGGCGCCATCAACACGCAGGCGCAGTACGATCGGGCCAACCAGAACGTAGCGCACTCACGAATGCTCGCCGGCGACACGCCGCAGCAGATCGTCGACTACATGCATGCGTACGATAGCAGCCCCGAGATCCGCCAGTACGGAATCGTCGATCTGTCGTTCGGGGGACGCTCTGCGGCGTTCACCGGCAATCAGGATCTCTACTGGGCCGGCCATCGCACGGGGCCCGGATACTCGATCCAGGGAAACATCCTCCTCGGTCCGCAAGTCGTCAGCGACATGGAACGAGCGTTCCTCGCGAGCGAGGGGCTGCCGCTCGCCGATCGCCTGATGCAGATGCTCGAGGCCGCTGCATACCGCGGCGCCGACCGTCGCTGCACGAACACGTCGTCGCTTTCCGCGTTCATCAAGATCGCGCGCATCGGCGACGGCGACTCGCCTTACCTCTACATCGCGGCCGGCAGCAACCGCGGCGAAGAGCCGATCGTTGCGCTTCGTCGACGCTACAACGAGTGGAAGACGTCGGTTAGCACGCACGTCGACCCGTACCTGACCGAAGTTTCCGTTCGCCCGCCGGTGCGCCTGGCCGACGGCCGCGACTTCGGTTACCTCATCGTCGTGCCGCGAAACGTCGCGCGCGTGAAGCTCGGCACCGGGATGACGATCGCCGTGACGAACACCGGCGGCGGGACGATCGGCGCATTCCAAGAGATCCGCCCAGGCGTCTACGCCGCGCCGATCACGTCGCCGCGAACGACCGGCCTCGACGTCTTCACGGTGACGGTGGACGACGGCAGCGGTGCCGGCCCGATCGAGATGGCCAACGCCTCCGTGTGCCGCTACATCCCGGCTCCCGCGGGCCGCTGACCGCGAAACTCCATCTCAGAGGACGATTCGAGGCCACCCGAGTCAAAGTGGAATTCCGCCCTCGTGCGGAGCCAGCGACGTGGCGATTCAGATTCTGACGAAGCCAAGCCCTCCGTGGGGGGGATTACGGCGACATCCTCGTGCACGGAATGAAGGGCGATTCCATCGGGCCGAACGACGATCGGATTCCACTGGAGCGAACGGGACCGTTCGTGCCACCGATCACGTTTCCATTTTTCTATCCGAACGCCGGATTCGTCGTGACCGACGCATTGCGAAAAGAAATCGAACGCGCCGGGCTTGCTGGATTCGAGTTTCGTCCCGTCCTCAAGGTCCGAATCGTTCGGGTCGACTGGCAGCTATGGGATTCGACCTCGGATGAACCGGAGGAGTGGCCGGAGAGCGGCGAGCCCGAAGACTACCTCGCGGAACGACCCCATTCTCCTGAGCTCGCGGAACGAATGGGCGAGCTGTGGATGGTCAACATCTTGGCCAAGGCCAAGGTCAATCGAGTGCCCAAGGTTCACCGCAAAGGAGCATCGCTCACCGAACGGCTCGAGGACGTCGACATCTACCTGCGCTCCGACACGATCCCCGACGCAGACCTGTTCAGCGCGGAAACCGTGCTGCACATCTATGCGTCCGAGCTCGCGCAAGACTTCTTCCGCCGAACGGTGCCGGACTTCGTGAGCTTCCGACGCACACTCTCGTGTTGATCGGCGTTACGTGACGGCGCAAGCGTCACTTCAATCAACGGAACTCGATTCGACGGATGGGCGATGCTCCCTTTGGAACTTCTTTGGAAATGCTGAGCGTTGGTGCGAAACGCCGCGACGCGTTTCTCGCGCGGGTTGATTCGAACCGCGCGACGGTTTCCGCTGCGGTGATCCTCGCGCGCGCCACGCGAGCGTTCGTGTGACCACTCGCGAGAAATGCGTTACATCGACTCGCCACGCGGCGTCGCATTCCCAATGAGGATTGTCGACCGCGCTGCGACTCAGAGCGTTGTGGGCGGCCGAAGTGCGCGTGACGCGCAAAGGAAAAGGAGCCCGGCAATCGTGACCGCCGGGCTCCTTCGTTTGGTCTGAGACTTCGCGGACTATTACATGCCCATGCCGCCGCCGTGCGGCATCGCGGGCATCTTTTCCTTCTCTTCCGGGATCTCGCTGATGAGAGCCTCGGTGGTGAGGAGGAGCGACGCGATTGACGCGGCGTTCTGGAGCGCCGAGCGCGTGACCTTCGTCGGATCGATGATGCCTTCCTTGACGAGGTCGAGGTATTGTCCGGTTCGCGCGTCGAAGCCCTCGTTGGCGTTCTTGGCCTCCTTGACGCGCTGGACGACGATCGCGCCGTCCACGCCCGCATTGACCGCGATCTGGCGCAGGGGCGCCTCGACCGCGCGGCGAACGATGTCGACGCCGACCTTCTCGTCGCCGGTGAGCTTCAGCTTGTCGAGCGCCTTGCTCGCGCGAATGAGCGCGACGCCGCCGCCCGGCAGGATGCCTTCCTCGACGGCCGCGCGGGTCGCATGGAGCGCGTCTTCGACGCGCGCCTTCTTCTCCTTCATTTCGGTCTCGGTCGCTGCGCCGACGTTGATCTGCGCGACTCCGCCCGAGAGCTTCGCCAGGCGCTCCTGGAACTTCTCGCGATCGTAGTCGGACGTCGTGGCGTCGATCTCGCGCTTGATCTGGGCGATGCGGCCCTGGATGGCCGCGGTCTCGCCGGCGCCCTCGACGATCGTGGTGTTCTCTTTGTCGACGACGATCTTCTTCGCTTGGCCGAGGTCCTCGATCTTCACGTTGGCGAGCTCGATCCCGAGATCCTCGAAGATCGCCTTGCCGCCCGTGCGGACGGCGATGTCCTCGAGCATGGCCTTGCGGCGATCGCCGAACCCGGGAGCCTTCACGGCGCAGCACTCGAACGTGCCGCGCAGGCGGTTCACGACGAGCGTCGCGAGCGCTTCGCCTTCGACGTCTTCGGCGATGATGACGAGCGGCTTGCCCGCGCGGTGGATCTTCTCGAGCAGCGGCACGAGGTCCTTCACCGACGAGATCTTCTTCTCGTGGATGAGGACGTACGGCTTGTCGAGAACGGCCTCCATCGAGTCGTTCTTGTTCACGAAGTAGGGCGAGATGTAGCCCTTGTCGAACTGCATGCCCTCGACCCACTCGACGTTGGTCTCGAGCCCCTTTCCTTCTTCGACGGTGATGACGCCGTCCTTGCCGACCTTTTCCATGGCGTCGGCGATCTGCTTGCCGATCTCCTCGTCGTTGTTCGAGGCGATGGCGCCGACCTGCGCGATCTCCTTCTTGCCCTTCACTTCCTTGCTCATCGACTTCAGCTCGTCGATGATCGCCCCGACCGCCGCCTCGATGCCGCGCTTCAGCGAGATCGGATTCGCGCCTGCGGTGACGTTGCGCAATCCTTCCTCGAAGATGGCCTCTGCAAGAACGGTGGCCGTCGTCGTGCCGTCGCCGGCGATTTCCGACGTCTTGCTGGCGACTTCCTTCACCATCTGCGCGCCCATGTTCTCGTAGGCGTCCTGCAGCTCGATCTCCTTCGCGACGGTGACGCCGTCCTTGGTGACGGTCGGCGACCCGAAGCTCTTCTCGAGGATGACGTTTCGGCCGCGCGGGCCGAGCGTCACCTTCACGGCGCGGCTGAGCTTGCGCACGCCGCTGCGAATGGCTTCACGCGCTTCCTGGTCGAAGGCGATTTTCTTGGCGCTCATGGTTTCTCTATCTCCTGGTTTCTCGTTGATTTCTCATGTGGCGGACTCGGCGCCGAGCCGGCGTCGAAGTGCGCTACTGGACGATGGCGAGGATGTCCTCTTCGGCCATGATCAAATAGCCTTCGCCGCCATGGCGAACTTCGGTGCCCGCGTACGAGTTGAAGATGACGCGGTCGTTCACCTTCACTTGGAACTCGACGCGCCGGCCGTTGTCGAGGACTCGACCTTCGCCGACGGCGACGACCTTGCCCTCGCGCGGCTTTTCCTTCGCCGTGTCGGGCAGGACGATTCCGCCCTTCGTGCGTTCCTCGGCCTCGAGGCGCTTGATGAGGACCTTGTCGTTCAACGGTCGGATCTTCTCCGTCGCCATCTCGATCACTCCCTTCTATCTGGGTTCCTGTAGTAGCGTTCCAGTAGCATCTGGACGCTGATTTTCACGACTTCCGCTTCGAACGGCTTCAAGATGATGGTGAACGCGCCCGCATCGAGCGCTTCGAGCTGCAGCTCCTTCGACTTGTCCGCGGTGAGGAAAATTGTCGGTGGCAGCGGATTGCGCACCTGATCGATCAGGCGCAGCGTCGCGAGCCCTGTGAGGTCGCGCATGTACATGTCGAGGATCAAGAGGTGCAGCGCCTCGATTCTTGCGATCTCGATGGCTTGCTTCCCGCAGTCCGCCTGCAGGACACGATGGCCTTCGCGATCGAGCAATCCTGTGACGGTTCGCCGGCACGCCGCGTCGTCGTCGGCGACGAGAATCGTGAACCGTTCGTGTGCCTCGTCTCGGCCCGGTAGCGTCGTTCGTATGGACATGACTTCGCCGATCCTATCCGAGTGCGTGCGTCTTCGTATGGGGCCAGTATCAAACGCAGTGCCGATTCGACGCGGTCGTGGCGAGCATTCATAAACCCCAAAGAACAAAATGCTAAGAAGGTCGTGCCCAAGTTTCGTTCCAGGGCGTCGATGGGCCGCGTGCCAATCTGGCAGCCAACTCACGGTACCTCAGAAGGATTCTGTCAGAGTGTCAGTCGCCGATTCGCCGGCGGCTTGAAAGGACCGTGCGCGACGGTTAACGTCTGCGCGCACGTTCGGAGGGATGGAGTCAGAAGGGTGTCGATCATCGATCTTCGAAGACGCTGCCGCCGATGCATCGCGGTGTCCGTCGCGTTCGCGATGGTTGCCGCAGCTCCGTTGATTCTCGCGTCCGGCTGCGGCCGCGTCTCGCCGCGCGCGGCTGACGACGACGAGCCCACGGACGATCGGCCGGAGCTGGTTCGACGGTACGACATCCTCCGGAATCGGAATCCGATCGAATCGGAGCCCGTGCGGGAGACGCTTTCCGACGGATGGCGCCGCGCTCGATTCACGTTTCGTGGACAGAACCGGCGGGTGCTCACCGCGGAACTCGTGACGCCGCCGGCGACCGCGGGCGACGGCCCGGGCGCGATGGCGGTCGCCGTGTATCTCCTGCGAGCCGTCGAGACTCCGGACGTCGCACTCGAAGTCGCGCGCGGACTGCAACCCTTGCGCGTGGCGGTGCTGTCCTTTTCGCCCGAGAGCAGCGCGGGCTCGGCCTCTGCAAACGAGAAGCGAGAGACGCTCGAGAGAGATCGCCTCGCCGCACTCGATGCACGGTTCGCGCTCGATGCGCTCGCCGCGTTTCCCGAGATCGATCGCGGTCGGATCGTCGTGATCGGCGCGAGTCAGGGCGCCGCACCCGCGTGCATCGTCGGGGGAGTCGACCCGCACGTGAACGGCGTCGTTTCCATCGTCGGAGGCGGCGACATCGCCGCCACGATGCGCGAGCGCTTCGCGGCGGATCCGGGCGAGCGCGCGGCCGAGATCAAGTCGGCGCTCAAGCGCATCGACCCGCGCGCCTACTTGCCATTTCTCGGGCCTCGTCCGATCCTGTTCGTTCAAGCGGAGCGCGACACGACTCCGCGTCCGCACGTGGAGTCGCTGATCGCGGCAGCGACGTCGAACAAGCACGTGGTCTGGCTCGACGAGGAGCATCGTTTTCCGTTCGACCGCGCAGCCCCTGCCGTGCGAGAGTGGCTGCGCACTCAACTGGGTTGGTGACGTCGGCTGGAATGTCTGAGAACGAGCGATCGCTCGCGAGAGCGACGGACTCGGAATCCTGCGTGTGAGGGAGGTGGAATGGCGCGTCTGATCCAACTTTCGGGGCCGTCGATCACGCCGGCGACCACCCGCAAGGCGGAGGTCACGTTCGGTCGCGATCGCACCAACGACTATCAACTCGGCGATCCGTCGACGTCGCGGACGCACGCCAAGATCGCGTTCGAGGGGGGGCGTTACACGCTCGTCGATCTCGGGAGCCGCAACGGGACCTATCACAACGGGGCGAAAGTGACGAAGGCCACGCCGTTGTCGAACGGCGACCTCGTGAAATTCGGCTACCCCGAATTCCGGTTCGAGTGCGCGACGCGCGAGCACGTGCCGGTGATCGAGCTCACGCGCGACAGCGCGACGGTGACCTCGATGCCGCAGGCGCCGCGGCCCGTGGCGTCCACGCAAGAACGTTCGATCGGACCGGACGCCGCCGAGCTGACTGCGTTGCGCCGCGATCACGAGAAGCTGATGCTGCTTTACGAGATCGGCAAGGACGTGCACACGGCGCTCGACGATCCAACCGCGCTCCTCAAGAAATCGCTCGAGATCGTGTTCAAGGTGCTCGACGCCGAACGGGCGTTCGTCGCCACGGTGGACCGCGACTCGGGCGCGCTCGTCTACGAGGAAGTGCGCGACCGCGACGGGAAAGACCTGGACGTCGAGAAGGAGATCCCGGTCAGCAAGACGATCACCCACGACGTCGTGAAGAACAAGCGCGCGATCCTCACGCGCGATGCCGTGGCGGAGGAACAGTACCGGGGCATTCAGTCGATCGCGGACATGAAGCTGCTCTCGGCAATGTGCGTTCCGCTGATGTATCGAGACCAGGCGCTCGGGATCCTCTATGCCGACAATCACGCGCAGCGAAATTGCTTTTCGCCTGCGGATCTCGAGTTCTTCGCATCGCTCGGACATCTCGTCGGCATCGCGCTCGGAAACGCGACGCTCTTCCGGCGCGAGCGCGAGGAGAAGGCCGCACTGATCGAGATCCTCGGCCAGGAAGTCGGCATGGTCGGGCGAAAGAGCGCGAGCATGCAGGCAGTCTTCGAGCAGATCGATCGCGTTGCGCCGAGCGAGGCAAACGTGATCATCACGGGCGAGTCGGGCGCGGGCAAAGAGCTCGTTGCACGCGCCATTCACAATCAATCGCATCGCAAGGCGAAGGCATTCGTCCCGGTCAACTGTGCGGCGATTCCGGACACGCTCCTGGAGAGCGAGCTCTTCGGCTACGCGCCGAACTCGGGCATCTCGGGTGCGTCGCCGAAGGGCAAGCCGGGCAAGTTCGAGCTCGCGCACGGCGGGACGATCTTCCTCGACGAAATCGGCGACATGCCTCCGGCGACACAGGCGAAGATCTTGCGCGTCGTGCAGGATCGCCGCGTCGAGCGCCTGTCCGCGACCGAACCGACCCAGGTCGACGTGCGCATCCTCTCGGCGACGAACCGAGACCTTTCGGAGGAGATCAAGGCCGGGCGCTTTCGGGAGGATCTCTTCTACCGGCTCAAGGTCGTGCAGGTCCACGTGCCGCCCTTGCGCGAACGCCGCGAGGACATTCCGGAGTTGGTCGAGTACTTCGTCCGCCGTGCGTGCGCGCGCAACAACCGCTTCATCCGCGAGGTCCAGCAGAAGGCGATGGACCTCCTCCAGGGATATCCGTGGCCGGGCAACGTGCGAGAACTCGAGAACGCGATCGAAGCCGCGGTGGTCATGAGCGGCGGCCCGGTCGTCACGACCGACGTCCTGAGCGAACGGGTGCGGCAAGGACGCAAAGGAATCCCGTCACACTTGCCGACCTGGGACGAAGAGGAGCGCCAGTATCTCCTTCGCGTGTTGCGTCACTGCAAGGGAGTGAAGTCGCACGCGGCCGACGTCACGGGGTTGGCCCGAAAGACGATCCACGAGAAGATCAAGCAGCACAATCTGAAGCCGTCCGACTGGGGAGGCGCCGGGGACGACGAGCCCGAGGCCGGCTCGGATTGACGTCCTATTTCTTCGGTTTGACCTGCACCCAGTTTTCCTTCTCGTCCTGGTACCAATAGCCGACGGGCGCCTCTTCGACCCACTTCTTCGCGAAGATCGATTGGATGCGCGGCACGTCGGCGGCCGAAATGTCGTTGGCGACGGCGAGCTCTCGGTAGAGCGCACTGCGATCGGCGTTTTCGGCGTCGACGAGCCGTCGCGCCTCCGTCTTGTCCTTCAGAGTGACGCCGTCGATCTCGCGAACCCCGAGGTTGCCGTTCTTGAGGATTCCGACGAGGCCCTTCTCGTAGAGCGGCTTCAACTTCTCGAGTCGCTCCTTCTGCGAGGCCTGGATCTTCTTCACGGCCGGGCTCGAAGCGTTCAAGTTGATCGGCTTGTCTTGGAGAGCAAGCTCCGCCGCATACACCGGGCGATCGAACAGCGAGGCGAGGAAGCCCGTCTTCGGCGGCTCCTTTGCATCGGTCGATTCGGGTGACGGCACCGTCGAGTTGGGGTCGGCGGTCTCGACCGAGCTCTGGTAGTACTCGCGAGCCATCTTCCTCGCCAAGGCTTCCAACTCGGTCGCCGGGAAATTGACGGTCACGTAGAAGCAGCCAGTCACGATCGCCAGGAGGGCGAGGCACGCCGGTCTAGTCGTCATGCGGTTCATGGTTCGTTTGCTCCTGTTGTTCGAGATGCCGCAATCGTGGACGACATTCTAGCACTCGCCTCGAGATCATCCGGGTCAGTCGGTTTTCTTGGCGTGCGCGCTTCGGATCTCCGCGATGAACTCGTCGAACGAAACGCCGAAGACCGCCGGATTGATCTTGATCGCGAGCCGAGGAAGCAAGCCAGCGGGGAGCAGTAGATACTCCTGCACTCCTTCCAGTTGTCGGAGCGGCCACGTGAATCGATCGGGCGTTCCGAACAGATCGTTGCCGTCCGCATCGAATCGACCGTGAAACTGGAAGATCCCGTTTTGGAGTGCGATCGCTGCGCCGATCTTCGAGTAGCGGAATGCGCCGAGGAAGTTCGCAAGATGGCCCTGCAGAGTCAGGCGTCCTTCGGTGCTCAGATACGGGATCTGTTGCAGCGCTTTCAGGCCGACGATCTGCTTCGAGCGACCGTCGACGGTTCGAAACCGCGCGAGGAATCGCTCGAGCTCGCCGGCGCCGATCCAGACGTACGGGACGTCGGCCTCGACGATTCCACGGACTTCGCCGTAGTCGAAGATCGTGGACACGCGCTCGAGATCGACGTCCCACGCGGTCAGCGAGGTCTTGAATCGAGCGAGAGAACTGAACGGATGGTCGCCGGAGACGTCGCCGATCTTCACGTGACCGCCGAATGCGCTGACGATCGTGTCGCCGCGCACGCGCAGCTGCGCCACCGAAGCGGATACCGCCAGTTCTGTCGGCGTGAGCATCGTCGCGTCGAACGGATACTTCGCTGCGAGTTCGGGAATCATTTGCGAGACCCGAAGACCGGAGAATCCGACGTCGGCGACGAGCATCACGCGATTGGCGACGTCGTCGAGCGTGTCCTCGGCGCGGATGCCGACGCGCTGAAGGGAGATGTCTCCGCCGAATCCCGAAAGGCGGATCGGCTCGAGGGACGTCTCGTTCTGCCATCCGCCTTCGGCTGGGCGAAACACGAGCCGCAGATGATCGCCGTGCACGGAACCGACGCGAAGCGATGAGACCGCGACCGTCGCGGTGTCGGCGGGCGCGGGCACGCCAATCCCGAGCGGGACGTCGGCGTCGAGCATTTCCAAGTCGAGCGATTCGCCGTGCACGGCGACGTCGTGGAGACGGACTCGGCCGTTCATCGTCGTCGGCGCGTCGTGACGCAGGCGTGCGTCGACGTTCGCCTCGGCGCGGCCCGAGACGCGCAGCGCGGCGATCTTGGGCTCGGAGTCCTGCACGTTCGGCACGACGAGCGCTCGAAACGCCGCATCGAAATCGGGAACCGATGCGTGCAGTGCGATCGCCGCGTCGGGGGCCGTTCGTAGCCCCGTCGCCGATCCGGAGACGTCGGCGTCGACGAGCCCACCGAACGAAACGCGCGACGAGCGAAGCTCGAGTCGATCGGCGTCGAGGTCGTAGCTGCCGCCGGAGTCGAGCGACAGGGCGGTGATCGTGGCGTCGATGCTGTACTTCTTCGCAACGCCGAAGAAGCCGGTCGCGTTCCCGCGAACCGCGAGGTCGAGCCGCCGGCGGTCGGAGAGCGTCCCGTCGATCGAGAGAGTAGCCGCGACGCCGTCGGCTTCGACGTCGGCGAGTGCGAAGCCGATGCCGCCGAGGGTGACGTCGCCCGCGAGCCGGTGAGCGTTCGCTTCGTCCGATCGGTCATAGGCCAGCCGACAACCGAGCGTCCCGCGCATGGACGGAACGACGTGCGCGAGGGAGACGTCGCTGGCCGTAAGCGTTCCCGTGCGGACGGCGCGATCGACGATGCGAAGACGAGTTTCGAGGCGGCCGAGCGTCGGCGACGTGATCGTGACGCCGGCCTCGACGTCTCCCGCTGCCGAGGCACTGCGCGCGGTTGCGTCCACGGTCGCGTCGGCGGTGCCGCCGCCCAGTGCGGCCGCGAGCTCGACGCCGTGTACGTCGCCTTTCGCGGTCGCACGCCAGCCTCCGTCGACCGCGCGCGCGAGGTTGGCGACCAGCGATGCACGGCCGTTCACGAGCCGTGCGGGGGCTTCCGGCGAATTCATGCCCGTGAGATCGACGTGCATTTCCGCGGCGACGTCGCCGTCGCGAGACGTTTCGAATCGATCGACCCGAATCGTCGCGTGCCCGGCGACGGGCGAGCCCCAGGGCGCGAGGTCGGTCTCGATCGTCGTGGGACGCGTGAGAATCGCTCGGGCATCGGCGACGTTCAGTGAGACGGAGGCGTCGCGCAGCTCCACGAGGCGGATCTGGGCGCGTTCGATCCCGGCGCTGACGACCTCGTTAACCACGGACACGTCGGCCACGACGTCGACGGGTGTTCGACCGATCGGCTCCGGAAACGTCGCAGAATCGATGTGAATGCGAACGTGACCCGCGACTCCAGAGCCTTCGAGGGTCGCATCCGCCTCGATCTCCGACGCGCCGCCGACGGTGCCCGAGGGCACGCCGAGTGCATCGAGGAGCTCGAGCGGTGGGTTCGCCGCACGCGCGACGAGATGGAGTCGTCGCTGCGCGTCGACCGCGATGTCGAGTCGACACGGGCCGATCGATCCGCTCAGGGTGGCGCTCGTGAGTCCCGACCCGCCGAGCGTCGCCTCCCCGCGAACGTCCGAAAGCCGAATGGTTCGTCCTCGCCTCACGAAATTCACGACGCCGCTCTCGACCTCGACCCGATCGACGCGTGCGCCAGCGTTGCCCGTCCTACCCTTGCCGAGGCGAGAGAAAACGTCCGCGAGGTCATGCGTGCGGTCGAGATCGACGGCGACTTCGAGTCCCCGTACGACGATGCTCTCCACGTGGGGCGAGCCGGACGCGAGGGTGCGGGTATCGAATCGAGCGTCCACGAGTTCCGCACGCGCGGCAATGGCGTCGCCTGAATTGCCGAGCTCGACGTTTCCGATCGATGCGCGGCCCGGCGAGACGCCGAGGCCGCGAAGCTCGCCGGCGACGCGAAGTCCGGTGGCGTCCGAGGCCCGTCGAAGCAGGGACGGCCAAGCGAACGTGCGCACGAGCTGCGGGAGGAAGGCCCACGCTGCGGTCAAGAGCGCGACGATTGCCGCCGCAGCGACGATGGTCCGGCGAGGCCAGCGTCTCGTTTTGGGCATTCGCTCAACTCGCCGGCGCGACCAGCGCGGCGCAACACGCCGTCATCGCCGCGTCGACGGTCACGAAGTCGAGGCAAACCGCGCGTGGACACGCGCGCCTCCGGCACGGGCTGCAGGGAACGTTCGCGCTGACCGCCGAACTGCCCGGCAGTCGCGGGCCGTAGACGTCGGGATCCTTCGGGCCAAAGAGAATGACGACCCGGGTCCCGGCCGCTTCTGCGAGGTGCAGCGGTCCGGTGTCGCCGCCGACCACGAGGTCGGCCTCACCGAGGATCGCAGCCAACTCGACGAGCGCCTCGGCTCTCGGCGCCAGCCACGACTCTTCGCGCATGTGACGCCGGACGGACTCGGCGAGGGCGCGCTCGCCGGGGCCGTACGTGACGACGATCGTCGCGTCGTGCTCGCGCCGGAGCCGATCGCCGAGCTCCGCGAGCCGCTCGACTCCCCAGCGCTTGAAAGCCCCGTACGCCGACGTGCTCGGATGGATCACGATGCGCGGGCCGGCGCCGGGGAGCGCTCCCCAAAAGGCGCGGGCGGCGCCGATCGCCGCATCGGGGACGTCGAGGTGCAAGTCGAGCGTCGCGGGCGGCGCGACCCCGAGCGGCGCCAGCAGCGAGAGGTCCTTGTCCATCCGGTGGCGAATGCCGGGCGGGACGATCACCCGATCCGTTTGAAAGCGACTGTTTCCCTCGCGACCGCTGCGGGAAGCGAATCCGATTCGCCGGGGCGCGGCCGCCGCGACGACCGCGAGCGCGCTCTTGGCATTCGATTGAAAGTCGAGCGTGACGTCGAATCGGCGGCGCCGGAGCGAACGGTAGAAGCGAAACATCTCGACGAGCGTCGGCACGAATCGAATCGGCGAGCGAAGTCCGGCGACGAATCGACGCCGCGGAAAAACGATTCGGTCATCCACTTCCAGAACGCGATCCACGATTGCCGCGGCGCGATCTTCGGTGAGCCAGGTCAAGTGGGCATCGGGGTAGGCTCGACGGAGCGCGCGGACCGCCGGCAACGCGAACAGCACGTCGCCGATCGCGCTGAGCCGGATCACGAGGATTCGCGGACCCGACCGAGCGGCCGGATTGCCGGTGGAGCGAGCATCGAGCGAGATCACGAGGACGGGATTATATGAAAGAAGCCGCGCCGGGATGTTCGAGTGCCGATTCTGCGGTCGAAGGTCGCCGATCCGGGGCAGCGGCGTCTTGCTGCGCTCCGGACGTCGGTGCGACAATCGCGCGCCGCACGGCTGGAGGATTTCGAATCTATTCGGAGCGGGTGTTCATGACGAACCCCACTCGAGGCGACGTGACGCGGCTCCTCGACTCGGCCGAGCGCGGCGACGAAACCGCGGCGACGTTGCTTCTTCCGATCGTCTACGACGAGCTTCGGCGGCTTGCTCGCAGTCGCCTCGCGCGTGAGCCGGCGGGGCAGACGCTTCAAGCAACGGCGCTCGTCCACGAGGCCTACGTGCGGCTCGTCGGCGAGGAGGGGGCACGATTCGATGGCCGGGCGCACTTCTTTGCCGCTGCGGCCCGTGCGATGCGTCGAATTCTCGTCGAGCGGGCACGTCACCACGGACGGCGGAAGCGCGGCGGCGGGCGCGATCGGCTGTCTCTTTCGGACGTGGCGCTTTCGTCGGGCGACGACGCATCGTCCGTCGACGTCCTCGACCTCAACGAGGCGCTCGAGCGGCTCGCCCGCTACGACGAGCGAAAGTGCGACGTCGTGTCGCTGCGTTTCTTCGCCGGCCTCGATATCGACGAGATCGCGCGAGCGCTCGGCGTCTCACGGGCGACGATCAAGGCCGACTGGAGCTATGCGCGAGCATGGCTGCACCGCGAGCTGACGAAGGGCGACACGCGCTTCGACGCCGGGGCAAACGATGAGTGCTGAGGGTGCGCGACGAGCCGAGGATCTCTTCCTCGCGGCGTTGGATGTGTCTGCGGCCGAGCGCCCCGGGTTTCTCCGCGAGCGATGCGGCGACGACGACGAGCTTCGCGTGGAAGTCGAGTCGCTTCTCGCCCATCACGTCGAGTCGACGGGATTCCTCGAGACGCCGATCGCCGAAGCGATCTCACCGCCGGTTCCCGAGCGCATCGGCGACTACGCGATTCGCGGCATGGTCGGCGAGGGGGGCATGGGCGTCGTCTATCTCGCCGAGCAGGAGAACCCACGCCGGACGGTCGCGCTGAAGATGATTCGTCCGGGTCTTGCCTCCCGAGAAACGCTTCGTCGATTCGAGCGAGAGGCCCGGCTCATCGGCCGACTCCAGCATCCCGGGATCGCGCAGATCTTCGAGGCGGGAACTGCGGATGCCGGTCTCGGCCCGCAGCCGTTCTTCGCAATGGAGCTGATCCGTGGACGCACGCTCATCGAGCACGCCGAATCGGAGAGGCTCGGCATCCGAGAGCGACTTTCGCTCTTCGTCAGAGTGTGCGTCGCCGTGGAGCACGCGCACCGAGCGGGCGTGATCCACCGCGACCTGAAGCCGAGCAACGTCCTCGTCGATGCGACCGGTCAACCGAAGGTGATCGACTTCGGGGTGGCGCGCGCGACGGACTCGGGCGTCGAAGGGACGACGCTGCGAACGGACGTCGGCCGGCTCATGGGCACGTTGCCGTACATGAGCCCCGAGCAGTGCGCGGCGAGCCCGGAGTCGATCGATGCGCGTTCGGACGTCTATGCGCTAGGCGTGATCGGCTACGAGCTGCTCACGGGCAAGCTGCCGCTCGACGTCGGCGAACGGCCTCTCCTGGAGGCCGCTCGAATCGTTCGGGAGGACGATGCGACGCCGCTGTCGTCCTACGGCGCGATCTTCCGCGGCGACCTCGAGACGATCTTCGCGAAAGCGCTCGAGAAGGATCGCGCCCGGCGATACGCGAGCGCCGGTGAGCTGGCTCGGGACGTCGATCGTTTTCTGAGGGACGAGCCGATCTTCGCGCGCCCCGCGAGCACCTTCTACCACCTCGACAAGTTCGCGCGCCGAAACCGGGCTCTCGTCGCCGGCGTCGCCGCTGCTTTCGTCACGCTCGCGTCCGGAATCGTCGGAACGACGTGGCAATGGCGTGCCTCGGTGAAAGAACGCCGGCGCGCCGAATCCGCCGAGACGCTGGCCACGAGACGTCTCGAGGAGGTGACGAAGGCAAAGGACCTGGCACAGGCACGCGCCGACGAGTCGACGACGATGTTCGACTTCCTGCGTGACATGCTCGTGGCCGTCGATCCGAAGGCACTCGGGCGCGACGTCAAGGTCGTCGACGTCCTCGACGCCGCCTCGAAGAAGGTCGACTCGGCGGTCGCCGGGCATCCCGTGATCCAGGCAAAGCTCGATCAAGCGATCGGCGTGACGTACGACGGGTTGGGCCGGTTCGACGAGGCCGAGGCTCGCCTGCGAGCGGCGCTCGCGCTTCGACGCGGTCTCGGAACCGACGACGATCGCGACCTTCTCGCCGTGAAAAACGATCTCGGCCAGGTGCTCACGGACAAGGGCGAACCCGGAAAAGGAGAGGAGGTGCTGCGTCCCATTCTCGCAAGACTGCTCGCTCGATACGGCGAGTCGGACGCCCTCACGCTCGCCGCGATGAACAATCTCACGCTCGCGCTGTTTCTCCAAAAGAAGCTCGACGAGGCGGAGTCGCTGGGCCGGCGTGCGCTGGAGCTCCGTCGCCGCCATCTCGGCGACCGCGACGCGGAAACGCTCGTCTCGATGGAGACCCTTGCAGAGATCTTGCAGGCGAGCGGCAGGTTTCGCGACGCCGAGACGCTGTTCAAGGCGGCGCTCGCAGGGCAGTACGAGGTGTCGGGCGCCGACGACCCCTACACGATCGCCGCGACGAACAACCTGTCGGCGCTTTACGAGGACATGGATCTTCCCGATCGCACCGAGCCCCTCATTCGCCGAGCGCTCGATGCCGCACGACGAGTGTTCGGCCCCCAGCACGTGAACACGTGCCGATCGATGCACGGGCTCGCATTGCACCTCTACCAAAAGGGAAGCTACGCCGAAGCCGCGGATCTCGAGCGTCGTGCTCTGCCCGGTTTTCGCCTCGCTCTCGGCGACGATCACGAGGACACCCGCTTCGCCATGCGACTCCTCGCCAGAGCGCTGCGGGCGCTGAACCAACTCGACGAGTGCGAGGAACGCTATCGCGAGGTGCTTGCGGCGTATCGTCGTGCTGAAGGGGATGACTCGCGGACGACCATCGCCGTGAAGTTCCAGCTCGCCGTCTGCCTGATGTCGGAGGGCAAATTTGCGGAGGCCAATGGGCTCTTCTCGGAGACGTTGGAGTCAGGCCGGCACGTGCTGCCGCCCGCATCGGACGACCTCGCGCTGTACGAGCAATTCTATGGACGATGCCTGCGGTTCGAAGAGCGATTCGACGAAGCCGAGCCCCATCTGCTCGAAGGGTACCGCCGGCTGAACGAGGCGTACGGAGCGCGCCATGACCGCGTCGTCGACGCGATCGGCGACCTTGTCAACCTGTACGAGAAGTGGGGCAAACCCGAAAAGGCAGCGGAGTATCGAGTGCTCGTGCCCGCCGAGCCGAAGTGATGAAGGGGCTACCGCCCGGAAGCGTTCGGCGCTTGCGGCTCTTCTGAGGACCACATCGCCGGCTTCCATTTTTGCGGATCGAGGGCCACGCGGTCCAGCGCATCGAGGATTTGCTGCGGCTTCGCCAGCGCGAGGATCCTCGACCAACGTCCGATCGCGCCGTTGCCGAGGAGGATCACGCCGGCGTGCTGCGTCTTGTCGGCATCGACGACCGGATCCGGATCGAACAGGCCGAGCCGGTGACGGAGTCCTTCGATGTCGCTGCGGTTTCCGGTGAGGAAGGACCAGCCCGGCCGCGCCCCGTACCGCTCGGCGTATTGCTTCAGCACTGTCGGAGTGTCTTTTTCGGGGTCGAGCGAAATCGACAAGATAAAAACGTCACGCCCGACGCGATCGCCGAGTGCGTCCTGCACTTTCGCGAGTTTGGCGGACGTCCCGGGACACGAGCCCTGACACATCGTGAACATGAAGTTGATCATGACGACCTTTCCCTTCACGAGGTCGTCGTAGAAGCGGACGGGCTTGTCGTCCTGCGTCAGGAGGGGAATGTTCGGGAGCTTTCCCGATTGGATCTCGTCGACGCTCGGCGACCGCGGCGTCTCCTCGTCGTCGAGGTCGTTCGACTCGATGTCGCCATCGAGTGCCACCTCGGTCCCACTCGTCGTCGAGTCGACTTGGGCAAGCGAATCGGGACGACCTTTCCGAGCGCTCGACCCCGAACACGCAGCGAGGCAGACCACGCACGACGCGAGCACTGCGCGTATGCCCGCTCGCGCCGTAGCCCACTCTTTCATCGATTCGATCTTCATCTACCTTCTCCGATCCCGGCCCGAGCTCGAATCTCGATCACAGAATCGTGTCGAACCGGCCCATCATCGCCACGTCCTCGTGCTCGATGTTGTGGCAGTGGAACACGTACTGGCCGGCGAACTGACGGAACTCGATGTAGATCCGAACTTCCTCGCTCGGGTTGAGGACGACCGTGTCCTTTCGCCCCTGTTCCCAAGCCGGGGGGATGCGTCCGTTTCGAGTCAGGATCCGGTGCGACTCGAGGTGGATGTGGATCGGGTGGAACCACCCTCCACCTCCGTTCTTGAGCGTCCAGATCTCCGGAACGCCGAGGCGCGGCCTCGCCAGCACGCGGTTCGGATCGAAGAACTCTCCGTTGACGACCCAACCTCCGTGGCTTCGCGCGAACTCGAAACGCCGCTGGACGGTGACGGCGCCGGGGTTGATCGGAGGGAGCTCACGCAGGTTGTTCGGCACCTGGCTCGGATCGGCCGCGGGTCCGTCGACGATGAACTTAAGGACTTGCGTCCCGTGGGACACGACTCGATCCGGACCCCGGCCGCTCGTTTGCTGCAATCGGTTCTCGAGGAAGATCGCGGTGCCCGTCGGAATGCCGTTGAAGTCGAGGACGACGTCGATGCGCTCGGCCGGCGCGATCCGGATGCTCGTGCGCGTGATCGGGTGCGGCAGCAGGTTGTCGTCCGCGCCGATTTGCACGAAGGATCGACCGTTGCTCAAGAAGAACTCGAAGAAGCGCGCGTTCGAGCCGTTGAGGAATCGGAAGCGGTACTTGCGCTGCTTGACGCTGAAGAACGGCTGAATGGCGCCGTTGACGCAGAACTTGTCGCCGAGGAAACCGTTGTGGCTGAAGGAGTCGTAGACGAGCTCCCCGTTGCCCGCGAACAGCTTGTCTTGGACGACCATCGGCACGTCGAAGTCTCCGCTCGGGAGACGGAGCGCATTTGGATTCGGGTCGTTTTCGTTGCCCGAATCCACGTCGTCGAACATGAGGTGGAAGCCGGCGAGCCCTCGGTAGACGTTCTGCGCCGTGAAGTCCACGAGGTGGTCGTGGTACCAGAGCGTCGATTCGCCTTCCCTCGGATCGTTGTCGGGGTTGGAGTTCGGCCAGCAGTAGTCGTATGACTCGCCCGGGCGGAAGAACAGCGTGGGAATTCCGTCGGACAGGTCCTCCTGGAATCCACCGTGTCGATGGACCGTGGTGTTCGGAACGCCGAATGAACGCGGCGCCGTCGGCAGATCGTTCACGAATCGAGCGACCGCCGGAACGTTCACGCGGCCGATGAAGGTCGGTCCCGGGGTGAGCGGCGCGTTCGGAGCGTTCACGTCTTGATATCCCCACACGGTGGCGGGGGGTAGATCCGGATGGAAGCTATGCAGTCCTTCCTTCTCGTGGATCTCGTAGAAGACGGTGCCGCCCGGCGTCGCACACCGGGTCGAGAATGCAGCGACCGGCTGAACGGTTGCCGGCAGTGGGAGCGATCGCAGAAAGGGTGTAGTCGCCGGGCTGCCGCCGTTGCCTCCGCCGGGAAGTCGGAGCAAGTTTCGGCCGAGCGCCTGTTCGAGCGGCAACATCGCCGATCCACCCGCGAGCAGACCCATCTTCAGCAGATCCCGTCTCGTCAGCATGATCCACTCTCCTGTTTCTCGCATGCGAATCCGCGATCGTGTCGAGTTCCGCCTGACTCGATCGCTGTTCGCATCGATGCCAGTACCATCCCCGTCACTGCGGACGACGCCAGTCGTCGAATTCAGAGCAGAGAAAAGGCGACTGCCGAGGGATGTGGCCGAAGTTCCACTCGAGTGCCCCTCTGTGCTCCCCAAGAACGTCACGCCTGTCATCGCACCCCGTATGTCGCGTGACAGTGCTGTGCATGATGTCGCAGCGATGGCATCGGCGCAATAGTCAGCCTCGATTTTCCCTCGTCAACGGCCGACATTGACGCTCGAGCAACGAGGTCTTAAGATCGCCGCGACCTTGTTTGCAAATGCAGGAGACGCGTTCGTGACCCTCGCCAACTCGGCCGTTGTCCCCGGCCGTTTCCGAATCGTGGAGGGCGATCGGGGGCGGAAACTCCTCATCGTTCGCGACGGGTATGAGGACGCGCTCGGGCCGCTGCTCGACCTTCCCTACGAGAATTTGCTGGCGCTGCCGTCGTCAGGACCGATCCGGCGATTCCGCGGGCGTGGTGCGCCGATCTCGTTCGCGATTCCAGGCCATCCAGGCGAGCGCGCGTTCGTTCGAACTTACCGCCGCGGCGGCTTGCTCCGGCACGTCCTCCCCAATTGTTTCCATGGAAGTGCGCGACCGATGCGCGAGCTCGGCGCGGTCGAGCGAGCGTGCGAGGGTGGGGTCGCGACGGCCCGGGCGCTGGCCCTGCTCGGCGAGCGCCGATGGTTCGGGTTCTTCTCGTGGCGGATCGCGCTCGTCGAGATCCCCGGGTCAATCGACCTCGAACGGTTCTTCCGAGCGCGCAGAACGGCCCCCGGAGCGCGTCGCGTCCGATCGGTGATTCGCGAGGCGTCGCGAACGGTTGCGGCGCTGCATGCCGCCGGCCTCGACCACGCGGATCTGCACTTGAAGAACTTGTTGGTCGACGAGAGCGGCGAGGGCCCAGTCTTCGTCGTCGACCTCGACAAGGCGACACACCACGATCCGCTTCCGCTCCGCCGTGTGGAGGCGAACCTGTTGCGGCTCGATCGCTCCGTCGAAAAGCAAAGGCGTCGAGGAGTGATTCTGTCGCGCTGTGATCGCTTGCGCTTCCTGCGCGATTACGGGAAGGCCGGCTTGCCTCCGCGCGCGGCCCTTCGACGATTGCTCCGTCGTCGGGCGCGCACGCTCTGGTGGCATCGGCTCGGGTGGTCGCTCTCGGAACTCGTCCGCGGCGGCGCATCGCACGCCGGGGTGGATGTCGATGCGTGAGTCGCTCGTCGCTTCGAGCGGGGCCGGAAGTTCGGCGGGACTCGTGCATGGCTGATCGCCCACGCATCACCGCATGCATCATCACCCTGAACGAAGAGGCCAACATCCAGGAGTGCCTCGAGAGCATCAAGTGGGTCGACGAAATCGTGGTCATCGACTCCGAGAGCACGGACCGCACGGTCGAGATCTGCGACAGATACGGCGCGCGGGTGGAACGTCGGCCGTTCCCCGGTCACATCGAGCAGAAGAACCATGCCGTGCGTTCCGCCACGAGCCCGTGGGTACTGTGCATCGATGCCGACGAGCGGCTATCGCCCGCTCTGTCGACGGAGATCCAACGCGAGCTGGAGACGAACGGTGATACGCTCGACGGATACTACATGCCCCGCCACACGTTCTATCTCGGTCGATGGATCGACCACGGTGGATGGTATCCGGACTATAAGCTGCGCCTCTTCAAAAAGGAGAAAGGTGCGTGGGGCGGGACCAATCCGCACGACCGGGTCGTGCTCGAAGGCGAGACGAGAGTGCTGAGAAGCGATCTCTTGCACTTCACGTACCGTGACATCTCGCACCACGTGCGCACGATCAACTCGTTCACGACGATCATGGCCGAAGAGCGACACCGGCAAGGTCGGCGCTTTGGTCTGCCGGTTCTGGTGCTGAAACCGTTCTTCAAGTTCTTCAAGATGTACGTTTGGCAGAAAGGCTTCTTGGACGGGCTCCCCGGTTTCGTGATCGCAGTCAGCGGAGCGTACTACGTGTTCCTCGCGGACGCGAAGTTGTGGGAGATCCAACGGCTCGGCGAGCGAGCGAAATCGTGAGCGAGGCGACGGCGATGGTCGACGTTCCGATCGACATCGAAGGGACGCGATGCCGCGCCGTCGACGTGATTCGCGATGGTCTCGCGTGGCGCGTCGACGCCGATTGGCGCGACGTCGTCGTCCGCGATGTCATCGACCGGCTGCCGGCAATTCGCGAGGGCGCCGCGCTGGGCACCGTCGTCAAGCAGAACCTCATGCGCACCGTTTATCGCATCGCGGTGGAGGGTGCGCCCGGTCGTTGCGTCTATCTCAAAGTTCATCGCGTTCCGACTTTGATCGAGAAGCTGAAGTCGCTCGTCCGTGCGAGCCGCGCGGAAACCGAATGGCGGATGATGACGATCTTCCGCGAGTCGGGGCTTCCGACCGCACGCCCGCTTGCGGTTGCCGAGCGCCGCGCAGGAGCCGTGCTTCGCGACGCGTACTTCGTGACGGAGGGGATCGCCGACGCGACCGATCTGGTGCCGTACTTGAATCGCGCATTCCCCGTGCGATTGCGCGGTGGCGTGCGCGGGGCAAAGCGCGCTTTGCTCGCCCGGCTGGCTCGTCTCGTTCGTTCGATGCACGAGCGCGGGATCTACTACAGCGATCTCCACAGCGGGAACATCCTCGTCACCGGCGATCCGCCGGACGAGGCCCGCATCCACTTCATCGATCTCCACACGGGCCATCGTGTCTCGAAGCTCGGCGTCAGGAGGCGCCTTCGGAATCTGGCGCGGTTGAGCCACTCGCTGCTCGAGGCGACGACTCGGACCGACCGACTGCGATTCTTCCTCGATTACGCGGCCGGCGATGCGGTCCTCGGACCGGCGCTGCGTTCGGCATTTCGGCGATTGGAGGCCCGTGTGGCGCGGCTCGAGCGGCGCCGGCTGCGAAGCCGTGCGCTGCGCTGCGTCATGGAGAGCAGTCGATTCACGCGGCTGCGCAGTGACGGACTTCGCGGGTTCGCCCAGCGACGTTTTTCTGCTGGGGTTTGGCGCGAGGTGATCACCGGACATGCTCGGGCGCTTCGAGGAGACGTTGGCAGGAAGTTCAAGGACGGCCGCAGCACTCGCGTGACGGGATTCGAAACGTCCGCGGGCGAATGTGTGTGCGTCAAGGAATACCGATGCCCGTCGCCGCTGGATCGACTGAAGCGCGCGCTCGGGTATCGAAAGGCATTGCGTTCATGGCGCGCGGGAAACGCGCTTCTCGTCCGCGGAATCGAGGTCGCCGAGCCGCTCGCGTTCCTGCGGGCGGCGGGTCCCGGCGGCGCGGATTTGCTCGTCATGCGCGACGTGTCTGATCTCTCGCGACTCGATCATTTCGTTTTCGAGCGCATGGCGGGGACGAGGAATCGAGAGCGGCGCCGGCTGGAACGCGAGATGGCGACCTTCGTCGCCGACCTGCATCGTCGCGGCGCTTACCACAATGATCTGAAGGCGTGCAACGTGCTCGTCGCCGGAACCGACGCAGCGCGGAGGTTCCTGCTGATCGATTTCGACGGCGCGCGCACCGTGCGCGGAGGGGTGAGCGTGCGCCGGCGCATCAAGAACCTCGCGCAGCTGTCGGCGAGCATTCCGACGTTCGTGTCGCTATCGGAGCGGTTTCGGTTCCTTCGCGACTACTCGCAGGGCCGAATGTCGCGAGCCGAGCGGCGGCGGTACTACGTGGGTGTGATTCGCGCGTGCCGGCGCAAGACGACCGTCGGAGAGAGGCCGATCGAGTGATCGAGGTCTTGCGAAAGATCGACGTGGCGAAGCGGTGGATCGAGGTCACATGAGAATTCTGCATCTCTTCTCGAACTGGAAGTGGACCGGGCCTGCGGAGCCTGCCCTGAATCTCGCCGCAGAGCTTCGCCGCGCCGGGCACGACGTGCTCTTCGCGTGCGGACGACCGGTGAAGGGATGTGAGAACTTCGTCGCACGCGAGGCGCGCGCGCGGGGAATCGAGCCGATTCTCCAGTTTCGACTGAACAAGCATCGACGTCCGCTCGACAACCTCCACGATCAGCGCCGATTGCCGAAATTCATCGAACGAGAACAGATCGACATCGTTCATGCCCATCTCGACAACGATCACCTGCTCGCGGCGCGCGCCGTGAGATCGCTTTCGCGTGCGGTTCCGGTGGTGCGCACGTACTACGGCGGCGAGCCGCCGTCGCGTCGATCGATCACGCGAAAGCTCCTCGAGGGCTCGAGCGACGCCATCATCGTGATCTCGGACCGCGTCCGCGACGCGCTCGTGGCCGAGCTCGGAGTGCCCGTCGGGACTCTCTTCCGGCTCGAGGGGACGGTCGATCTCGCGCGATTCGACCCGGCACGACGAGTGAAGTCGATCCGCGAGCGGCTCGACGTCGCGGGAGATGCGCCCTGTTTCGGCATCGTCGCTCGCATGCAGCGACACCGTCGGTTCGACCTCTTGCTCGACACGATCAGCCGAGTCGTGGCGCGCGAGCCTCGTGCGCGATTCGTGTTCGTCGGTCGCGGAACGCGGATGGAAGAAGTCCTCCGAAAGCCGGCCCGAGAGCGGTCAATCGAAGCGTTTCTGAGATTCCCCGGATACCTGGAGGGGGACGAGTTCGTGGCGGCCCTCGCGTCGATGGATGCGCTCCTGTTCACGGTGCCCGGTTCGGACGGATCGTGCCGTGCCGTCCGGGAAGCGATGGCGATGGGGCTTCCCATCGTTGCGTCGAAGCGCGGCATCCTCCCGGAGCTCGTGAAGGACGACGAGACCGGGTTTTCGCTCGACGAGGAGCCGGGGGCGTGGGCATCGGCGGTGCTGCGCCTCGCGTCGGATCGCGCGCTTCGATCCCGGATTTCGCAGGGCGCTCGGCGACATGCGGCCCGGTTCGCGATCGCCGACCATGCTCGCGAGGTCGCACGAATCTATCGGTTCCTGTCGCGTCGCGTCGCGTCGAGGGCGCGACTGGGTTCGACGGAGTCGGGCGTCGCCGCCGTCAATTGGAAGCGGAGGAGTCGCGTCTGACGCGAGGTTTCGACGGCCCGGAGGTTGCGGTGGGGACGCGAGTCGGTTTGTCGTCGCATTGACTTCGACAAGGACCCGCCATAGGATGCGGGCCTCACGGCATTCGGAGCAGGCGGTGCTCCGAGGCCCACGAAAGCGACTCGCTCAGACGTTCTCTTGGGGATTCCGAGGCCGATGAACACCAGCGGCTCCGATGGCGTGCGGGTCGGCATCGCACCCGTCGTCACGCCGCCGATCGCCGTCTCGGGACTTCGCGCTGCGCTGTTCGCGTGGCTTTACGTTCGCGCGCACGGCGGCACGCTCGTGCTTCGCGTGGCGGACGCGCAAGGCCCGAGGATTCGCGACGAGCTGACCTCGCTCTTGCTGGAGAACCTGCGCTGGATCGGAATCGATTGGCAGGAAGGGCCCGATGTCGGCGGGCCGCATGCCCCGTATCTGACGTCTCGCCGCGTCGATCACTATCGGGACGGCGCGCAACGGCTCCTCGACGACGGGATCGCGTTTCGCTGCTTCTGCACTCCAGAGGAGATCGAGGCCCGAGCGCAGAAGGAGAAGCGCGGTCGGAGCTCGCAGAAGCCGACGGGGCATCGGTGCGCTTCGATTTCAGCGGCTGAAGCCGAGCGCCGCGCTCGCGCGGGAGCGCGAACGTTCGTCCGACTTCGCGGCGACGCGTGCGGGCGTGTGGCCTCGGACGACGTCGTGCGCGGGCGAATCTTCGTCGAGCCGCCAGCGGAGGCGTTTCTGGTCGATCCCGACGGCGCGCCGTTCGACGGATTCGCGTCCGCGATCGACGAGGTCACGATGCGGATCGACGTGTCCTTTCGCGACGACGAATCCATGCCCGAAACGGCGGTTCAGATTCGGGTGGCACGCGCGCTGGGTCTGTCCGTGCCGCGAATCGCGCACGTGGGGGAGATCGTGGGACCCGATGGAGCGAGATTCGGCAAACGACACGGTGCGGCGACGGCTCAGTCGTTCCGGCGACTTGGCTACCACCCGAGGGCGCTCGCGAATTTCCTCGTGGCGTTGTCGTGGTCGCATCCCGACGGACTCGAGCGATTCGATCCGGCGACTCTCGATCGAGATTTCGCGCGGTCGCCGATTCGCCGCGAGCCCGCCGTCTTCGATTTCAAGGCGCTGAATCGCATCTCAGCGCAGACGATTCGCGAGGAAAGTCCTGACTTCTTGCTCGATCGCGTCTACCCCTACCTCCTCGAAGGAGGATTCATCGACGAAGGAGGCGACCGAGCACGTTTGCGAGAGGTGGTTGCCGTTTGTCGCGAGCACTTGAGCTGCCTTTCGGAGATCGTGAAGTACGCGGACATCTTCTTTGGCGAGACGTTCATCGAGGTCAAAGAACGCAAACTCCTCAAGCGCGAGTCGTCCCGGCAGATCCTCGTCGCCTTCCGGGAGCGCGTCGAAAGGATGAGCGATCTCGATGCGGAAGGATTTCGTCGGACCATCACTGAAGTGCAAGGCGCGACGCGGGCGACTCGCGAAACGGTCTTGCTCACGCTGCGAGTCGCGCTCACCGGGCAGACCGCGGGGCCCGACGTGTCGGACGTGGCGCCGGTCCTCGGTCCGCGCGCCTGTGCCGAAAAAGTCGAGCGGGCCCTTCACCTAGCCCATCAGTCGTAGTAGATATTTCGCTTTTCCCCGGCCGGCGCATCCTGCCGGCAGCAGCCCGAAGGCGAAGGAGACCACGGCGTGGCGATCCAGCTCTACAACACGCTCACCAAGCAGAAAGAGCCGTTCGTCCCGCTCGAGCCCGGCAAAGTCCGCATGTACAACTGCGGACCGACGGTCTACAACTTCGCGCACGTCGGCAACTTTCGGTCGTTCCTGCTCGCGGATCTGCTTCGTCGATACTTCGACTACCGCGGATTCGACGTCCGCCAAGTCATGAACATCACCGACGTCGGTCACTTGCTCGCGGACGCCGATGCGGGCGTCGACAAAGTCGAGGAGGAAGCCCGCAAACAGAAAAAGGACCCTTACGCGATCGTCGCGTTCTACCTCGATGCGTTCATGCGAGACGTCGAGGCGTTGAATCTGCGGCCGGCTCACCACTATCCGCGTGCGACCGAGCACGTCCCGGAGATGCTGGCGCTCGTCGAGAAGCTCTTGAAAGGCGGGTACGCATACGTCGCGAAGGGTGCCGTCTACTTCGACGTTTCTCGGTTCCCGGCGTACGGTCGGCTGTCAGGCAACTCGCTCGAGGCGCTCAAGGCCGGTGCGCGCATCGAGATCAACCCAGACAAGAAGCAACCTTACGATTTTGCCCTGTGGAAGCAGGATCCATTGCACCTGATGCAATGGGATTCGCCGTGGGGTCGTGGCTTCCCCGGGTGGCACATCGAGTGCAGCGCGATGGCGATGAAGTATCTCGGCGAATCGATCGACGTGCACACCGGGGGAGAAGACAACATCTTCCCGCACCACGAATGCGAGATCGCGCAATCGGAAGCCGCCACGGGGCGACCGTTCGTCAAGTACTGGGTGCACACACGACACCTGCTCGTCGAAGGCGAGAAGATGTCGAAGTCAGTCGGGAACTTCTACACGATCCGCGATCTCGTGAAGATGGGGTACAGCGGCAAGGCAATTCGATACCTGCTGCTGTCGACGCATTATCGTCAGAACGCAAACCTCACGTTCGACGGCCTCGAGGCCGCGAAGAAGACGGTCGATCGGATCAATGCGTTCGCGCAGAACCTCCGCGACGTTTCGGCGGAGAAGCCCAACCCCGAGTTGATGGATACCATCAAGCGTGCTCGCTCCCAATTCGTCGAGAGCCTCGACGACGACTTGAACGTCTCCGCGGCGCTCGCCGCGTTCTTCGAGCTGATGACGGCGGTGAATCGGATCGAGGTTGGACGTGAAGGGGCCGCCGCGACTCTCACGTTCGTCGACGAAGTCGACCAGGTTTTCGGCATTCTCGAGAGCGCGCACGTGGTCCTCTCGGACGAAGTGGAGCGACTTATTCGCGCGCGAGAACAGGCGCGTAGGGACAAGGACTTCGCGCGCGCCGATGCGATCCGCGACCAACTCAAGGGGATGGCCATCGCTCTGGAGGACGTGCCCGGCGGAGTTCGTTGGAAGAAGATGTCCGGCCCCGGAGGCGGAACCGTTTCGTTGCGTTAGCTCACTCGCGTCCGCTGCGCTCGGCCTCTATTCCGCCTCGTCCTCGACGACTTCCTCATTCTTCGTTTCGTCATCGCTCTCGGTTTCGGCCTGAGTTTTCGGTCGGGACTCGGCCAGCGCTTCGTCGACGATTCGACTGACTCGAATGGCCCCTTCGATCGACTCGTCGTATCGGAACTGGATCTCGGGGGTCGTGTAGGTGTCGAGATCGTCTGCAATCGCACGTTGGATGAAGCCTCGTGCCTTCTCGAGTGCATGCCAACTCTTGCTGCGTTCGGCCGACGAACCGAGCACCGAGACGAACACGAGTGCGTTCTTGAGATCGCTCGTGACTTTCACCTTCGTCACGGTGATGAATCCGACGCGCGGATCGTGCAGCTCGCGAAGGATGATCGTACTGATCCGCTGCTTGATGAACTTGGCCACTTTCTCGGCGCGAATCTGCGGCACGAACGACTCCTCTCAGAGAATCTCGATGTCGTAATCGAGGATCTCGACGCCGCGGTGGAACTGGATGTGCTTGACCACCTCGGACAACACGCTGCGAACGTACGACCCGTCGGTGCCGACCGCGGCCACTTCGATCTCGGCCCTCTGCCACAGGTCTTGTGCGCCGACCTCGGCGATCGACACATTGAACTTGTGGCGCACCTGGTCCTTGATGCTCTTGACGATTCGACGCTTGGACTTCAACGAGCCGGAATCGCTGACGAGCAGCGTTGCCTCGAGTACGCCCACGCTCATGCCGGCCGCCGAACTCCGGATCCGTTAGCTACCGAGCTTCCGCGCGATCCTCTGGATTTCGAATGCTTCGAGAACGTCACCTTGCTGGATGTCGTCGTAATTGGCGAGCTTGATGCCGCACTCGTAGCCTTCGGCGACCGTGCGAGCGTCGTCCTTGAACCGCTTGAGCGATTCCAGCGCGCCCGTGTGAATGACACGGCCATTGCGCACGAGGCGGATCTTGCTCGATCGATCGATTCGGCCGTCCTTCACGAAACATCCGGCGATGTTCCCGACCTTCGAGACCTTGAAGACTTGGCGAATCTCGACATGGCCGAGGATGGCTTCCTTTTCCTCCGGTTCGAGCATGCCCTCCATGGCCTTCTTGAGGTCGTCGATGACCTCGTAGATGACCTGGTACAGGCGAATCTCGACGCCCTTGTCTTCGGCGAGTGCCCGCGCCTTTTCCTCCGCGATGACGTGGAAGCCGAGGACGACTGCGTCCGAAGCGTGCGCGAGAAGAATGTCGGATTCGGTGATCGATCCCACGCCCATGTGCAGCAAGCGTACCTTGACGTCGGCGTGCACGAGGTCCTCGAGCGACTTCTTGAGCACCTCGGCCGAACCCTTGACGTCGACCTTGAGCACGACGCGAACTTCCTTGACCTTGCCTTGGGCGATGCGGCTGAAGATGCTGTCGAGCGTGATGTGGCGACGCTCGGCGAGTGCGGCGTCGCGCATCTCCCTCTGGCGCTTCGCCGCGGCGTCTTTCGCGACCTGCAGGGACTCGACGACGTAGAACGGATCGCCCGCTTCGGGAAGCAGCGACAAGCCCATCACCTCCGCCGGCGACGAAGGGCCAGCCGATTCGACGACGTTGCCCTTGTCGTCGTGAATCGTGCGGATGCGCCCCCATCCCTGTCCGCAAAGCACGACGTCACCACGCTTCAGCGTTCCGTCTTGAACGAGGAGGGTCACGGCGTTTCCCTTGCCCTCGGTCATCTTCGCCTCGATCACAGATCCGCGCGCCGGGCGGTCCGGGTTCGCCTTGAGGTCCAGGATCTCGGTCTCGAGCGCGAGACGCTCGAGGAGTTCGTCGAGACCCTTGTTCGTGGTCGCAGACGTTTCGATGAATGCCGTCTTTCCGCCCCACTCCTCGGGCGCGAGATCGAGGCTTGCGAGCTGCTGGCGCGCACGAATGGCGTTGGCTTCGCGCTTGTCGATCTTGTTGAGGGCGACGACGATCGGCACCTTTGCTGCCTTCGCGTGTGCGATTGCTTCCTCGGTTTGCGGCATCACTCCGTCGTCGGCGGCGACGACGAGCACGACGACGTCCGTGACGTTAGCGCCGCGGGCGCGCATTTCGGTGAACGCCTCGTGACCCGGTGTGTCGAGGAAGGTCACGAACTTGCCTTCTTTCGTCGGGACGCGGTACGCGCCGATGTGCTGCGTGATGCCGCCCGATTCGCCGGCCGCGACCTTCGTCTTGCGAATCGCGTCCAGGAGCGACGTCTTTCCATGGTCGACGTGCCCGAGGAACGCCACGACCGGGGCACGCGGTTTCAGATTCTCGGGCTTTTCCGGCACCTTCGCGTCCTTTGCGAGATCCGCAGCCGTGTCCTTCTCCTTGCGAATCTCGATTTCAGTTTCGAATTGCATCCCGAGCAAGAGCACTCGCTCCTCGTCGAGATGGTGGTTGATCGTTGCGGCGATGCCGATCTCCATGAGCTTCTTGAGCAGGAGCCCGGCGCTCAGTCCCATCGCCTGTGAGAGTCCACGCACGGTGATGGGGAGCGTGACCTTGATCTTCGTTGGGCGCGGCACTTGAGTCGTCTGTTGCGAGCGCCGATGGTCGCGTGAACGGCCGCCGCGTCGGGGCCTGCCCATCGGGCGCTGATAGGGCGGGCGCGGCGGCATCTTTGGCGGTAGACGGGCCGGCAGCGGCGGGCGCTTCGGGGCGACGACTTGCACCGGCGCGACGGGAGCGGCCGGAGCCGCTTCCTCGTCCACGGTTACGGTTTCGTCGGTCTCGAGCGTTTCGTCGAGCTGCTCTTCCAACTCCTCGATGGCGAGCTCCTGCATCTCCTCGAGCTCGGCTTCCTTCTTGGACTTCTCTTTTTTGATGGGTTTCGCGGGCTTTGCCTTCAGCGGCGTCTTGTCGACCGCGGGTGGAAGCGGCGGTGCGGACACGATTCCGGGGCGCGGGCCGATCGGCGGCCGCGTCGCGCCGGGTGCGGCGGGCGCGGTTCGCACCGATGCGGCAGTGCGCACGGGCGGCGTGCCACTGCCCGGAGCCGACGCGGTCTTTTCACGGGCCGGCATCGCCGTCGGGGTCTCCCGCACCGCCGTTGCCGCCGTCCGTGGCGCCGCGCTTTCCCGTGGCAACGCCGCCGGTTTCCCTTCGGGCTTCGCCGCCGGAGGCGGTCCCTGCGCCTCGCTGACGACGCGCCGAATGGCAACGACGGTTTCCTCGTCGAGGAGGCTCAGGTTGCTCTTGACGTCGAGCCCTTTCTCGCGGGCCAGTTGAACCAAGTCTCTGGCCTCGAACTTGAGCTCTTTGGCGAGCTGGTAGAGTCGAGTCTTCAAACGCCTGTCCTCCTGTACCGCATATCGGCCGTGCGCCTCGTGAACAGCAGGCGCGGCCCGAGGGACCCCGAACGGATCGGAGTCCACTTCGCTAGACGCCGCCAGTTTCTCCCGAGAATGCCGCCGGCTCATCGCTCGACGGAAGAACGTTGGGACCGTCATCGCCGGAATCGCCCGAGCGTTCCTGACCGTCCGCATCGGATTCCCCGACCGGCCCCGGCCCACGGCTGCCATCGGGCGTCCCCGCTTGGCGCTCGTCGAGTTCCTTCTGTGTGACGATGTCGAGATCCCAACCGCACAACTTGGAAGCGAGTCGAACGTTTTGCCCCCGCTTCCCGATCGCAAGCGAAAGCTGGTCTTCTTCGACGATCACCAGTGCCGAGCGACGCTCCTCTTCGAGCGTGATCCTCGTTACGGCAGCCGGCTTGAGCGCGTTCGCGATCAGCATTTCGGGGTCGTCGTTCCACCGGATGATGTCGATCTTCTCGCCGTTGAGTTCGTCGATGATGTTCTTGATCCGTTGGCCTCTGACGCCGACGCACGCGCCGACGCAGTCGATCTTGAGATCGGTCGAAGAAACCGCAATCTTCGTGCGGTACCCCGGCTCGCGAACGAGCTTCTTGATCTCGATGATTCGCTCGGCGATCTCGGGAACTTCGACCTCGAACAACCGCTTGATGAAGTCCGGATGTGTGCGAGACAACACGATTCGGACCTTTGGCCCGGCCTTCTTCACCTCGAGGACGTACGCCCGAACGCGATCGCCGATGTGGTAGGTCTCGCCGCGCACCTGCTCCAGCTTAGGAAGCACGGCCTCGGTCTTGCCGAGGTTGATGATCAGGTTCATCCCCTCGAAGCGCTGGATGGTGCCGGTGACGATCGAGTGGTCGCGAGTCGTGTATTCCCGAAGGACTCCGTCGCTTTCGGCGTCGCGGATCTTTTGGATGATGACCTGCTTCGCCGTTTGCGCGGCGATGCGGCCGAGGTCGATCGGGATGATTCGCGAGCCCCCCTCGAGCACTTTGATTTCGCCCGACTCGCGATCGATCTGGACGGTGATGTCTTCGGCGTTACCGAGCTTCTTCTTGACCGCCGTGAGCAGAGCGGATTCGATGCTCTCGAAGAGGACCTCTTTGTCGATGTCCTTCTCCTGAGCGATCGCGACGATGTTTCTGAGAAGCTCGCCGTTCATCATCACTCGGTCTTTCGTCTGCGCGGCAGCCGTGTCGAGGCACTGCTGTCGGATTCCCCCCGAAGGTGGAACGCCGAGCCGGCAGCGTCCTCGTCAAGACGGCATGATCGCACCGTCCATCCGGATATCCGGCCATCACAACTTCGTCATGGTTCGGTTTCCGCGGCGACGAGGTGACAAAACCAGAAAAAGTGGGGTCGTCCCACTTTTCCTATCGCCTCATCGTCTTGAAAGTTATGGGCTTAAAGGCCAGGATGATACCAACGACGCAAATGAAGTCAAGAGCAAAAGCTAGGACGGAACCTGCGGCCAAAGGGATCCGCGAGGGATCGACGTCGGCCCGACGCCGATCAGGTGGGTCCACGGCCGAGGCCCGCCTCGCCGCCCTCGGGACGCTGGCGGCGGGGATGTCTCACGAGATCCTCAATCCGGTAAACACGATCTCCCTCGCGTGCCAATACCTCGAGACGCTGCTGGCGCGCCAAGGCACCCTACCCGGGGAGACCGTTCGCGAGCACTTGCGGATCATCCACCTCGAGCTGGGGCGGATTCGGAAGGTGCTCGACGATTGTTCCCGATTTCGGCGAGCGCCGGTGGAGCGCCTCGAGTCCGTGGATCTCGGAGCGATCGTACGCGTTGCCGTGGAAGCGTTCGGCCGCTCCGTCGAACGTCCGGACGTTCGACTCGACGTCGCGGGCGTCGCGGCCGCCGATGGTCTTCGCATCGACCTCGCTCCGGCTGCGTTCCGGGAAGCACTCACGCACCTCATGCAGAATGCGCAGTTGGCGATGCCGAGCGGAGGAACGATTCGTGTGGAGATCCGCCGCGTCGGAAAGCACGTCGTTCTCGAAGTGGCGGACGACGGAGTCGGAATCGACGCGAATCAACGACGGGTGGTTTTCGAGCCGTACTTCACGACCCGTGCGAACGCACTCGGCATCGGCCTGACGCTCGTGCGGGCCATCGTCCACGCGCACGGGGGCAACGTCACCTTGCGGAGTCGGCCCGGAAAAGGCACAAGAGTGGCCATTCGTCTCCCGATCGGGGCGTTGGCGCCCGCGGGACGTGGGGGCATCTGACCGCAGTTGCGTCGACGAAGCGCGGCTTCGGTAATACCAACGGTTTGCCGGTGGCCGGACCCGACACCCGCGACATGAACGGCGAGAAAATCCTGATCGTCGACGACGATCCGCAGCAGGCCCAGATGTTGAAGAAGATTCTCGGCCTCGAAGGCTGGGACGTGCGGGTCGTCACGTCGGGGTTGCAAGCGCTCGAGGCGGTGCGGGCGGGCGAAGCGACGCTCGTGCTCTCGGATCTGCGCATGCCGGACTTGTCGGGCTACGATCTCTTCCGTCAAGTGCGCGAAATCAACCCGGAGGTTCTCTTCATCATCGTCACCGCGTACGGGACCATCGAGACGGCGGTGAAGGCACTCAAGGCCGGCGTGTTCGACTACATCCAGAAGCCCATCAACGCCTCCGAGCTGATCGCCATCTTCGAGAAGGCGCGCGAGTTTCGCCGTCTCCGCAAGGAAAACGTCGAGCTGAAGCAGCGCATTCGCGAGGAGAAACGCGACACGACGATCATCGGCGCCGCTCCGATCATGGATGGCCTCATGGAGCAGGTCGAGATGGCGGCGGCGACGGACGCGACGATCCTCATTCACGGCGAATCCGGGACGGGCAAGGAGCTCGTCGCGAACTACGTCCATTACCACGGCCACCGCGCGGACGGGCCGTTCATCAAGGTGAATTGTGCGGCCATCCCCGACAACCTGCTCGAAGACGAGTTGTTCGGGCACGAGCGCGGCGCGTTCACCGGCGCGGCGCTGCAACGAAAGGGACGGTTCGAGCGCGCGCACACGGGGACGCTCTTTCTCGACGAGATCGCGGAGTTGCCGCTGCATTTGCAAGTGAAGATCCTTCGCGTTCTCCAGGAGCGTGAGTTCGAGCGGCTCGGCGGGTCGGACGTCATTCGCGTGGACGTGCGGCTCATCGTGGCGACGAATCGCCAGCTCGAATCTCTGGTCGAGGCGGGGACCTTTCGTGAGGACCTCTTCTATCGAATCAACGTCATTCCCCTCCGCATCCCGCCGCTTCGGGAGCGCCGCGAGGACATTCCGCTCCTTGCGAACCATTTCCTCGTCCAGGCGGCGCGACGCAACGGCAAGGGTCCGATGACCATCTCGGAGGAAGCGCGCCAGATCCTGATCAACTACGCCTGGCCGGGAAACGTCCGCGAGCTGGAAAACGCCATCGAGCGTGCCGTCGTCCTGGGTCGCGGCGGCGAGATTCGCGCCGAGGATCTGTCGTTCTTCCGCCCCCGCGAACCGGGGAACGATTCGTCTCAGCTCGTCGAGAAGCTGCTCGGATCCGGCGTCTCGCTACCCGATCTCGAACGGCAGTACCTCGATGCCGGAATGCGACGCGCGAACGGGAATCAGAGCCAAGCGGCGAAGATCCTCGGAGTGTCGCGGAGGACGCTGCAATACCGTTTGCAGAAGTGGTCTCAGCACAAAGGCTCGAAGAAGCGCGTCTCGACCGACGACTCCGGCGCGGGCGGCATCTGACCCCCCGGACCGGTACGCCTTCCGTCGGCCCCAACCCGGGATTCGGTGCGCGATGGGTCTTCGCGGGCGAGCCGGACCGCTCGGAACTCGTTGCCGCGGATCGCGTAGGATATACAATCGTCGCTTTCCGCCATTCCGCCGCGCGGCAGGATCGACCGGACGCCGGGCGGCGACACGTTGAGAATGCAGGCCCGCACCGAGCGCGGGCATCGGCGCGGGAGACCGGATGACCAGCAAGCGCAAACGCCTGATCGGCCTCGTCACCCTCATCATCGTCGGGGTCGTCGTCACCGGCGTCGTCCTCGCGAATCGCAAGCTCCGCAACGTGGTCCAGACCGGGCACGTCGAGCGCATCGAAGTTCTCGATTCGATCGTGTCGGCGTCGGGCGAGATCCGCGCGAAGAACTTCGTCGACCTCCAGACCGAGATCGCCGGCGTCATCGTCGACTTGCCGGTGAAGGAAGGGGACCGCGTCAAACAGGGCGACGTGCTCCTTCGCATCGATCCGTTCCAAACGCGTCAGGACGTTGCGTCGGCTCAGGCGCAGTACGACGCCGCGATGGCGGAGGCGGGAAGTGCGCAGGTCCAAATTGCGACCGCCGAGGCGGCGCTGGCTCGCGACGAATTCGTCGTTTCGGCCTCTCAGTCCGAGCTGACTCAGACGGAGTCAAATCGCGATCGATTGAAGAGCCAACTCGATCGGAAGCGGGGACTCTACGAGAAGCAGGTCATCTCGATCGACGACTTCGAGGCTGCGGAATCCGCGCTGAAGGTCGCCGAGAGTCAAGTCGTCGCGGCGCAAGCGCGTGTGGAACAGTCGAGGTCGGAACGCGATTCGGCGCGCGTCGCGATCGATCAGTGGAAGAAACAGCACGAGGCCGCGACCCGTCGCGCCGGCGGGGCACAAGCCAACCTGGAGCGCATGCAGGATCTTCTGTCGAAGACGACGATCGTTTCGCCGCTTTCCGGCGTCATCACGAAGCTCAACGTCGAAAAGGGCGAGCGCGCCGTTCCCGGTATCCTCAGCAATCCGCAGGCGACCTTGATGACGATTGCGGACCTCTCGACGATCGAGGCCGAGATCAAGGTCGACGAGACCGACATCATCAACGTGTCGATCGACGATCCGTCCACCGTCACCGTGGATGCGCTTCCGGACGTGGAGCTCAAGGGTCACGTCACGGAGATCGGCAACAGTCCGATCGGCGACACGGGTGAGCTGACTCGAAGCAACACGAACCAAGAAGGGAAGGACTTCAAGGTCGTGGTCCGCATCGACGACCCGCCGGCTTCTTTGCGCCCCGGGCTCTCCGCGAGCGCGGAGATCTTCGTCGACCGGCGCGAGAACGTACTGGTCATCCCGTTGCAGGCGGTGACTGTTCGAGAGGTGCGCGTCGACGCGCAGGGGCATTACGTGCCGCCCGATCCCGCAGAGCTCGAGCGTGCGGGGGGCGTCGGCGCCGACGCATACGCCGCGGGCCCTCCGCGTGACGACCGGAAGACGCCGAAGAAGGAGCTCGAGGGCGTGTTCGTTTTCGTTCGGGACGTCGAACGTGCGCGCTTCCGTCCGGTGAAGCTCGGAATCAAAGGTGAGAGCGACGTCGAGGTCCTCGAAGGGCTGTCCGAAGGCGACGAGATCGTCACGGGAAGCTACAAGGTCCTTCGAGTTCTCAAAGACTACGACTTGGTGAAGGTCGAGAACCACGACGCGGAAAACGCTCCGCGGCTGAAGCGGAGCCGCCGCCGGTGACGCCGTCCGCGTCTTCGTCGCCATCCCGCTCCCCAAGCCCACTGGCGCATCCGAGCGACGAGTCGCCGCTCATCGACATCGTCGATCTTTGGAAGACGTATCGGATGGGCGCGACCGAGGTGCACGCGCTTCGCGGCACCGACCTCCAAGTGCGAGACGGCGAGTACGTCGCCATCATGGGCCCGTCCGGGTCTGGCAAGTCGACGCTGATGAACCTCATCGGCTGCCTGGACTCGCCGACCAAGGGGCGTTACGTGTTGAATGGTCGCGTGGTGAGCGACCTCGGCGAGGACGAGCTGGCGCGGATCCGAAACCAGGAGATCGGTTTCGTTTTTCAGACGTTCAACCTGCTGGCGCGAGCGACGGCACTGCAGAACGTCGAGCTTCCGCTGATCTATGCCGGAATCGCGCCTTCGGAGCGTCGGCAGCGCGCCGAAGAGGCCCTTCGCCAGGTCGACCTCTTGGATCGCGCCAGTCATCGCCCGAGCGAGCTGTCGGGTGGACAGCGACAGCGCGTCGCCATCGCACGAGCGCTCGTGACGCGACCCGCGATCCTGCTCGCGGACGAGCCGACGGGAAATCTCGACTCGGCGACGAGCCGCGAGATCATGATCCTGTTCGAGATGCTCCACTCGCTCGGAAACACGATCCTCGTCGTCACTCACGAGCACGACATCGCGGCGCACGCGCGGCGCATCGTCTCCATTCGCGACGGCCGGATTGCAGCGGACGAGCGCGTGGAGAATCCGACGCTCGCCTCCACGACTCAGGCATGAGTTTCATCGAAGGGGTTTGGATCGCGCTCCGCGCGATTCGGGCCAACCTCTTGCGCTCGTTCCTGACGCTCCTCGGCATCATCATCGGGATCACGGCGATCATCTCCGTCATTGCCGTCATCAACGGGCTGAACCTCTACGTCGCCGAGAACCTCTCGAACTTCGGGCCGAACGTCTACGTGATCACGAAGTTCGGCATCATCTCGAACCACGAGAAGTTCCTGGACGCGCTGCGACGGAACCGCGATCTCCACGTCGAGGACGCGCGCGCGATCGCGCAGTCTTGCGATCTCGCCGAACGCGTCGCCGTCGAAGTCCACTCGACCCAAGACCTCAAGCGCGGATCGGATGAGGTCAAAGACGTCGACATCGGCGGCATCGATCCCGCAATCGTGGAGATCGAGCCGTACGACGTCGATCAGGGACGGAACATCACCGAGGACGAGAACGCACGCGCGGCGCACGTCTGCTTCATCGGGCAGGACATCGTGGCAAACCTCTTCGGCACCGTCGATCCGATAGGAAAGCAGATGCGCGTCCGCAATCAGGAGTACGAGGTGGTCGGAACGGCGAAGAAGAAGGGCGCCGTCTTCGGCTTTTCTCGCGACAACTTCGTGAAGGTCCCGTTCAACACGTTTCGCAAGCAATTTGGCGCGCACCGCTCGGTGAACATCAGCGTGAAGGCCGCCGCCGGCGCGTCGATGGAAGAGTCGATGGACCAAGCGCGCCGTGTTCGTCGTCGGCATCTCGCTGGTCGTCGGCGGCATCGTGATCATGAACATCATGCTCGTGTCGGTGATCGAACGAACTCGCGAGATCGGAGTTCGAAAGGCGATCGGCGCTCGGAATCGCGACATCCGCCTCCAATTCCTCATCGAGTCGGTGACGCTGTCCTGCGTCGGCGGCGCAATCGGAGTTTCAGCGGCCTTCACGCTGTCGTGGATGATTCGACACTTCACGCCGCTTCCGGCTAGCTTCCCGTTGTGGGCGCCTCTCCTCGCCTTTGGGATCTGCGCGATCATCGGAGTCTTTTTTGGCGTGCACCCCGCGCGGAAGGCGGCGCGCCTCAACCCGATCGAAGCGCTCCGGTCGGAGTGACGCCGATGAAATCGCTGCTCCGTCGCTTCGTCCTCGTGCGCGAGAACGTGAGCCTCGCCGTGGGGACGCTCGTCGACAACCGATTCCGTTCGTTTCTCACGATTCTCGGCGTGTTCATCGGCGTGATCATCGTGGTCGGTGTCGCGTCGGTGCTCAACGGTTTCCGGCAGAGCGTCGTCGATCAAGTCGAGGAGTTCGGAACCAACAACATCTACGTCTACCGCTTTCCGTTCGTCCAAACCGGGCGCTTGCCGCGCGAGATTCGGATGCGCCGTCCGCTCAAGCACGAGGATGCCGTCGCCATCGGCGAACTCTGTCCGTCCGTGCAAACCGTTTCCGTGGGACTGCAAATCGACTTCGGCGTGACCGCGAAGTATCGCGGCGAAGAAATGCAGGGCCCGCACTTTCGGGGCGTCCCGCCCGACGACGAACGCGTGTCGCATTCGACGATCAAAGAAGGGCGCTGGTTCACGGAGTCGGAAAGCCAGCATCGTGCCGACGTCTGCGTGATCGCACACAACGTCACCGAGGCGCTCTTTCCGAACGAGTCGCCCGTCGACAAGTCGATCGAGGTCAGCGGGCACCGATTCCGCGTGATCGGCTGCACCGAGAAGCTCAAGGAGGGTCCGTTCGGGCAGGACAACCAAGAGGACAGCGTCATTCGCGTTCCGTACGACACCTTTCGCAAGTACTACCCGAACATGGACGACCACTTCATCGTTCTCGAGGCACGCTCGGGCCAACTCGACCGTGCGGTCGAGGAGGTCACGCAGCTCCTTCGCCGGCGCCGCGGAGTCCGTTGGGACGAGGACAACGACTTCGAAGTAGGCACGGCGAACTCGCTCATCGAATCGTTCGACAAGATCGTCTTCGCGACGCTCGCGGTGATGTTCGTGCTCTCCACCGTCGCGTTCATCGTCGGCGGCGTCGGCGTGATGAACATCATGCTCGTGTCGGTCACCGAGCGGACGAAGGAGATCGGGCTTCGCAAGTCGATCGGGGCGCGAAAAGCGGACATCGTTCAGCAGTTTCTCACCGAGGCCGTGCTTCTCACCGGCACCGGCGGCGTGCTCGGTCTCGTGCTCGGCGAGCTCCTGATGAATGGCCTCGCTCTGATCGCGCCGACGCTGCCGGTGGCGACGCCGATGTGGGGGCGAGCGTTCGCGTTCGTGGGGTCGGTGACCGTCGGCGTCGTCTTCGGGATGTGGCCGGCGATGAAAGCGGCGCGCCTCGATCCAATCGAGGCGCTCCGCTACGAGTAGGCTTGCCGACTCGGACTAACGCGTCTTCGGCGAGCGCTCGGCGATGCTTCGCGCGAACGCGCGGAAGTTCTCCGACGATCCTGGCGTCCGGGCATCCATCCAAGCCATGTGCTTCTTCGCCATCTCCTCGAGGTTCTTGAGCATGTGTGGCATGTTGAACGTTTGACGCATCTTCGGGACGAACGGCTCGACCTTCAACCAAGTGACCAAGTGCTCGCCGGTCGTCTGGAAGTACAGATCCGCGTTCAGCACTCCATTGTTGAGGAATGCGCCGACCATCTCCCAATAGCTCGTGACCATGCGAAACATGCGGTTTTGGTCCGAGCCCATCGGGCACTGCTCGACGAACTGCTCGAAGCTCTGCGGATTGAACCTCTGGATGAACCAATCACGGGCCTCGCGCAGCACGCTCTCGCGTCGAAGCTCGTAAAGCCGCAATACGAGGTTGGCATCTTGCGCGTCTGGACAGGACATGGGGTGACCTCCCTTCAAGTGGAACCGAATGAAGGCTCCATTATGGTGAGCGCACTGCGCGTGTCAACGAACTCGATGGCCTCGCTTCCGCGCCGTCGAAGTTGGAAGTAAGATTCCGCGCCGTTCGTAGACGAATGAACCCAATCACGTGATGAGGATGCCCCGGTGACCGACGACGTCGTAGTGCGCGCGACGGGTCTCAAGAAGACGTTCGGCGAAACGGTGGCCGTGGACGGTGTGGATCTCGAGGTGCGGCGCGGTGAGATCCTGGGCCTGCTCGGCCCGAATGGCGCGGGCAAGACGACGACCGTGAAGATGCTCACGACGCTCTACCGTCCGACGTCCGGAACGGCTTCGATCCTCGGACACGACGTCGGGGCGGACCCCAAGGGCGTGCGCCGTGAAATCGGATACGTGCCGCAGGAGCTGACGTCCGACGGCTACCTCACCGCGCAAGAAAACCTGCGCCTATACGCAAACCTGTACCACCTTCCGCCGCGCGAGATCCCGACGCGAATCGAGGAAGTGCTGCGCCTCGTCGCACTCGAGAACGTGGAGGGTCGCCTGGTGAAGACGTTTTCGGGCGGCATGAAGAAGAAGCTCGACCTCGCGTGCGGGCTCCTGCACCACCCGCGCGTGCTCTTCCTCGACGAGCCGTCGCTCGGCCTCGACGTACAATCGCGACGCGCGGTGTGGGATCACGTGCTCGCCCTCAAGAAGAGCGGAGTCACGCTTCTCGTTTGCACCAACGACATGGACGAGGCGGATCGCCTTTGCGATCGCGTGGCCATCATCTTCCGCGGCAAGGTCGTCGCTCTCGATGCTCCAAGCGGCTTGAAGGACGCTCTCGGCGGCGACGTCGTCACGCTCCAGTGCGCGCGCACCGAGAACGGCGCCGTGGCGACGCTCGACCGCGCGGTGAAGGCGCTGGACTTCGTGCGCGATACGCTCGTCGCCGGCAACCGCCTCCTCGTCTACGTGGAATCGCACGAGCGCGCGATCCCGCGCGTCCTCGACGCGGCGCGCGCGGCCGGCGTGGAGATCGAGAGCCTCAGCTACACTCGGCCGCACCTGGAAGACGTGTTCCTTCGCCACACCGGCGCGCAGTACTCCGAATCGCACGTGGTCCCGGAGCCGAAGAAGGGAAGGCGTTGAGTGGGCGACTTCTGGCAAGAGACGTCCGCGCAGCTTGCACGATGGCTCGCGCGACTTCGTCGCGAGCCGTTCAACCTCTTCTTCACGCTGACCCAGCCGATCATCTTCCTCGTGTTCTTCTCGAGCATGTTCCAGAAGGTGAAGTGGGTGGGCTACGAAGACGTGAGCTACCGCACGTTCGCTCTCGCGGGAATCATCGCGTTCGCCGCATTCGGCAACGCGCTCGCGGGCGGCATCCCGCTCCTCTTCGACAAGGAAAACGGATTCTTGACTCGGCTCCTCTCGGCGCCGATCACGCGGTCGAGCATCCTCGTGAGCCGGTTCCTCTTCGTGAGCATCGTGACGGCGCTGCAAGTGCTCATCATCATCGGCCTCGCGTGCATCATGGGCGCCACGATCACGACCGGGATCCCGGGCGTGCTCGCGCTCGTGGTCATCTCTTCGCTCCTCGGGTTCGGCGTGACGATCCTTTCGCTGGCGCTGGCGTTCTCGCTGCCGAGCCACGGCACGTTCTTCGCGATCGTGGGAACGGTGGGCGTGCCGATCGTGTTCCTGTCGAGCGCGCTCGCGCCGCCCGAAGCGATGCCAGGCTGGATGCAGGTCGTCGTGCGATTGAACCCGATCAGCTACGCCGTCGACGGCATGCGTGAGATCACGCTCCGCGGCTTCGACTTCGGCCACCTCGGCTGGATTGCGCTCGTGCTCGTCGGCTTCGACGTGCTGTGTCTCGCGCTCGGCGCGCGTGTTCTGAGCCGGCGCCTCGCGTGATCGGCGACCCTACGGCTTCCACTCGGTGATGTAACCCTCGAGCGCGGACGCCGCGACCGTCAGCGGGCTTGCGAGGTACATCTGGCCCGGGCCCGAGCGGCCGGGGAAGTTGCGGTTGATCGCGCTCACCGTGACCTGGTCCTTGCGCGTCGAGACGCCGGGGCCGGCGTTGATGCACGCGCCGCACGAGGGCTCGATGACCTTTGCGCCCGCATCCTCGAAGATCTTCACGTAGCCCTTCGCCTCGCAGTAGTGCTTCACCTCTTGCGAGCCGTATTGGATCCAGAAGGTCACGCCGGGTGCGACGTGGCGGCCATGGTCGATCGCGTGCTTGAGCACCTTCGCGTACATGTCCATGTCCTCGCGCTTGCCCGCGGTGCACGAGCCGCCGTACGCGATCTCGATCTTCGTCTTCGGCAGGTCGTCGATCGAGACGCCGTTTCCCGGGTCGCCCGGCAGCGCGACGAGCGGGCGGGTCTTCGTGGCGTCGATCTCGATGATCTCGGCGTACTCGGCGTCGGGATCGGCTTTGATGGCGTTGCACAGGCGGTCGGCCTCAGCGCGCTTCATGCCGCGGTTGGCGACGAGGAAATCGGCAACGCGCGCGTCGGGCGCGATGATCCCCGTGAACGCGCCGACTTCGGCGGCCATGTTCGTCATCGTCGCGCGCTCGTCGACGTTCAGCGCCTCGACCGCCGCGCCCGCGTACTCGGCGATCTGGCCGATGGCCTTGCCCGATTTCACGTAGGGCGTGCGCAGGATCTCGAGCATGAGGTCCTTGGCCGTGATGCCGGCTGCCGGCTTGCCCTTGAAGAGGAACTTCACGCTCTGCGGCACGCGGACGCGAACGTCCTTCGTGATCCACGAGTTGAAGATGTCGGTCGTGCCGACGCCAAAGGCCACGCAGCCGAGCGCGCCCGAGTGCGGCGTGTGCGAGTCGGACCCGATGATGACCTGGCCGGGCAGCGCGTACGACTCGGCGATCTTGCTGTGGCAGATCGCTTCGGATCCGCCGGTCGGCAGCTCGCCGTGGAGCCGAACGCCTTGCTTCACCGCGAACTCGCGCTGCTTCACCTCGAGCTGCTTCGCGACCTCGAGGAGGCCTTCGCGCTTTCGCTCCTCGGTCAACGCGAGCGGCAGAAACGTCAGGTGATCGCGGAAGAAGTAGATCGAGTCCGGATCGACGACCTTCTCGTCGGGGCCGACGAGCGTCTCGAAGAAGATCGAGGCCATCGGCGTCACGTACTCGTGGCTGAACCGCACGTCGGTGCGCACGAACCCGGCGTCGCCCGGCTTCACGTAGGGCACGCCGACCTGCCCCTTCGCCGCGTCCGCGATGAAGTGCGCCGCGAGGATCTTCTCCGCGAGAGTCATCGGGCGCTTGCCCGTCGTCACGCGCGGCACTTCGACCTTTCCCTGCAGCCGAGCGACGTTGTAGTTGAAGAGCCCGCCGTGCTCGATGACCGCCGCTGTGATGGCGTCCTCGCCGCGCGTGAACTCCGACAGTGGAATCTCTTCGCCCCGCCGGATGCGGTCGATGAGTCCGAAGTCGGTCGACGTCAGCACGCCGAGGTTCTGACAGTTCTGCTTGTAGATGCGCTCGATGTTCTCGGCGATGACGAGACGGATGCCCGCGCACATCTCGGCGTACGGCGAGGCCTCGCGGCTCGAGCCCTTGCCGCGCCGCTGACCCGACACCGACACCGCGAAGCGGCCGGTCTTCACCGCGTTTCGCCCGATCGGGAACTCGTTGCCCGCCTTGAAGCCGACGTACGGGTACTCGCCGAGCGTCTCGTCGAAGTAGTAGCAGACCCACGCCGGCGTGATCTCGTCGGTGGAGATCTGATCGCGAAGCTTCATCGACGGCTTCCAGTCGAGGTCCTGCCCGGCGAGCTGGCTTCTCACCAGCTCGGGATCTTCCGTGAGGAACAGGATCCGGCCCTGGATCTTCACCTTCGACGGACGCTTCTGGACGGGTCGGCGCAGCAGTGTCGGCATCATCGGCGGTTCACCTCTTCAGGGACTCGGCGAATTCACGAAAGCGCGCGGATTATAGCGCCCGCGGCGATACGACCCCAGCGCGCTCTCGCGGCTACCAACTATGTGCTCACACACATGCGAACCACGAGGCCCCCGAGCGCAGGACAGCTTCGAACTGATCTGCCGGAGTTGATCCAGGCTCCGCATGCGACCGATTATTTCGTCGTTGCCTGTGGCGCGGTCTCTCGAAGGGGCGCGATACGGATCGCGATCAGCAAGCCTGCGAGACACCACACAATGCCGACCAAGAAAGTCGTTGTGATGCTGGGCGCGTCGAATTCGGGCGTTCGGAGTGTGCGGTTCACCACGAGGCACCAGGCGACTTGTCCGATGAACATCACGCGTGACGCGCCCACGAGAAAGAGGGCCTCGCGCAGGGCCACGACGCGACCGCCGACGCGTCGTGCAGCCACGATGTGCAGGGTGGAGAATAAACATCCGATCGTCAGGTCTCGCATCAGCATGACGCTGAGGACGTGCTCCTCCGAGCCACCCCGAACCTCGGGCCAGAATGCGTGCAAGGCCAACCCGACAAGCCGAAAGGTGCCAGCGAGCGCGGCCAAACCCAGTGCGTGAGGCCACGCGACTCGACCGGCCAGCGAAAGCACGACCCATGCGATGATCGGGGTCGCGGCCATGAGCTGCGTGCTCCACTGCCATCCGGGTAGAGCAAATCGCCCGGTCGCGCCGGCGATCGCCACCAGTTGAGCCAGTCCGGCAATCAGAGAAGCGATCACGAGCGCTGGCCAGGCCCTCGCCAAGATTCGCCTCCATTCGGCGACCCAAAGCTGACGTCGAAGTCGGCGAGGTCTCCCGAGGGACGCGATCGCGCGGTTCGAGGCTCCGGCGTCATCCAGGCCTAGAGGTCGTTCGGCCTCGTACGCGCTCTCCAAGTGGTCCAACAACTCCGCGCGCACCGCGCTCCGCCGGTCGGGGGGGACGAGCTCGACTAGGGTGTCGACGAACTCTTCGAATTGCTTCACGTCGTCGCTTTCCTTCCGCCGCCGTTCGCGAGCAGCGTATCCAGCGCCTCTGCGAACTTCGCAAAACTCGCGCGGTCGCGTGCGAGCGCCTTGTGGCCGCGCTCAGTCAGCGCGTAGTAGCGACGCTTCGGTCCCGAGTCGGACTCGCGCCACTCGGCCTTCACGAGCCCCTTCGCCTCGAGCGCGTAGAGCGCGGGATAGATCGTTCCTTGGCCGAGGTGGAGGAGGCCCGCCGATTTCTCCTCGACCGCCTGCGCGATGCGATATCCGTAGAGAGACTCATGCTCGAGGACGGCGAGGAGGATCGACGGCAGGTGCCCGCGAATCGTCTGACTCGAGAATCGCATGGCGCTATTTTGCAGAACAAGATACCGGAGTCAACGACCGCCTCGATGTCGGCGCGAATCGTGTCTTCGATGGTGGGGAATAATCCGCCGGAGTCGTTCCTGGCTCCGTACGCGGCCTGGAGTCGTTCCTGGCTCCGTACGCGGCCTGGAGTCGTTCCTGGCTCCGTACGCGGGCTCGTGCCGCAAGACACCGACGGCAACCGGCCATCTCGGGCCTTCGCGACGTCGTCGGGAAGAGGGGACTCGACGGGTTATCGAATCCGCCTTATGACATTGTCCTCTACGATCTGCCGCGCGGGTGCGCTGGGCGGATTGGGATCGCGGGACGGCGCATTTCTGGAGTGGACTCGGGTTTGCTTTGGACGCTTTCGGCCGGTCCGCGCGTCGGCGGCCCATTCAAAGAGTCGAGGTGAGTCATGCAAACGATCGTTGGTGCCGCCGTGCGGGGTTCACATCTTCGACGGTTCGCGCACGCTTCCCTGAGATCCGCGTTTCGGGTCGCCGAGCGCGTAAAGGACGCCGTCGAGACGAGCCCGCGAGTGCGCCGGTTCTTCTATGAGTTTCGGAACCGCCATGCGTTCTCGGACTTGTGGCAACACGACAGAATGCTCGCGGATCGGCTTCGCGTCGACACCTACAGCCGGGCTATCGCACGCCACGTGAAGGAAGGGGACGTCGTCGTCGACCTCGGAACCGGCACGGGCATCCTCGCGCTCCTCGCGGCGAAGAACCGCCCGAGAAAAGTGTACGCCATCGATCATTCGAACCTGATTGCCGGCGCGCGCCGAGTCGCCGAGGCGAACGGAATCACGGGCATCGAGTTTCACAAAGTCCATAGCCGAAACTTCAACCCGCCTGAAAAAGTGGACGTGATCCTTCACGAGCAGCTCGGCGAGGCCGTTTTCGACGAGGACATGGTCGAGAACGTCGCCGACCTGCGCGCGCGGGTCCTCAAGCCGGGCGGACGGGTTCTGCCCGGTGTCATCGAGATGTTCGTCGAGCCGGTGGAGATGCTGGAGAACCATCGCATCCCGTTTCTGTGGGAGCAGACGATCGAGGGCATTCGCTTCGACGCGCTTCGCGAACTCGCCGGCGATGCCCGGCGCGGATATCGCCGCCGGTTCGTCAACCCGCTCCAATGGGACCACCTGCTCTGCCACCCGCAGCCGGTGGTTCGCGTCGATCTCGCCACGGCGAAACCGTCCGATCTGCCGAACCGCATCGCACGATCGAGAATCGTGCAGCACGCGGGCCAGCTCGACGGCTTCGTGGTGTTCTTCCGCGCTTCGTTCGACGACGAGATCTGCCTCGACGATTCGACCACGAACACGAGCTGGTCGATTCCGATGCTGCGCGTCGAGTCGCAACGATACGAGGCGGGCGACCGCATCGCCTTCGAGCTTCGTTCCAACAACCTCGCGAACGTCGACACGTGGGAATGGAGCTGCCGCGGCGTGGGGAAAAACTCGGAACGAGCGAGCCTGGCTGGGTACGCGTGAACAAGCAACGCTACCTTTGATGGCCGCCAGGGAGGCCGTAACATTCCGTCATGACACGTGATGAACTCCTCGCCCGGATCTCGATCGACCCGAACGTCTGTTTCGGAAAGACATGCATCCGTGGCCATCGAATCTGGGTGTCTCTCATCCTCGATTTGCTCGCCGGTGGCATGACGACAGCCGACATCCTCACGGAGTATCCAGGTCTCGAGGAAGCCGACATTCTGGCCTGCGTCGCCTACGGGGCCGAAATGACGCGCGAACGCTACTTCGACTTTCGAACGGCCTCGACTGACTAGCGTCCCGCGACTTCGAGTGCGCGCAGGAGGCCCTTTGCCTTGTCGATGGTCTCCTGCCACTCGCGTGCGGGCTTCGAGTCGGCGACGACTCCCGCTCCTGCCTGCACGTAGGCATCGCGACCCTTGAGGACGAGCGTGCGCAGCGCGATGCACGTGTCCATGTTTCCCGAAAAGTCGACGTAGCCGATCGCGCCGGCGTACGGCCCGCGCTTCTCGGGCTCCAGCTCGTCGATGATCTCCATCGCGCGGACCTTTGGCGCGCCGGTGACGGTGCCCGCGGGCAGCGCCGACTTCAGCGCATCGAATGCGGTTTTCTCGGGCGCGAGCGTGCCCGTGACGTTCGACGTGATGTGCATGACGTGCGAGTAGCGCTCGACGCTCATCAGCTCGTCGACCTTCACGGAGCCGTAGCGGCACACGCGGCCCACGTCGTTGCGGCCGAGGTCGACGAGCATGACGTGCTCGGAGCGCTCCTTCGGATCGGCCAGAAGCTCTTGTTCGAATTGGCGATCTTCCTCTTCGGTCTTGCCGCGAGGGCGCGTCCCGGCGATCGGTCGCAGCGTGACGCGATCGCCTTCGACGCGCACCATCACCTCTGGGCTCGCGCCGATGAGGTGCAAATCCAGATCGCTCATGCGCAGGAAGAACATGTAGGGCGACGGGTTCACGGCGCGCAGCGAGCGATAGATGTTGAACGGATCCTTGTGCGTGCGCGCGCGCAGCCGCTGCGACAGGACGACTTGAAAGACATCGCCCGCGCGGATGTACGCCTGCGCGCGCCGCACGGCAGATTCGAATTCGGCGCGCGTGACGTTCGACGAGAATCGCATCGTCGGCTCACCGCGCGGTGCGACGTCGAACGTGAGGTCGGGCACCGGCGCCGCGAGACGACGCAGCATCGCGGCGATCCGGGCGCTCGCGTCGGCGTGCGCCTTTTTCGGCGGCGCTTCGTCGAGCCGCGCCTGCGCGATGATCGACACGGTGTTCGTGCTGTGATCGAAGACGAGCATCGTGTCGAACAGCATGAAGTAGAAGTCGGGAAGGCCGAGCACGTCCCGGGGCGCGGCGGGGAGGCGCTCGACGTAGCGCGCGGCGTCGTACGCGAAGTACCCGACCGCTCCACCCGAGAAGCGCGGCAGGCCCGGCGCCGGCACGGGGTGAAAGCGCGAGAGCAATCGTTGGAGATCGGCGAACGGATCGGTCGTCTTCCAACGCTCGCGCTTCCGGCCCTCGACGGTCTCGGCGTTGTCGCCGCGACACACGAACGTGAGGAACGGATCGCAGCCGAGGAACGAGTACCGCGCGATCTTTTCGCCGCCGACCACGGACTCGAACAGGAAGGCGTGTCGCGCGCGCGCCGCGATTTTTCGAAGCGCGAGCACCGGCGTGAGCGTGTCCGCCGAGATGCGCCGCACGAGCGGCACGAGGTTGCCGCGTCGCGCGAGCGCGCGCATCTCCCGCAGGCCGGGCTCGATCATGGCCGAGCCCTATATCACACGGCGGGCATCGTCGGAAGCACGCGCGCTGGGTTGTCGCCACGCGGCGGCACGGCGGTCGCGCAACGCGGTCGCGAACTCGCGTCGGAGTGGGTTTGGGCGTGGCGCTTTTGGCGAGCGACGGTGTAGACTCCCTTTCGACTTGCACGCGAGTTCGGCGCACCCCCCCCACGGCGCTGGAAGCCCAGGATTGATTTCGTCTGAATCCGAAGGAGGACTTCCATGACGTCCCGTTCCGTCGGCCGCTCGATCTTCCTGTCCGTGATCCTGGGTTGTGCCGGCACCGCGTTGGCTCAGCCCCGCGAATGCGCGTTCGACGCGACCCGGAACGGCCGCGTCGTCGGACGGCTATTCATCAGCGACGCGGGCGGGGGCGCACCGCTCCGGGCGACGATCACGAGCGGTGCCCGCGTGGCGTGCGGCCCCGCCATCATCACGGTTTCCCACGGCAACGCTCAATTCGCCTGCCACGGGACCACCGTCGTCGTCGCCCGCGCCGGCGGACTCTACACGTGGACCGCGGGGACGCGCAGCGGAACTCTCGTCCCGCTCGGTTGCTCGCCGCTCGCGGTCACGGGGTTCGATCACGCGGGCGTGCGCGCGGTCTACTTGAACGAGAGCCTCGTGTTCACGTTTTCCGCCCCCGTCGATCCGGCGTCCGTGAACGCGAACACGATTCGCATCCGCTTCGACGCCTCCGCGCTCGACCAGAACGGCGACTGCGCCCCGGACGACCCGAATGCGCTGAGCGTGACGCCCGCGGGCATGTTCGTCGTCCTCGGACCGCGCGTGATCTTCCGACCGAGGCTCCCCGAAAGCCCCAACAACGCGGACACTGCGTATCCGCCGACCTACGCCGATTGCATCGGCAATCGCCACGACGGAATCGTGACCGTCTCGATCCCCGACGGCTCCGCGGGCCCGAGCGTTCGCAGCTTGGCGGGAGTGCCGCTCGCGACCGCTTACGCGTCGGACTTCACGACGATCTTCGACCCGCTGTTTCCGCCGGCGGTCTCGCCTTCCTCGTTCACGGACACGACCCCCGGCTTCCATCCTTCGCTACTGGCGATGGTCTCGCCGGCCATGACGACGAACGTTCCCGCCGGCACGTGTGTGCGCGTGCGATTCAGCGAGCCCATCCTTCCTTCGAGCCTTTCGCCTACGTCGATCTTCATGACGGCCATCGCACCGCATACGCACCTCCTCCAGCGAGTGCCGTCGCTGCCCTTCGTCACCCAAGAAGGCGCGACCTCGCTCGTCACGTTGTGGGTCGGCGAGGATGAGGCGTGCGGACCGAATCCAAACGCGCACCTCTCGTCAGGGGTCCAGTTCGTGGTGAACGTGACGGCAGGGGTGACGGGGTTCGGATTCAACGACGAGGTGATCGTCCCAGGCACGCAGCCTTCGTTCACGACCGCTGCGATGGGCGAGCAAATGCGTTGCGTCGCGGAGCACTTCGATGGGGGGCCGGTAGGTTCCTGCAACGCCATCGGAGAAGACCCGACCGAGACGTCGGCCGCCTGGGGCACCGATCTGAATCTGCCCGGACGGCTCGTGTCCACGGCCGGTGGGACGGGGGCGGACGGTCCGTTCGAGCCGACGGCCGACACGACGATCGACACGTCGTCGCGGCCCGGGACCCCCGGTGATCCATTGAATCCTCCGGGAACCTTCAACTGGACCCGCGTTCACGTTCCCGAGGGCGTGACCGTTCGCGTCGTCGGACCATATCCGCTCCGTGCTCGAGCGGCGAGCGTCGACGTGAACGGCGTCATCGATGCCAGCGGAGCGCCCGGCGGCGACTTCGATCCGACGTTCCCGACGGTCGCCGGTCTCGGGGGATCCGGAGGTCCTGGCGGAGGAAGCGGGGGCAACGGCGGCATCGACACGACGACTCCGGGGACGCCCGGACCCGAGGACGGAACGAGCGGTACATCGGCCGCGCCCGACGGGGTCACTGGGGCCGGCCAGGGAAGCGCAGGCTTCGTCGGCACCGGCCCGAACCAGCAGGCGGGCGGCGGCGGAGGAGGAAGCTACGGAACGATCGGTGCACCGGGCGTCGCCGATTCGAACGTGGGTGGCGCAAGCGGGAGCCTGTTTGGCGGACCGACGCTCGATCCGCGTCTCGGCTTGCTCCTCGGAGGTGCCGGTGGGGGCGGCGCCGGTTTCTCGACGCGCCCGTCCGGTCCGGCTCCGTTGCGCGAGGCTGGTGCCGGCGGTGGCGGTTCCGGCGGCGCCATCGAAATCATGTCGGGAAACATCACGGTCGCAACGCTGACGACGGATCCCAACACCATGCCCGCCGCCATCAAGTCCGACGGAGGCCGGGGCGGATGGGTGCCCATCGCGACCCCCGTTCTCTTTGCTGCGGCGGGTGGCGGAGGAAGCGGCGGCGCGATCCTGCTGCGCGCCGTCCGCGACGTCCAGATTCTCAGCATCCTCGGACGCCCGGATCGGACGTGGGTGACGACGAGGGGCGGGACCGGAGGCACGGTGAACGGCGCGACAGGTCCGGGAGCCGGCGGAAACGGCGGCAAGGGCCGCATCAACTTCCAGGCGAACGGCATCGTGACGGAAGGCTCGGGGACGATCTCGATCGTCGATCCGCCGGACGTCAACTTCGTGAACAACCAACCCGATCCCTGGGACATGACGGGGCAGTATTCGTTCGGGACGTCGCGATGGGTCGACACGCGACAGCTCTTCCCGGACTACTCGTTTGACCGCAACGTCGACGTCAACGATACGTCGTCGCAATTCGCGACGGCGCGCTACCCGCGCGAGGCGATCGTGCAATATCTCTTCCAGGGCGCGCCCGAAGATCCGCTTCACCCGGGTCAGCCCGACGAGACCGCGATCGTACCGGGCCCGAACGAGTTCACGACGAACATCGACGCGCTCGACGATCTTCGATTCGTTCGCTTTCGAGTCATCCTCCTGAACCCGCCACCCGGATTCAATCCGACGCCGGGTCAGGTGCCGACGGTCGACGACCTCGTGATCCGTTTCCTCGGGACGTGAGATTCGCCGACACGATCAGACTCGGAGCGCATGCCGCGATGTGAATCGTCGCACGCGGCATCCGCCTGCGAGATCCCCGAGGCCTTTCGGTCGCGGCGCGCGAGGAGAGGCAAGCCGATCGTCACGGCCCACAGCGGAAGGACCGTGCCGGTGTAGGCGCCGGTGAGGCTCGTCGTGAACGGCAGCAGCAAGATGACCTGAAGCGGTTGATCGATCAGCGCGCGGCCCGCGAGCACGAGGACGTTCTTGATCTCCTGCGCTCCGCCCATGATGACGATGTGGCCGATCCATCCGAGGAACCACGCGCCGGCGACGATCCACCACGCCGTCGCCGCGAACCCGAGTGGATGTTCGGCGACTTGCCGCAGCCAAGCGTACGCCCACCACGCCGCCAGCGCGGGCGCGACCATCCAGAGGACCTTCGTGAGGAGTTCGCACCACTCCGGAAGGAACCGCTGCACTCCGTGTCAGAGAAGCGCGGGCAAGGCGAACGCGGCGCCGCCGGCGCCGACGCAGGCGAGCCCAAACGCTAACTTGCTCAACTTGCGCTCCGTTTCGACGGATTCGATGGGCGCGCGCAGCGAACCTGTGTACAGGCGAGGCTCGAGTTGCGCCGAAGAGAAGACACGAGAATCGTGCACCGGCAGCGGCGCAGGACTTCGCACGCCGACGCCATCCAGGACGACGCCGAGGCGAATGATCACTCGCGAAGGAGAGGACGCGAAATGAAATTGACGCTGGCAGCAATCGTCGTGGGTGCCTGCGTCTCCGCGCTTGGTGGAGCGATCGCACGGAGCGAGGACACGTCGACCATCTCGTGGTGCGCGAGCGTCGCGGAAGCACGGAAGGCGGCCGAGCCGGAATGGAAGCCGATCTTGATCTTCGGTTCGGCGGATGGGTGTGCTGACGGCGACGAGATGCTGAAGCGCGTGTTCGCGGACGAAAAGGTGTGCGACGTGATCTCGCGCGAGTTCGTGATCGTGTGCGTGAACGCCGCCGACCTGCCTCCTGAAGTAGCGCCGCTCGTCCGCAAGATCGAGGGCGACGTCGTGCCGTTCGTCGCATACGTCACGCCCGACGGCGAACTCCTTCGCGGAACGCGCGGGCTCCGCGAGGTCGAAGCGTTCACGGAAGACCTGGACGCCGTTGCGAAGGACGAGCGACTCGACGCGACGCGGAGGAACGAAGCGAAGCTCGCGAAGGGCATCGACCTCGCACAGCGGGACATTGCCGCGAAGCGCTACGCGAGCGCACTTTCCAGCGCGAACGAAGCGCTCCAGCTTCCCGGGCGCTCGGCCTCGCGGAAGCGATTGCACGAGATCGTGGCGGAGATCGAGGCCGTCGGCCGCGAACTCTTCCAGCAGTGCATCGACGCGGCGATCGCGGGCGACTTCGAACGGGCGCTCGCTCTGGCGAAGCGGGTCGAGCGAGAGTTCCGCACGCTCGCCGTGGAGAAGGACGCCGCTGCGGCGGTGCACATCGCCTCGCGACTGCGTGCCGCTTCGATGGACGCCCTGAACGGCAACACGTCGCTGGCTCGAAAGGAGCTGGACGCCCTCGCCGCCGAGGTCAAAGAGGGCCCGTTCGTGACGATCATCCAAGAGAAGCTGAGGGCGCTCACGCCCTGACGCACGCCTCACCTCGGCGACGGCGGCTCGCCTTGACCCTCGGATGGGGCACTGCTACGATCGCCGCCCGTTTCGTTCCCCCTCACGGACTCCTCTCTTCGAAGAGATCGGGAGCCTATCGCGATGGCCGTTCGACTCCAGCTCGCACTTGATTTCGCCGAGATGAGCCGCGCCCTCAAGGCCGCGCACGAGGCGGCGGAAGGCGGCGTCGACATCCTCGAGGTCGGCACGCCGCTCCTGAAGAGCGAAGGCCTCGACGCCGTCCGGAAGCTGCGCCACGACTTCCCGAAGCACACGATCGTCGCCGACACGAAGACGATGGACGCGGGCCGCATCGAGATGGAGACGTCCGCGAAGGCCGGCGCGAACATCGCGACCGTGCTCGGCGCTGCCTCCGAATCCACGATCCGCGAGTGCATCGAGGTGGCGCGCAACTACGGCCTCGAGGTGGTGGTCGATCTCGTTTCGGTCGACGACTTCGTGAAGCGGGCGCGCGACGCCGCGGAGTGGGGCGCGCACATCGTCAGCGTCCATTGTCCGATCGACGAGCAGATGCGCGGGCTCGACCCGTTCGACAAGCTGCGGCGCGTTCGCGAGGCCGTCTCGATCACCGTTGCGGTCGCGGGCGGCATCAACTCGGAAACGGCGGGGAAGGCGGTCGCGGCGGGCGCGGACATCGTCATCGTCGGCGGCGCGATCACGAAGGCCGAGAACCCGGCACTGGCGACGCGCACGATCCGTCGCGCGATGACAGAAAAAGTCGCTATCGAAACGGATCTCTTCAAGCGAGTCGGTCCCGACCAGATCCGCTCGGTCCTCGAGAAGGTCTCGACGCCGAACGTCTCGGATGCGATGCATCGCTCGGGCGAGCTGCACGGCATCCTGCCGATCGCCGAGGGATTCCACATGGTCGGCCGGGCGGTGACCGTGCGCACGTATCCCGGCGACTGGGCGAAGCCCGTGCAGGCGATCGAGCGCTGCGAGCCGGGCGACGTCATCGTCATCGACGCGGGAAGCGTTCCGCCTGCGGTGTGGGGCGAGCTCGCAACCGAGTCGTGCCTGCAGCGAAAAGTCGCGGGCGTCGTCATCGACGGCGCGATCCGTGACGTCGATTCGATTCGCAAGCTGCGCTTCCCTGCGTTCTCGCGTCACATCAGCCCGACCGCGTGGGAGCCGAAGGGCTTCGGCGAGATCGGCGTGCCGATCAAGTTGTCGGGGCGCGTTGTCGAGCCCGGCGATTGGATCGTCGGAGACGACTCGGGCGTCGTCGTCGTGCCGAAGGGCCGCGCGGTCGAGGTCGCGAACCGAGCGATGGACGTGCTCGAGCGCGAGAATCGCCTGCGCGAAGAGATTCGCCGCGCGAGCACTCTGTCCGAGGTCGCGGAGCTTCTGCGCTGGGAGAAGAAGTAGCAGAGGTCGTGAATCACCGAGGGCGTTCGGTGGGAGTGATCATAGAGCCATGAAACTGCGCGTGAACGGCGAAGACCGAGAGATCCAGGATGCCGCGACGATCGCGGCTCTGCTTGGTGAATTGCGCGTCGACGCGCGCCGCGTCGCGGTCGAGGTGAACCTGAGCGTCATCCCTCGAGGCCGCTTCGGCGAGACGCCGCTTCGCGACGGCGACCAGATCGAGATCGTTCAATTCGTCGGCGGCGGCGCGGTCGAGTCGTCGACGCTGAGCCGAACGGCGACGGACACGAACACAGATCGATTGCACGTCGGCAAGTACTCGTTCCGATCGCGCCTGATCGTCGGCACCGGGAAGTACGCGACGCTTCCGCTGATGGCCGAGGCGCTGGAGGCATCGGGCGCCGATCTCGTCACCGTGGCCGTGCGGCGCGTGAACCTGAACCGCGGCCACGGCGAGTCGCTCCTCGACTACATCGACACGAAGAAGATCACGCTGCTTCCGAACACCGCGGGCTGCTACACGGCCGACGAGGCCGTGCGCACCGCGCACCTCGGTCGCGAAGCCGGGTTCTCGGACCTGGTGAAGCTCGAGGTGCTCGGCGATCCGCGCACGCTCCTGCCGGATCCCGTCGAGACGCTCGACGCGACGAAGCGCCTCGTGAAGGACGGCTTCACCGTTCTCGTCTACACGTCCGACGACCCGATCATCGCGCGACGCCTCCAGGATGCCGGTGCGACGAGCGTGATGCCAGCCGGGTCGCCGATCGGCTCGGGACAGGGCATCCTCAACCCGAGCGCGATCCGCATCATCCTCGAGAGCGCGACGGTGCCGATCATCGTGGACGCGGGGGTCGGGACGGCGTCCGACGTCACGATCGCCATGGAGCTCGGAGTCGAGGGGGTGCTCTTGAACACCGGCATCGCGAGCGCGCAGGACCCGGTGCGCATGGCGCATGCGATGCGGCATGCTTGCGAGGCAGGCCGACTCGCGTTCCTGTCGGGTCGCATTCCGCGAAAGCTCTACGCGCAGGCCTCGAGCCCCATCGAGGGCGTGGTTCGCTGACGAACGACGGTCTCTTGGCCCTCGCGCATCCCGAGTCGTTCCTTCTGCCCGTCGTCTATTTCGTCTTCTTCTTCGTCTGGTTCCGCGCCGCGCGGTTCACCTGGGCCGCCCTCACGAACGGCTCGGCGGCCGCGAAGCACTTCGGCCCGCGACCCGATTTCGCGAACGTTACCTGGCCCGCGACGTTTCTCTTGCTCGTCGTCGCCGGCTACGTGTCGCTCGTCGTGGTCGTGGATACGGTCGCCGCGCTTGCCTTCGATCTCCACGGCGTCGGGCCCGGCGCGATGACGGTCCAGGCCATCGTCAACGTGGCCACGTGCGCATTCGCCGTGAGGTTCGCGCGGCGCGCGTACGCGACGCCCAAGTCGGCGTTCGGGTTCGGAAGGGATCTCGACGGCTTCACCACGCTCTATTCGCTGTGCGGGTACACGACCTTCGTTCCGTTCATGCTCCTCGCGGCGTTCGGCAGCCAATGGATCTACCAGCAATTCGGCCGGGAGGCTCCGGTGCAGGACGTGCTCGGAATCCTCGGCACCGTTCACTCCGTCCCGAGCTTCGCGTGGCTCGCTCTCCTGACGGTCGTCGTGATCCCGATCACCGAAGAAATTCTATTTCGAGGCATCGTGTTCTCGACGATTCGACGACGGCTCGGTCCGGCCGGGGCGATCGTGGTTTCGAGCGCGTTCTTCGCGCTCCTGCACAATACGTCGGTGATGTTGCCGGTCTTCGTGATCGGCGTTTCCCTCGCGATCCTCTACGACCGCACGCAGTCGATCGTCGCGTGCAGCGCGGCGCACATGATCCACAACGGCATGCAAGTGCTGTTATTGGTCCTCGTGAGGCGATAACCTCTCCGCCCCATGGAATCTGCGACCCACACGAGAGGGCACTTCGGTCGGTTCGGCGGGCGCTACGTGCCGGAGCCGCTCGTGCCGGCGCTCGACGAGCTGGAGGCGGCGTACGCGGCCGCGCGCGCCGACGTCGAGTTCCGCGACACATTGGCGCGATGGCTCCGCGATTTCGTCGGCCGGCCGACGCCGCTCACCTTTGCCGCACGTCTGACCGAGCGCGCGGGCGGCGCGCGCATCGACCTCAAGCGCGAGGACCTCGCGCACACCGGGGCGCATAAGATCAACAACACGAGCGGGCAAGCGCTCCTCGCCGTTCGCATGGGGAAGAAGCGCATCATCGCGGAGACGGGCGCGGGGCAGCATGGCGTCGCGTCCGCCACGGCGGCGGCGCTCTTCGGATTGCGGTGCGAAGTCTACATGGGCGAGGAGGACGTCCACCGGCAAGCGCTGAACGTCTTTCGCATGAAGCTCCTCGGCGCCGAGGTCCACCCGGTCACCACGGGAACGCGCACGCTCAAGGACGCGACGTCGGAAACGATCCGCGACTGGATGGCGAACGTCCGCACGACGCACTACATCATCGGCTCGGTGGTCGGACCGCATCCGTACCCGACGATCGTGCGCGATTTCCATCGCGTGATCGGCGAAGAGGCGCGCGCGCAGATCGTCGGTCGCGAGGGGAAGCTGCCCGACGTCGTCGTGGCGTGCGTCGGTGGAGGCTCGAATGCGGCGGGGATGTTCGCGGCGTTCCTCGACGACGCGGGTGTGCGCAAGGTCGGCGTCGAAGCCGCGGGCGAGGGCCTTCGATCGGAACGCCACTCGGCGTCGCTCTGTCGCGGCTCGGTCGGAGTGCTCCACGGAAGCTTGTCGTACGTGCTCCAGGACGGCGACGGGCAGATCCTCCCGACGCACTCGATCTCGGCCGGCCTCGACTATCCGGGCGTCGGTCCCGAGCATGCGTTCTGGAAGGAAACCGGCGCGGCCGAGTACGTGGCCGCGACCGATCGCGAAGCGCTCGATGCGTTCGGAATGACCGCTCGCCTCGAGGGGATCATGCCGGCGCTCGAGCCCGCCCACGCGATCGCGCACGCGATGCACGTCGCGTCGAAGCTGCGGCGGGACGCGATCGTTCTCGTGTGCCTTTCGGGTCGCGGCGACAAGGACGTGATGCACGTGGCGGAGCTGGCCGATCGGTTGGCCGGAAACAAGAAGGCGAGCAATGGCCGGAAGCCGCATCGACGCCGCGATTGAGGGCGCGCTCGCCGAAGGGCGAGCGGCGTTCATGCCGTTCGTCACGGCGGGCGATCCCGATCTCGCGACGACGGAAGGGCTCGTGCTCGAGCTCGAGCGCGCGGGTGCGGATCTCGTCGAGATCGGTTTTCCGTACTCCGACCCGCTGGCGGACGGGCCGGTCATCCAGCGCGCTTCGCATCGCAGCCTTGCACGCGGGACCACGGTCGCCGACGTCCTCGGGCTCGCGTCCCGCATTCGGAAGAAGAGCGACGTGCCTCTCGTCGCGATGCTGTCTTACGGCCTCGTCCATCGCATCGGCGACGCGAAGTTCGTCGGGCGCGCGCGTGCGGCGGGCTTCGACGGCGCG
>JACOTG010000171.1 GCA_016178505.1 Planctomycetota bacterium
CGGTCGAGAACGTCGCGCTCGCCGCCGTGTAGTCGGGCCCGCGCATCGCCCAGACGCGGAAGCCGCCCGGCGATCGCAACCACGCGCGCGTCTCGCCCGTCACGTCGATCGCGACGCGACGCGCTCCCGCCGCGCGAAACGACGGCCCGAGGATCGGACCGCTGTCCCCGTCCGTCGACTCGAACGCGAGGGTGATCGGATACGTCGTCGCTTCTCCTTTCGCGTGAGGTCTCACGACGACCGGCACGGCGGCGAACAGCCACACCTTGCCGAACGAGAATTCGTCGTGGATTGGCGTGCCTCCCTCGCGTTCGTGGCCGGCCCCGGACTCGATGCGGATGGTGTTTTGACCGGCGCGGACGACGCCTTCGGGAATCGCGACTTCGACGCGCCCGGGTCGAAAGTCCTGCCCTTCGACGCTGTCGTTGATCGTCCCGATCTCGTGATCGTTCACGGCGACGACGTCGCGCAGCTCCCCTTTCCTGTATCTCGGATCGTTGAAGCTCGTGACGTGGCACGCCTCGAGAACGAGCACGTGGCGCGCAGCGGGGGAACGGACTTCGAACGTTCCGGACCACGCGAGTCCCGACGCCGTCGCCGGCTCGAGCTCGCGCACGTCGCGCTCGCCGAGGTGAACGGGCCCGTCGACCAACTTCACGGGAAATGGTGAATCGCTGCACAGAGACGCCGCGACGATGAGCAACGCAAACGACATGACCCGTCCCTCCCCGAATCGACTACTTCACGAGCCCCGGCGCATCGAACAACCGGCCGTCCCCGTCGCGGTCGCGGCCGTCGACGTCGACCCAGATCGGGTTCGTGAACGCGAATGGCGGAATGTCGTGACGCAGGCGAGCCGGCGCGTCGAATCCCGAGCCCTCGGCAACGACCACGACCCAGGCGTCGCGCTCCAGCGTGAGCGAGAACGTGTGATCGAGCCGCCGGACGTCCCGAGAGAACGGCACATCCATCGACGCGGCGACGGCGTCGTTCACGACGACGTCGACGCGGTCGACGTGCACCCACGGCGCGGCATCGACCTGCACGCGCACGTCCAACTTCCCATCCTTGCGCGTGATCTCGTCGCCGATCGCATCCTTGCCTCCGACGAGCAGACGAATGACCGGCCCGTGGCTCACCGACACGCGATGCGCGCGCACGGCCGCGACGATGTCGTCCGTTCGCACGGCCGCCGGGTCGTCGGTGCCGACCCGGACGTAATTGCGCGGCCAGCCGGCCTCCTGGAAGACGATCTTGTGGGAGTCGGAGTTGCCGGTGGCCGTGAGTGCAAGCCCTTCGTCGAGGAGCTTCCACCAATCCGACAGCACGCGCTTCACCCCTTCGATCGACTCGTCGCCGTTCAGGACTTCGATGGCGTCGAACTGCGTGGAGAATCCGGCGAGCGCCGTGCGCCCGGCTCCGTCAGTGCCTGCAAACTCGAGCCGGAACAGATTGAAGTATCCGATGTCGCCAAGGCGGGGGTGGTTGATCTGGAGCACGGTCGGGCGCCCGAGAGCGCGGGCATTCTCGGCCAAGTCCGCGGGCTTCAGTCCCTCGAACGGCGCGGCGCCGTTCTGCGGCTTCGTGGTGTCGGGTACGAGCGGAAACAAATTGAAGTGTCCGATGTTCGGGTTCTTGGTCGTGATCTCGTCGCCGGACGTCGCGCGAAGGCGCGACTCGTAGCCGAGCTTTCGAATCGCCGGCATCAGATCGACGACGTTGTTGTGCTCCGTCGCGACGATGAATTCGAGCCCCGCTGCGGCGCACGCGCGCACGCGATCCTCGAAGACGATCTGACTGTCGGGACTTCCCACCGAGTGCAGGTGGAAGTCGGCGCCGACTTGGCCGGGCGGATCGAACGCGCGCTCGATCTCGAGGTCGATCGGCGGCGGTGCGCCCGCCACCGTCGAAAACGCGGCAGACGGCGCCGTGTACTCGAGGCCGCGCATTGCCCAGACGCGAAACGCACCCGGCGACCGGAGCCACGCGGTCGTCTCGCCTGTCGTGTCGATCACGACGGAACGGGCACCGGATGCGCGATACGCGGGGCCTAAGATCGGGTCGCTCTCGCCGTCCGACGATTCGAACACGAGCGTGATCGGATAGGCCTGCGACGCCTTCTTTTCGTGCGCCTTGACGACGACCGGAACGAGCGCGTAGAGCCTCACTTTCGCGATCGTGAAGTCGTCGTGATTCTCACCCGACGCGCCCGCCACGATCCGGATCGTGTTCGTGCCGCGACGCACGACGCCGTCGGGAATCGCAACCTCGACGCGACACGGCGCTGTGTCCTCTCGCTCGACGCTGTCGTTGAGCGTACCGACCTCGCGGTCGTTGACGAAGACGACGTCGCGGAATCCCCCCTTCCGATAGTCGCCGTTGGAGTTCGCGACGACGTGACGCGCCTCGATGACGATCAAGTGCCGAACGGCCGGCTTCTCCACATCGAACGAGGTCGACCAGGCGAGCGCCAGCGGTTTCGAGGGCTCGAGATCCTTCACCTCGTTGTCGCCGAGGTGAACGGATTTCTCCAAGAGATGAATGGGAAACGGGGACTCGCCGGAGAGGAAGGCCGCCGCGGCGACCGCAACAGAGATCAGCGTCATGGAACGAATGGTGCCGCGCATGAAGTCAGGGTGCAAGCGTGAGCCATGAGCGCACGCCGATCGCTGCGCACGTGCGTACGGACAGTCCTCGCAGAACGTGGGTGCTTCACTAAAGATTGGATGATTCCTGTTTTCACCTTTTCGCACTCCTGATAGAAACAGTCTTCGCGTCGTCAGTGGTGTACTGGCCAGCGCAATTCGGCCAGAAGGGGCAATTGGAGAAGTGTCGCCGCAGGAATCACCGTGAATCCTTCGTCGGCCGTCCATTCCCACGGGATCGCACGCGATCGTCGATTCGGAGGGGCTTCGTCCGCGCTAGGAATGCGCGGCGCGAGCCTTTCCCGGATTCGCATCATTGCGTGTTCGATTCACGGGACACTCAAACGGAAGGGGCATGAATCATGAAACCGAATCGGCCATTCCTGGCGCTGCTTGCGGCGACGTCGTTCGCTGCTAGCGACGCGCTCGCACAAGACAGCGTCGCGCTGCACCCAGGGTTGCCTGGAGACGCGGTCAGCGCGTACAACACGACGGAACAGCTCAACAACTACGTCGTCGATCTCGACAACTTCTCGACGTCGTGGAACACCCTGTTCGGCATCGCTCCGCTGATCAAGACGAGCGCCGACTCGGCGTCGCCGGCGACGAGCTTCAACCTCTCGATAAGCTCCCAGGGCATTTCGAGCGGGATGCTCTCCGACGTCCCGTTTCCCTTCACGAACTACTCTTCGTGGACGGGCCAGGGATTCGGCATCAACGATGACTTGACGTTGAACAACCCTGGAGCGCCGATCAATACCATGGGGCTCCTGAGCAACCAGTTCGGCCTCGGATTCGTCGAGTTCAACACGAACAGCCAGAACCCGATCGGGTCGCTGGTCAACTACACGAAGAACAATCCCGCGCGACTGTACGTGTCGCGCATCACGGCCGCGATCAATGCCACCAACGGCACGTGCAAGACGGCGTCGCCCGGCAACGGCGCGATCGACGCCAACGGGAACTTCCACTTCCGCGCCGACGGGAATGCGGGCGTCGCGTGTGGAGCACTCCTTCCGTTCGCAGCAAACAACTTGTTCCGCGTGCGTCTCCTGAGCCGAAACTTCTCGGCGGTCAACGTTCTCAGCAACTCGGGACCGTCGGACGCCGCCGCGACCGACTGGCTCCTGGTCAACAACCTCACGACGTTCAGCGTTCCGAACATCATCCCGCAGTCGCTCGCGGGACGGCCGATTCTCGTCGGACTGAACTTCAGCACGACGACTCCTTACGATCGGGAAGCCGTTGCCGGGACCGCGACGTCGGAGAATACGGCGCTGTGCGGAGGCGTCGTCGCCACTCGCGGCAATCTCGGCTACACGCGTTCGAACTTCGCACCGCTCGGCAGCACGCTCGGGCTCGGCGCCTTGCAGGCGCAGATCACCTCCGGCACGACCGACACGATCCAAGTGCTGGGCCTCGGCGCGAACGGTGCCGTGACCGGTTGCCTCCCGCTTCGGCTTCCGGCATCGAATGCGATCTCCGACCCGTGCACGGGATTCCTCCCGAGCGGAGCCGGCGCCGGACAGAACCAGCTCATCGGCAACAACGGCTCGGTTTCGTTCAACGGGAACGCGACCGTCGCCGTCGGCGTCGATCAGGCGGGTCGCCTGCTCGCCGCGTCCACCGTGCAGTTCCCGACGACGGCGGCGGCGAACAACTCGCTACAGTACATCGCGGTCGCGCGTCGGACTCCAGCGGGCGTCACGAGCTGGACGATCGCCGCATACAGTCTTCCCACGCTGGCCGCAACGCGAGGCAAACCGATCCTCGACGGCCCGGGCGGCAACGTGATCGGCTACCTCACGAAGCTCGGAAACGTGATCACGGGATCGGTCGGCCCGTCGATCTCCGCTCCCGCGATCGATGCGGTCGGCAACGTCTGGTTCATCGGCGCGGTCGAGGACGTTCGCGGACCGACGAGCGACTTCAAGCTCGGTCTCATCCGAGCGGTCTACGATCCGGTGGCGTTCTGCTACAACCTCGAGCTTGTCCTCAAAGTCGGGCAGACCTTCCTCGGCCACGACTCGACCACGCGCTACAAGATCAACTCGCTCTTCCTGAACGCCGGAACCACTACCAACACGATGACTCCAGGTACGGTGTGGGGCGGAAATGTCAGCCAGGCGGCGCACCTGAACCTCGATCCGCTGACGGTCCCCATCAGCAGCCCGGCGTCGCTCGGCGGATTCGAGATCGGCGCGGACATCATCTACGACGTGAACGGGGATGGAAACTACGTCACCCTCGCCACCGACCCGAACACCCCGGATCAACAGTACAAGACGATCCTCTACATCGGGTCACCGACGGCACTGGCGTCGAACGACGAATGCGGCAGCGCAACGAGTCTGCCGGCAAGCGGCCCCTTCCCGGTCATCCAGACGCAGGACACGACGTTCTCGACGTCGAATCCGACCGACCCGGTGCAGAGCTGCTCGACCGGCGGCCCCGCGCAAAACGGTCACTCGGTCTGGTTCACCTGGAACGCGGGCGTGACGGGACGCATGAGCTTCAGCACGTGCGGCAGCCAGTACAACACGGTCGTGAGCGTGAGCACGGGATCCTGTGGATCCCTCTCCGAGATCGCGTGCAATGACGACGCGACCGCCGGGCCGTGCAGCGGGACGACCCAATCGTTCGTGGCGTTCGACGCCGTCGCCGGAACGACCTACACCTTCGAGGTGACGTCGGTCGGCAGCAGCTTCGGCGGGCAGCTCACGGCCACGCTGGCGGTCTGCAATTCGCCGTCGATCGGCACGGCGCCGACGGACCGCAGCGCGTGCGTCGGAAGCAGCACGACGTTCAGCGTCGTCGCGACCGGCGATCCAATCCTGACGTACCAGTGGCGCAAGGGTGGCGTCCCGATCCCCGCGGCTACCGCGTCGTCGTTCACGATCAATCCCGTGTCGGCGGCGAGTGCGGGGAGCTACGACGTCGTCGTGTCGAACGGATGCGGTTCGGCGACGAGCACCCCGGCGACGCTCACCGTACAGACTCAGCCCGTGCTCACGTGCCCGTCGAACGGAACATTCGAGTGCACGAGCCCGGCCGGAGCGGTGGTGTCGTACATGGCGACCGCAACGTCTATCTGCGGCCCAGCCACGCCGGTTTGCAATCCGCCGTCCGGCGCCACATTCGGCTTCGGACCGACGACGGTGAACTGCTCGGCAACCGACGACTTCGGCAACACCGCGACATGTTCGTTCGGCGTGACGGTGGTCGACACGACCGCACCGGCGATCTCGTGTCCGGCGAATCGCACCGTCGAGTGCACGAGCCCCTCGGGCGCAACCGTCACGTTCTCGGCCACGGCAACCGACGTTTGCGCGCTGGTAACGCCCGTTTGCGTCCCCGCATCCGGGTCGACGTTCGCCGTATCCGCGACGACCGTGACGTGCACGGCGACCGATCCCTCGAGCAACTCGTCGAGTTGCTCGTTCACGGTGACGGTGGTCGACACGACCGCGCCGGCGCTGAGCTGTCCGTCGAGCGTGACGGCGAGAACGCCGAACCCCGCGGGCCGGATCGTGAACTTCAACGTCACGGCGCCGGACGCCTGCGATGCGAACCCGACGTTGAGCTGCACCCCCCCATCCGGCAGCTTCTTCCCGCTCGCGACGACGCCCGTGAACTGCACCGCGTCGGACGTGTCGGGCAATTCCGCTTCGTGCTCGTTCAACGTGACCGTCATCCTCAGCGTCGTCCACTGCGTGAACAGCTCGGACCCGAGCTGCAACGATTCGTTCGCGACGATCCAGGATGCGATCAACGGAGCGGCGCCCGGTGACACCGTGCTCGTCGGAGCCGGAACGTACACGGAGCAGGTCCACATCGATCGGTCGTTGCAGTTCCTCGGCGTCCAGAACGGAGTCGACGCCTGCACGCGGTCCGGATCGAGTGGCACCGAGACCGTGCTCAGCAACCCGCTCGGCGCGATCTTCGTCGACGCCGATGACGTCGTCATCGACGGCTTCACGATCCGCGACGCGGACGGAAGCATCGGCCCCTCGAGCCTCGGCGTGGGCTGTTACACGACGGCAACGCACTCGGGCTACCAGATCCGGAACAACATCTTCACGAACAACACGTTCGGCCTCTACCTGAACTCGAGTGGCGCGTTCCCGTCGATCGTCGAGCACAACAAGTTCGTCGACAACAACGTCGACGGCCCGGCGTCCGGAAACGGCATCTACTCGGACCAGGGCCTGTCGAACGCCACGATCCACAAGAA
>JACOTG010000172.1 GCA_016178505.1 Planctomycetota bacterium
CACAGCGCGTCGGGCGCGCGCTCGCCCGTCGGGTAGCGTTCGGTTGCTGCGTCGAATGCCAGCGCCGCCTCGTGGAGCCAGCCGCGCTGCTTGTAGATTGCACCGATGAGGATGAACGCGTCGACCCCGACGTCGGCCTCGTCCTCGGCGCCGCGCGCCGCGTCGATCGCCTCGCGGCAAGCCTGAATCGCGCGCTCGTAGTCGCCGTTCGCGGCCATCGTTTCCGCGACCTTGACGATCCGCGCCGCGCTGAGGTTCTTCGGACCGGCCGAGCCACCGATCGACTTGCCGAGGAGTTCGCGGCCGCGCGCGCCCCACGGGCCCTGCGGGTCCTTGTCGATGAGCATCTGAGCCGTTGCATTGGCGCCGTTGGTGTCGCCGGATGCCACTTGTGCGTCCGCTTGCGCCGCGAGGACCGCGAGACCTTCGGGCCCGCCGAGTGGATCCGGCGTCGATTTGACGAACTCCTGCGCGGCCTCGATCGCTTTCGCATATTCCTTGCGATCAGTGAGCACGAGAGTCTTCTGCTGAGCCGCCGTTGCCACGATCGCCATCGCATCATCGGTCAGCTCGTAAACTCCCTGCGCATTGCGTCGATACGACTCGCGGAGTTTGATGGCATCGTCGAAGTCGAGGACGGCTTCCTTCGTCTTCCCGAGATCCTTGTGGCAGAGCCCTTGATAGATGTACCCCTCGAAATTGAGGAGCTGGTCGTTGTAGTCGAGCCCGAACTCCTGGAATCCCTCGATGGCTCTTTCGAGAAGATCCTTCTTCTTCGAATCGTCTGCGGGATAGAGCAGCGAGTGGAAGTAATAGGTTCGAGGTAGGTTGTAGGCCGCCGCCATCAAGGGGATGTCGAGATCGAGGGGAGGGTCGGCGTCGTGCGCTGCCTTGAGCTTTTCGAATCGCTCCTGCAGTTTCTCCTCTGCTTGCTTGAACGTGTTCTCACCCTCGGTTCGCAGCTTGAAGATCGTCGGTCCGTCCTTTTCCTCTTTGAGCGCGGTGGTCAGCGCCTCTCCGAGGAGTCGATAAGCGTCGGGCAGGTTGTTTCGGGTTTCTTCGGCCTGCTTGCTGTCCGCGTGCGCCTTGACGAACTCTTCCTTCTTTTTGATGACCTCGGCGATGAGGTCCTTTCGCTTCGTCGGATCGGACTCGCTGCGCGCTTTCTCGAGGTTGATGTCGAGGCTCAGCGCCTGTACGTCGATCAAATCTGCGGGGTTCGCCCGTCCGGACTTCTCGAGACCCGTGATGACCTTGCACATGCCTTCCGTCAGGTCGGGATAACCGGCTTGGAGAAGCTGCCGAGCGAACGCGGCGTCGTTGCGGCCGAGAATGGCTTCGGTTTGTGCCATCGCGCGCGACGAGAGGGCGAGAATGACGAGCGAGACGAGCGTCGAGCGGAACTTCATCCGTTCTTGCCTTCCTCTGGAGCCTTTCCTTTTTCCGGTGCGGGCTTTTCGGTTGCGGCTTTCTCCGCGGCCTTCACCTTCAGCGACTTGGCCCCGCCGAAAGCGTTCTCGTATCGGTAGTACACCTCGAGCGTGAGGACGTTGATCGCCGTCGTGTAGAGCGGTCCGGTTCCGTGGCACCAGCGATCGGGAGTGATCCACCCCCCCTTGGAGCACGCTTTCTCGGTCTTGTCCTGCAACGAGAGAATCGACTCCTGCATCGCTTTGTTCCACGGTCCCCAATACTTCCCGGTCTTTCGCGGACTGTCCGGTCCGTCGAGCTGGTTGAGTGCGAGGCTGCCGTAGTACCAGTAGTAGTAGTCGATCGAGAGCTTGTCCTTGGAGATAACCGGCAGATCCTTGAGGAGCTGCTTCGCGGCGAGGTCGAGGAACGGGTCGCTAGGGTTGTGCTCGATGAACGTGCGCACGCACATTCCGAGGGCGGACATCGTCGCGACGTGATAGTCGTACTCGTCGCCGGGGCCGCCGATCGTTCCACCCGCGCCTTCCGGCGTCAGATAACCGACCAGGCCGTCGCCATTTTGAGGGGTCGCCCATTTCACGAAATCGAGCGCGCCGTCGAGCGCGGCCTGCGGGACGTCGAGGTCGGCGAGCTGAGCGGACTTCAACGCCATGATCACCCAGCAGGTGACCGAGGTGTCGGCGTCATAGAGGAGCTTCTTGTAGGCAGCCTCCGCTTTTTGATCCGCGAAGGCCTCTGGCTTCTCCTTTTCGATGTCGACGCGCGTCCGGTATCGCCAGCCCCACATTCCCTTTCCGCTCGGGTTGGGACGTTGCGCGTTCACGAGGAAGTTGACGGCTTTCTGGGCGGGTTCCTGCCAGATTCGATTGCGCGTGAGCCCGTAGGCTTCGCACAGCGCCAGCGTGTCGAGCGCTTCGTTGTACATCATGAACTCGCGCGAATCCGAGAAGGAGCCATCCTCTTTCTGATGATCCTTCAGCCACACGAGGCCCTTCTTCACCGTGTCACCGATCTTGACTCGTTTCTTCAATATCGGGTCGACGATGGTCTGCTTCGACTCATTGCTGTATCCGGCACCCAAGAAGGCGAGCAGCGCCAACCCAGTGAGCCCCTCGGTCGCGTCGGGATTCATCGGGTCTTCCTTCTTCACGCAGGGCGACTCCGGAAGACACCGCTCGATGAGCTTCTCCGGATTCCAGGATCCGTCCGGGTTCTGGTGGCGCATCAACCACCGCAACCCTTCGAGGACGGCTTCTTCGGTTCCCTGCGTTTGACCCGCCGCGCGACCCCCGCCGCCGCCGGCGCGCCGGCTGGCGAACGCGGATGGACGCCCGGTCCCCTGATGACCGCCGACGCCGACGCCGATGCCCGTGCCGCCGGTCGCTCCGCCGCTCGGGAGGTTCAGTGCCGTCGGGTCACCGACCTTCATCGAGAGGTCCGCATCGGCATCCGACGGCGCGACGGAGCTCGGAACGAAGATGTCCTCCTCGTAGGTGACGACCTCGGCCTCGGTGTTCTTCGGAATGGCCTTGCGGTCGATCACCTCCGGCGGAAGGTTCGCCGGCTGCACCGTCTCGTCTTTGTGAGCCGCAAGTCCAACCGTCGTGACCGACGTGGTGTCGTTCTTGCCCGGCTTCGAAATGTAGAAGATGCTCATTACCGCTAGGGCGAGCAGGTTGAGCATGACTCCGATCACGAACCACGGAGAATTGCGAATCGCCTCTTTCATGAGGCGCGCGGGGTTGAATCGTCGGCTCGTCGACTCGCCGTAGTCGGGATAACCGGACGAGTCGTTGGGTTGCTGAACGTTCGGATCCGTCGACATGAAATGCCTCCGGGTAGGACTTGCCTTGCGGAATGGAGAACCGCCCGAGCAGCGCTACCTCCTCATCGGGAACGAATGCGGTGGCCGACTGAGCCTACTCACTGAAACAAATGGGATGCCGGCTTCGCTTCGAGGAACGCCGCACTTGCGTGCGGGCCCTCAATTCTTCTCAGCGAGCGATCTTACAGGATGTCGAATCTCGATCGCAAGTAATTCTCCGACGCCGTTCGAGGACGCCGGCGGGGCGATCTACCCCGCATGGCGAGCGGCGGAGAATTCGACGTTGCGCCGATGAAGAGGCGAGGTGCGACGTTGTGACGGTTTCGATCTCGGGGCGAATCGCCCCGTCGCTTTCGTTGGTTCGACGAGCGCGTCCGCGGCGCGTGTGCACGCCTGGTCTTTTGTCGCGCAGTCGATTAGAAAGTTCCGTGTAAGCCAACCGCGATCGATTGCTGCTCGGAATCGAGAATGATCCGATGACCGACAAGTCCACGCGAAAGCCGCGCATCCTCGTCGTCGACGACGACCGGGTCACCGTCGATCTGCTCGAGGAGGTCCTACACGGCGAAGGCTGCGACATCGACAAGGCGCAAAGCGCCGAAGAAGGGCTCGCCAAAGCGCTCGAGCGTCCCTACGACGTGGTGGTGTCGGACATTCGAATGGTGGAGATGGATGGCCTCACTCTGCTGCGCAATCTGCGACGAGTGAGTCCTGAGACGGTCGTGATCCTCATCACGGCATTCGGCTCGCTCGAGTCGACGATCGAGGCCATTCGCGAGGGTGCGTTCGACTATCTCAGCAAGCCGTTCAAGATCGAAGAAGTGCAGCGCACCGTTCGAAGCGCGCTCGAGCAGCGGCGTCTGCTCCAGCGCGATCGCGAGCAGCCGAGTTCACCGGCCGTGTCGTCCGATTCTGCCGTCATCGTCGGGCGGAGCCGCGCGATGTCCGAGGTCTACAAGACGGTCGCTCGCGTTGCCGGCGGACGCACGACCGTACTCCTGCG
>JACOTG010000173.1 GCA_016178505.1 Planctomycetota bacterium
CGGCACGCACATCAGAAAGACGAAGGCGCCGCCTTCCCGCTCTAGCGCTAGGAGATTCTCCGAATGGCCACGATGACGTTGATCCAGGCGGTGAACGACGCCTTGAAGACCGAGATGCGCCGCGACGATCGGGTTGTCGTCCTCGGCGAAGACGTCGGCAAGAAAGGCGGCGTCTTCCTCGCAACCGAGGGGCTGTACGACGAGTTCGGCGCCGACCGCGTCATCGACACGCCGCTCGCCGAGAGTGGCATCGTCGGCACGGCGATCGGCATGGCGCTATACGGGCTCAAGCCGGTGCCCGAGATCCAGTTCATGGACTTCATCTATCCCGCGTTCGACCAAATCGTCTCCGAGCTGGCCAAGTTCCGGTATCGGTCGGGCGGTCAGTATCCGGCGCCCGTCGTCATCCGCACGCCATACGGCGGCGGCATCAAGGGCGGGCACTACCACTCGCAGTCGACCGAAGCGTTCTTCGTGCACACCGCCGGCCTCAAAGTCGTGGTGCCGTCGACACCGGCAGACGCCAAGGGCCTTCTCGCGTCGTCGATTCGCGGCGACGACCCGGTGCTCTTCCTCGAGCCCAAGGCGATCTACCGAACGGCGAAGGGCGAGGTGCCCGAAGGCGAGCACCTCGTGCCGCTCGGCAAGGCTCGAGTCGTTCGACCGGGAAAGAACGTGTCGATCGTCGCGTACGGCGCCATGATCCCGCGTTGCGAGAAGGCTGCCGAACTGGCCGCGGCGAAGGGCATCGACGTCGAGATCCTGGATCTGCGCACGCTGATGCCGTACGACGGCGACGCGATCCTCGAAACGGTTTCGAAGACCGGACGGCTGGTCGTCGTGTACGAGGCGGCGCGCACCTGCGGCTTCGGCGCCGAGGTTTCTGCGTTCGTCGCCGAGCGCGCGATCGAATACCTCGAAGCGCCGATCGTGCGAGTCGCCGGTTTCGACACGCCATTCCCCTACTCGCTCGAGCACGTCTACGTCCCGGATCCGAACCGCATCCTGGCGGCGATCGAAAAGGTCGCACACTTCTAGCGGAGGAATTCGGATGGAGTTCAAGCTTCCGGACATCGGCGAAGGCCTGGCCGAAGGCGAGATCGTGAAGTGGTTCGTGAAAGTCGGCGACACCGTCGGCGAAGACCAGCTTCTCGTCTCGGTGATGACCGACAAGGCCACCGTGGACATTCCGTCGCCGGCCGCTGGCACCATCGCCGAGATCCTCGCAAAGGAAGGTGACGTCGTACCGGTCGGAAGCGTCCTCGTGCGGATCCAGGAAAAGGGTACCGCCGTGACTCCCGCCGCGACGCCGTCGATCAAGCCTCAAACGGCCGTCGCGCCTCGCCCAGCGGTCGCAGAAGCAATGGCGACGACGAGCACGCCCGCGACCCGAGTTCGCGCGACGCCGGCAACGCGCAAGCTCGCCCGCGAACTCGGAGTCGACATTCGACACGCCATTGCAACGGGACCGCATGGTCGAGTCACCAAGGACGACATCCGCGCGCTCCAGACGAAAGGAACGGTCGCGAAGCTGCCGGCTGCTGCGCCGATCGCACACGCATCGCTTCGCGTCGGGCCGCCGCCGGCGATCGCCGCGGTCGCACCGCCATCGACCGGCGATCGCACCGAGCGCGTGCACTTGCGCGGTCTCCGCAAACGAATCGCGGAACACATGGTCGAAGCGAGGCGCCACGCGGCGCACTACACGTACGTCGAGGAGCTGGACGTCTCCGACCTCGTGAAGCTTCGCGACGAAGCCAAGCCTCTCGCCGACGAGGCTGGCGTAAAGCTCTCGTTCCTGCCGTTCATCCTGAAGGCCGTCGTCCCGGCGCTTCGCGAATTTCCGCTGATGAACGCGAGCCTCGACGAAGAGCGCGGCGAGATCGTGCTGAAGCGCTACTACAACATCGGCATTGCGACGGCGACCGACGACGGGCTCGTCGTCCCGGTCCTCAAGAATGCCGACAAACGAAGCGTGATCGAGCTCGCGCGCGAGCTCGGGCGCCTTGGCGACGCGGCGCGTTCCGGGAAGATCACGCGAGACGATCTCATCGACTCGACGTTCACGATCACGAGCGCCGGCTCGATCGGCGGCCTCCTGGCGACGCCCATCCTCAATTACCCGGAAGTCGCGATCCTCGGCGTGAACCAGATCAAGCGCAAGCCGGTCGTTCGCGGCGACCGCATCGAGATCGGGGACGTGTTGTGCCTCTCCATCTCGCTCGATCACCGCGTCGTCGACGGAGCCATCGCCGCGCAATTCATGAACAAGGTGAAGCGCTTCCTCGAGAATCCACGCCTCCTCCTCCTCGAAGCGATCTGACGAGCGATGAAGACGAAGCCGAAGCGAGTCATCGGCACTGCCGGCAAGACTTGTCCCGTGAACGATCCCCGTCTCTCAGGGGAGATTCAGAAGCAACTCTATCGATGGATGGCGCTCATCCGAGCGTTCGACACGAAGATGCTCGGGCTACAGCGCCAGGGCCGAATTGGCTTCTACGGGCCGATCAAGGGGCAGGAGGCCGCTACTGTCGGATCCGCGGCGGCGTTCGAGAAGGACGACTGGATCTTCCCTGCGCTGCGCGAGGGCGGCGTGACCCTCATGCGCGGGTTTCCGATGGAAAAGATCGTCGCGCAGCTCATCGGCAATGCGGGTGACGCCTGTCGCGGACGTCAGATGCCGTGCCACTACACGTTTCGCGAAGGTCACTACGTTTCGATGTCGTCCGTAATCGCCACGCAGCTCCCGCACGCCGTGGGCGCTGCATATGCGGCGCGGTTGCGCGGTCATCGCATCGTCGTCGCCGCATATCTCGGCGACGGAGCGACGTCCGAGAACGACTTTCACACCGCGATGAATTTTGCGGGCGTGTGGCGAGTGCCGGTCGTGTTCGTGTGCCAGAACAACCAATGGGCGATCTCGGTTCCGTTCGAGAAGCAGACCGCTGCGTCTTCGATCGCAGTGAAGGCGTCCGCGTACGGATTCGAGGGCGTGAGGGTCGACGGCAACGACGTGCTGGCCGTGTATTCGGCGACGCGCGCGGCCGCCGACAAGGCGCGCGCGGGTGGCGGTCCGGCGTTGGTCGAATGCCTCACCTATCGGATGGAAGGGCACTCGTCGTCCGACGATCCCACGAAGTATCGGCCCGCAGGAGAGGCCGAATCCTGGGTCGATAAGGATCCGATCGCACGATTCCGCCGTCACCTCGAATCGCTGCAACTGTGGTCGGACGAGGACGAATCGAGCTTCCAATCCGTGATCGCCGATGCGATCGCCCAAGCCGTCGATACGGCAGAGCGCTTCGGGCCACCCTCGGTCGCGAGCCTTTTCGAAGATGTTTGCTCGAACGGCATCCCGCCGCACCTCCGAGAGCAGCTCGCCGAAGTGTCACCCGCCGTTCACCGGCCCTGAGCCTCACGGGCAAATCCCCGTGACTGTGACAATGAGTCGAGCCGGGGTACTTTGGCGCCGACAGTTTTCTCTCGCAGAACGAGACGAACTCGAATCACCGTGCGCGCCCGTCGTTCGCCTGTGCGAGAATTTCGCGATACAGATCGACGTGACGCGTCACCTGGAGCTCGAGTGAGAATTCCTCGAGCACGATGTCTCGAGCCGCGCGGCTCATCGTCTCGCGTGTCGAACGATCCTCCAAAAGCCGACGGATCGCCATCCCGAGATCGCCGGCATTTTCCCCCTCCGCAAGCCAGCCGTTTTGGCCGGCACGGACGAGATCCGGAATTCCGCCGGTCCGAAACGCGGCGACGGGAGTCCCGCAAGCCAGACTCTCGAGAATCGCAAGCCCGAACGTCTCCGCTCGCGACGGACTGACGAAGACGTCCGCCGCCGAATAGGCAATTGCCTTCTCCTCGTCGCGCTCCACGAACCCGAGGTCGATGACGGGGATGCCGAGCAATGCGGCAATCGATCCGGCGTGGCGGCCGAGTACGACGAGCGAGCAATGGGATCGAAGCGCCGGAGGCAACTGTCGAAGGCTTGGCTCGAGAAGGTCCGCACCCTTCCACGGCAGCCGGACATCGGGCGCTGAAAACAACAGGACGTTGCGATCGCGCGGAATTCCCAATCGATCCCGGCATTCCAGTTTGGAGAGCGGACGGAACACGTCGATGTCGACGCCATGCGGAACGAGCCGAATCGGGAAACGCCGAAGCATGCTTCGCGACGCGAGGTCGTACAGCCAACGGCTCGGCACCACGATGGTCATGCGACTGTGCGCGTACGTCCAATTCTTGAGCGTCCATTCGAGACGCGTGGCGTCCCGACGAACGGACGGATGGGCGTCAAGGTGCGGACAATGCCCGCACCCCGTTTCCCAGCGTTCGCAACCGTAAGCGACCGCACAGTGTCCGGTGAAACTCCAAAGATCGTGCAGCGTGAAGATCGTCGGCTTTCGCGCGGTAAGCATCGGGAGTGCGAGGTAGGAGAAGTAGTTGCTGTGGATGCTCTGGACGTGCAGTACGTCCGCCGCCTTCACCTCGTCGTTCCAGGGCGTGCCGAATGAACTGAAACAGTGCAGGTCGTTGAGCCCCAACCGCTCCGTGACGAGGCGCAACAGTGCCTCGATTTTCGCAACGGGCACCGGCCGACGAATCTGCCGACTCGTTGGGTCGACCGGGTCGAGCCCGCAAAGCATGCGTGACTCGAGTCCGCGGCGCTGAAGTGCGCGGTGCAGCCGTGTCATCGCAACGATGTCGCCGGCGCGGCGGACGTCGTCGCTCTGGTGGAGATGAAGGATCCTCATCCCATCGTTCGACGCGTGGCGCTTCTCACGCGCCGAAGCGAGCCCGCTGCTCCGACCACAATTCAAGCAATGGAGTTTCCGCCTGAAATTCGACGTCGTCGAGCGTGATCGCCTGGTCTCGCGTCAGGGAACGTCGAAGCCGCGCGCGAGCCGCGAGCCCGATCGGCAAGAGGTTCTGGCTTTGAACCACGTCGGCGTTTTCGCAGACCCCGTACGCTGTGAATCCGCCGATCCCGTCCAATTCGGTCCCCGCGTCGAGATCGCATTTCGTGACAGCGATGACGTGAACGATGGGACCCGCGAGTGGCGCGATGGCCGCGTCGCCGAAGATCACGGCCCGCGCGATCGAATTCTGGATCTCGAAATGGCAAAGGTGTTGGGGCGTGGAGAAACAATAAAACGGACCCTCACCGAGCTTATAGAGCTTCAAGTAGCGCCGCTGCGCTGGATCGTCGTGCGTCGCGACGACGAAGACGCCGGGGCTCGGCGATGCTCCGACGACGTAGTCGACGAAGCCGCGGCGATCGCCAATCGTCTCGAGCGGGAAGCACGGCATCGTCCGCTGGATGTCTGTCCCGGTGGGCACCGTGGGGCCGACCATCCCGCGCCGCGCGACCCCCATTCCCGTCGCATTCGCAACGGTCGCCATCTCGAACGAAAGCTTGGTTCCGTCGGTGAACGACGTGATCAAGCGTGGATCTTGATTCCATTCCGCCGCAATCGTCGCTTGTGATGCGGGGGTACCGTGTCGATCGAGAAACCCCTTGATGTTGCCGCACAAAACCGGACGTGCCCCAATCCCTCTGACGAACCGAAACAAATTGAGGATCACTGCCGGCTGATCGCCTTCGGCATCGGTGAACACGACGCCTGCGGCGTCAGCGTGTGCCTTCAAGATCGGGCCGAGCGTGCCATCCAATTCGGCGTTCATGAGCACGACGTCCTTGCCGCACCGCATCGCCTCGAGGACGGTCGTCGCCGCCGGATCGATGCTGCCGGTGACCTCGATCACCGCGTCGATTGGCTCCGCGTGGCACACGATCGCCGGGTCGCAAGTGACCGCGGGGCGGCCACTATCGATCGCACTCTCCAGATCGCGGACACTCGATACGATCACCGCATCACGAACTCCCGCCTCATGGAATGCAGCCAGCGCGCGCTCGGAACGCCGGGCGACGATGACCGCGAGACGAATCCCGCGAACGCCGGAAACGAGCTGGCGAGCGATGGCGCGACCCATGAAGCCGGCGCCGACCATCGCGACGCGGATCGGCGTTCCGTCCCGCTCCCGCTGATCCAACGCCTTGTCGACGAGGATCATGGGCAAACGGGACCTCGATCGGACTTTCTCGCGTTCGGAAAAAGCGCGTCGACCTCGAAGAGTGATTCGAGAGATCGCTGCAGAAAAAGGTAATCGTCACCTTGCTCGACAGCCCAAAACGGGTCCAGGAACAGTGGCAGAATTTCCGAGTCCGGCCGACGCCGGCGAGACTGAATCGCGCGACGCTTCTCGACGAGACGCGGGAAATGAGCGAGAAAGTCGCCGTAACCGACCCAGTCGCTCGCCGCCAACGCAGGTATCGTCACCGTTTCTTCGGGGTGTGGCGATGATTCGCCCCGAACAGCCGAGCTGAACTTGGATCGAGTCGTCGCCAACGCGTGCTCAGCCGGCTCGAGCGCCCCGTCCAATCCGGAGCCAATGCGGAAGGACTCGCGGTCGAGCGACGATAGATAGAGGCTCCGCCGAACAGTCAGCGTCATTGCCGCGGGCCAGACTCGGCGAAGGCTCTCGTCGTCGTAATTCTTGAACACGGCGTAGAGGGGGTTCCTCAGATGCAAGACTCGAACTTTGTGCACGGGAATGCGGCGTGAAGTCGCCGAGTGACGGTGCCAGACACGAGAGTCGGGCACGAACACCACCCGCTTGCCGAGCACCCACAGTCGCCAACCAAGGTCGAGGTCCTCGTAGTACGCGAAGAAATCCGAGTCGAAACCGCCGGCCTCGAAAAAGACGTCGCGACGAATCGCCTCGGCGGCACCGCACGCGTAGAGCGTCGATCGATGTTGCGAGTAGATTTCGGAGTCGGGCTCTCCCATGCCACGCTGAAATGCAATGCCGTGAAAATTCGCGCCGCCACCGGCAAAGTGAACCTGCCCACCGTCGCCGCTCATCAGTTTCGGCGACGCAGCGTCGGCTTCGCCTGACGCCAACACATCTACGAGCGGGGCCAGCCAGCTCGGCTCCACACGCGTATCGTTGTTGAGGAAGGCGAGAATCTCACCGGTCGCGTGCTGGGCGCCGAGATTCGCGGCCGGGGAGTAGCCCACGTTTTCCGCCAAGGGAATCAAGCGGACGCGCGGAAAACGCTGGCGGATGAACTCGCACGAGCCGTCACGCGAGCCGTTGTCGACTACCAGGATCTCGAGGCGGGCTTCTGGATATTGGGTTGCTGCCAACGAGGCGAGACAGAGCTCGAGATGCGACCGGCCATTGAAGTTGGGAACTACGACCGAAACGTGCGGCGCGTTCGCCATGGGATTCCCTGCCCAGGAGGTCAGCGAAGGCGAGATTGAGGCCTGGACTACCTTGTATGTTTCCCCGAGAGTCGAGTGAGGATTGTCATCGAGCGGCGCCGGAATGTCAAACGTCCGAAGCCGGTCGAGACGTGTTCGCATTCGGCTCGCGCTCGAGAATGATCAAACGGCGTGCGAGCGATCGACGACGGCGGTCAACGTCTTCACTTCGATGCCGGACGCGTCGTGTCTCATGTCCCGGAGAGCAAGTGACAAACCCACCACGTCAACGCCGCGACGAAGCCGGACGCCGGAATCGTCAGCAGCCACGCCCAGACGATTTGTTGCGCGATACCCCACCGTACGGCAGAGAACTTTCTCACGGCACCGACGCCGATGATCGATCCGGTAATCGTGTGAGTCGTCGAGACCGGAATGCCGAGCGCCGTGGCGAGGAACAACGTCAACGCGCCGCCGGTTTCAGCGCAAAAGCCTCCGACGGGTTGCAGCCGTGTGATTCGAAGTCCCATCGTGCGCACGATGCGCCAGCCGCCGAAGAGAGTTCCGATCGCCATCGCGGCATGACACGCCAACACGATCCACAGCGGAACGTGAAAATCGCCGCCAAGCCTTCCGGTCGAATAGAGGAGCACGGCGATGATGCCCATCGTCTTCTGCGCGTCGTTGGTGC